>NZ_LT629700.1:1618835-1942602 GCF_900103625.1 Corynebacterium mycetoides | reverse complement strand
CCGTTCACGACGTCAACATCCCGCCGCAGGACAACCTCGAGCGCGAGCCCGCGACCGAGGCCCCCGCAGTCAGCCCCGCGTCCACCCTGGGCTAGGCATGCCCGCCGGGATCTCGAGGGAGGCCGGGGAGGCCGTCCGCGACGCCGCACTGTCCGTCCCGGGCGTCGCGTCGCTCAGCGACGGCCGCTTCGGAGAGGTGGCGCTCCTTCTCCCTGGCACGCGGATCGGCGGGATCCGGCCCGCAACGCGGGGTACCGGCCCGGGGCTCGCCGGCGTCGAGGTGCACATCGTCTACGCCGTTGCCTCCGGCCGCCCCGTGGCCCACGTCGCCGGCGAGGTCCGGGCCGCGGCGTTGGCGGCAACCGGGCTGCCTTTTGTTGACGTCGTTGTCGCCGACGCCCAGTAGGTTTAGCTTTACTAACGTGAGAAAGTGGTCGCCATGGATATTTACCGCAGCAAGACGGCACTCGGTGTCCTCGCCGGAATCGTCGTTGCCCTCTTCGTCACCATCGGGGGATGGCTGGGCCTGGTGTGGCTGCTGCTGTTTGGCACCATCGGCGGGGTGATCGGCGCCCAACTCGACGGTCGCATCGACATCGCGGAGATCGTCAGCACCGGTTCCGGACGGGGTCGCAGCTGATGGGTGACACCGACTTTCGTCTCTCCGCGAAGGTGATCGAGCGCATTGCCGAAGCCGCGATACTCGCGGTGCCCGGCTCCTGCACGCTCGACGCGAAGCTCGCGGGCCTGGCGGGACGAGCGCTGCCCCGCGTCGTGGCCCACCTGGATGCGGATGCCCGCACCGCCACGATTGAGGCCGACATCGCGGTCACCTACCCCAGCCCCGTCGCCGCCGTCGCCGACGCCGCCCGTGCCGCCGTGATCACACACGTGCGCGCGCTCACCGGCTTCACCGTGCGCCGGGTCACGATCAAGGTCGCAAATGCAAAGGCCGTCAGCTCCGCCTCCCGGGTGAGCGCCGAGGCGGTGGCCGCGCACGGCGACGACATCACGCCGAAGGCGATAGTGGTGCGCTCCTCCGCGAAGCGGGTGCGCAGCGTGCACGCCCCCACTCCCCGCCCGCTGCGGCCGATTTCCGTTGTCCCGAGGGGGAAAGCGCATGGCTAGCCCAAAGTCCCCGGCGCCGGGCCGGGAGCCTCGCGCCAACCCGGCCGCGCGCTGGCTGGCCATCTGCGTCGGCGCGGTCCTGCTGGCTCTCGCCGTTGTGTGCGGGCGTGACCTCTGGTACCGCTACGGGCTGGGGGATCCCGCAAACTCGTGGTCAGCCCAGGCGCTCTCCTGGGTTGCCACACACGAGTTCGGGCTCGCCACCGTCGCCGCCGGCGCCGCGATCTCGCTGCTCGGGCTGTGGGTGGCTCTGTCCGCGCTCGCACCGCGCGTGCGCACCCACGTCAAAGTGGCCTCCGCAGCCTCGATCTGGGTCCGCCCGGTAGACATCGCCCGCAAGGCGACCTACACCGCCCGCGCCGAAATTGGCCGCTCTCGCATCACGTCGCGCGCCACCCGGAAACGCCTGCGGGTCGCCGTCGAGGACGACGGCTCGGGTGCGACCGTCGCGGACAAGGTGACAAGCGCGCTTATCACCCAGTTCGCACCCCTCGCCCGCGCCCCGCGCGTATCGACGTCAGTCCTCCCCCGGCAGGCCGAACCCGCCGACACCGCGAGGGAGGCGGAGAACCCGTGACACGCCTGCTCGCCGGCATAGACCGCCTGCTCGTCTTCCTCGCCGGCCTCGCCCTCGCGGTCGCCGGCGCGGTCCCGGCGGCGCTGTACTGGGATATCCCGTACGTCAGCGACGCCCTCGGGGCGGTGAATCGTGGCGCGGCCGCCAGCTTCGCCCAATCCCCCTGGTTCCCCGTCGCCCTGATCGGTGTATTCCTCGTGTGTCTCGTCGCCGGGGTGTGGCTGATCGCGGCCAACCTCCGCACGCGGAGCTTCGCCGAGCGCGGCACCGCACCGGCCGACCCTGAGTTGGGAGATACCGTAATCAACCTTCAACGCCTGTCGCAGGCCGCGAGCGAGCACATGGCGCTGTCCGACCTCGTCGAGCGTGCGGCGGCAACAGTGTCCATGATCCGCGATCGACCGACCGTCACGTTTACGGTGACGGCCAACCCGGCCTGCGACCTCGCGGAAACGGTCAACTTCGTAGAGGCAGCGGACAGGGATTTCACCGAGGCCTGCGGCGCCATGGACATCGACACGGTGTACAAGCTGCACCTCGACCGCATCGACGACTGACGCGCCCGGCTAGGTTTCGAGAACGACTAAGCGCTCGACGACTCCCACGGCGACCTCCGCCAGCCCCGCCCCCGGCAGGTAGCGGAACTCCTCCCCTTCAGCGCAGCGGACGATCTTATCCCACGGGCCATCGGTGGCCGCCACGTCTCGGCGGGATTGCGCCCACGTGCGAACGGATTGCCCAATCACGCACCGGCGGCCGTCTTCCAGCACGGCGAGCCACCGGGCGGAGCCGACGTCGTGGCGCTCGAGCCCGTTCAAGTCGGGGGCGTGCTGCGCATCCACGGCGGTGATGAGCTGAACCACTCCCAGCCGGTGGTCGATGCCCTCGGCGTCCGTGATCACCAGCGGCAGCCCGGGCCCGGTCCTGCGCAGGGAGGAAAATTGCCACACACCCGGCATGCGGGACGGGTCCGTCGCGCTGCGCACCACGACCATGTCCCCGCCCACCGTGACCGCGTGGGCAGGCGAGGCTGTGGAGATGGTGTACGAGGCGTCGGTGGAGGCGTCGATAAGCGAAGGGTGCTCCGACTCAACCTCCGCCAGAACGGCGAGCAGCTCGTCGTCGGTGGTACCCCAGCCAACGCCGCGGTTGGCGAGCACGCCCCACAGCGCTGCGAGCGAGAGGTCGGGCTGTCCCTCCCAGGTGCGCCGCAGCGCGTCGACGACGTCCGGAATGCGGGTGGGATCCTTCACAAGGCATTACCTTACAAAAAGGCGAGAGGGCACGAAAAACTCCCTCCCGCAAAGCGGAAGGGAGTTTCTAACTGCGTGCGGGTATCACCCCGCGACCCTGGAAACTAGTTCAGGATCTTGGTGACGCGGCCAGCGCCGACGGTGCGGGAGCCCTCGCGAATAGCGAAGCGCAGGCCCTCGTCCATGGCGACCGGCTGGATGAGCTCGACGGTCATGTCGACGTTGTCGCCCGGCATAACCATCTCGGTGCCCTCCGGCAGCTTCACAACACCGGTCACGTCGGTGGTGCGGAAGTAGAACTGCGGACGGTAGTTGTCGAAGAACGGGGTGTGGCGGCCGCCCTCGTCCTTGGACAGGACGTAGACGGAACCCTCGAACTTGGTGTGCGGGGTGTAGGCGCCCGGCTTGATGACAACCTGGCCACGCTCGACGTCCTCGCGCTTCAGACCGCGGAGCAGCAGAGCCGCGTTGTCGCCTGCCTCAGCGGTATCGAGCAGCTTGTTGAACATCTCGATGGAGGTGACGGTGGTCTTCTGGGACTTGTCGCGGATGCCGATGATCTCGACCTCGTCGTTGAGGTTGAGCACGCCGCGCTCCACACGACCGGTAACCACGGTGCCGCGGCCGGAGATGGTGAAGATGTCCTCGATCGGCATCAGGAAGTCGCGGTCGGTCTCGCGGACCGGATCCGGGATGGAGTCGTCGCACGCCTGCATGAGGTCGAGCACGGACTGAACCCACTTCTCGTCGCCCTCGAGAGCCTTCAGAGCGGAGATGTGGATGATGGGGGCGTCCTCGTCGTAGTCCTGCTCGCCGAGCAGCTCACGGACCTCCATCTCCACGAGCTCGATGATCTCCTCATCATCAACCATGTCGCACTTGTTCAGCGCAACGAGGATGTAGGGGACGCCGACCTGGCGGGCCAGAAGAACGTGCTCGCGGGTCTGCGGCATCGGGCCGTCGGTGGCGGCGACCACGAGGATCGCGCCGTCCATCTGAGCGGCGCCGGTGATCATGTTCTTGATGTAGTCGGCGTGGCCCGGGGCGTCGACGTGAGCGTAGTGGCGCTTCGGGGTGTTGTACTCCACGTGGGAGATGTTGATGGTGATGCCGCGCTCGCGCTCCTCGGGAGCCTTGTCGATCGCGTCGAACGCGAAAGCGGTGTTCTCATCCGGGTAAGCGTCAGCGAGCACCTTGGTGATGGCAGCCGTCGTGGTGGTCTTGCCGTGGTCGACGTGACCGATGGTGCCGATGTTTACGTGCGGCTTGGAACGCTCAAACTTAGCCTTTGCCACTGTATGTCCTCCTGGACTTCATGGTGGCTACGACCTTCGCAGCCACGTGGTTTACATTTGCCCTGCCAGGCACCCCTTTACGGGGCACGCCGACAATGGCCATTTCACAATGTGCCAGTTACATGATCCTAGTTTCATTAAGACCGTTTTTCAAACCGGGTAACCCCTGAAAACTCAGGCCGTTTCTCGGCTGCGGCGATCCAAATCAACAGATCTCCCTAGAGAGTAACGGCTGGCTCAGGCGCGATTCCGATCGGGTCGTGCCTCAGCTCAACCGCTACTCCCGTGCGGGGGCAGCGGCCCCGTAAAGCGGCGTCATCTCGCTGGCACGGGACGACACCTCGGGGCCACTGCCGGAGTCGGCTCGCTAGTGGCCATTGCGCTCGTCGATGATCTCCTGCGCCACACTCGAGGGGACCTCGGCGTAGGAGTCGAACACCATCGAGAAGTTCGCGCGGCCGGCGGTGCTGGAGCGCAGGTCGCCGATGTAGCCGAACATCTCGGAGAGCGGCACCTTAGCCTTGACCACCTTGGCGCCGGAGCGGTCGTCCATGGCGTACACCTGGCCGCGGCGCGAGCTGATATCGCCGTTGACGGTACCCATGTACTCCTCCGGGGTGACAACCTCGACGGCCATCACGGGCTCGAGCAGGACCGGCTTCGCCTTAGCGACGGCCTCCTTGAGCACCTGGGAGCCCGCCAGCTTGAAGGCCATTTCCGACGAGTCGACGTCGTGGTAGGCGCCGTCCTCGAGGGTGGCCTTGATGTTGACGAGCGGGAAGCCAGCGAGGTAGCCGTACTGCATGGCGTCCTGGATGCCGGCGTCGACGGACGGGATGTACTCCTTGGGCACGCGGCCGCCGGTGACGGCGTTCTCGAACTTGTAGGTCGCGGACTCGCCCTCCTCCAGCTCGGTCGGATCCGGGTTGTAGGGCTCGATCGTGACGATGACCTTCGCGAACTGGCCCGAGCCACCGGTCTGCTTCTTGTGGGTGTAGTCCAGCGACTCGACCTTCTTGCGAATGGTCTCACGGTAAGCCACCTGCGGGGAGCCGATGTTTGCCTCGACCTTGAACTCGCGCTTCATGCGGTCGACCAGGACGTCGAGGTGGAGCTCGCCCATGCCGCCGATGACGGTCTGGCCGGTCTCCTCGTCGAGCTTGACGGTGAAGGTGGGGTCCTCCTCCGCGAGCTTCTGGATGGCGGTGCCCAGCTTCTCCTGGTCAGCCTTGGTCTTCGGCTCGATGGCCACCTGGATAACCGGGTCCGGGAAGTCCATGGACTCCAGGATGATCGGGTGATCCGGGTTGCACAGGGTGTCACCGGTCGTGGTGTTCTTCAGGCCGATGAACGCGTAGATGTTGCCGGCGTCGGCGTGCTCGACCGGGTTCTCCTTGTTCGCGTGCATCTGGAACAGCTTGCCCACGCGCTCCTTCGAGTTCTTCGTGGAGTTGAGCATCTGCTCGCCCGGGATTGCCTGGCCGGAGTAGACGCGGACGTAGGTCAGCTTGCCGAAGAACGGGTGGACGGCGATCTTGAACGCGAGCGCGGAGAACGGCTCCTCCACCGACGGCTTGCGGGTGTCCGGGGTCTCCCCATCCATGGAGGTACCATGGACCTCGCCGATGTCCAGCGGGTTCGGCAGGAAGTCGATGACGGCGTCGAGCAAAGGCTCGATACCCTTGTTGCGGTACGCGGAGCCGCAGTACACCGGGTAGATCTCGGAGTTGACGGTCATCTTGCGAATGGCAGCCTTGATCTCGTCGATGGTGAGTTCCTCGCCGCCGAAGTACTTCTCCATGAGTTCCTCGTCGGATTCCGCGACGGTCTCGAGCAGCTTCTCGCGGTACTCCTCCGCCTTGTCCTGCAGGTCGGCCGGGATCTCCTGGATCTGCGGCGGGGTGCCGGTCTCAACCTTGCCCGGCCACATAAACGCCTTCATCTCGATGAGGTCGACGACACCGTCGAAGTCGTCCTCAGCGCCGATCGGCAGCTGCATCACGAGCGGCTTCGCGCCGAGGCGATCGACGATCGTCTGCACGGTGAAGAAGAAGTCCGCGCCCAGCTTGTCCATCTTGTTGACAAAGCAGATACGCGGGACGTCGTACTTCGCGGCCTGACGCCACACCTGCTCGGACTGGGGCTCCACGCCCTCCTTGCCGTCGAAAACCGCGACGGCACCGTCCAGGACGCGCAGGGACCGCTCCACCTCGACGGTGAAGTCCACGTGACCCGGGGTATCGATGATGTTGATCTGGTTGTTGTTCCAGAAACAGGTCACGGCCGCGGACGTAATGGTGATGCCGCGCTCCTTCTCCTGCTCCATCCAGTCAGTGGTGGCGCCGCCGTCGTGCGTCTCTCCGACCTTACGGTTGATACCGGTGTAGAAGAGAATACGCTCGGTGGTGGTGGTCTTACCGGCATCGATGTGAGCCATGATGCCGATGTTGCGGACCTTGTTTAGGTCCCTAAGCACTTCTTGTGCCACGTTTTTACCCCAACTTAAGTGTTGTCGGCGTTTCCGGTTACCTGGCCGGGCCTGCCGGTAACGCCTTTGTGGATATTTACCTTTGTCAATTCTGCCATTAAATGCGCATTTCGTCAGCCCAGGCGCTCAAGTACGCGCATCCCGGCTCGCGGCCGCACGCCCGTAAACCCCGCGGTTATGGAGTTCTCAACGGTGCCATGCGGCCGGCGGCCGGGACGACTAGACGAGTGAGCAATACGGCAACTACCAGCGGTAGTGAGCGAAGGCGCGGTTGGCCTCGGCCATCTTGTGGGTGTCCTCGCGGCGCTTCACGGATGCGCCCAGCCCGTTGGAGGCGTCGAGGATCTCATTGGCGAGGCGCTCAACCATGGTGTTCTCGCGACGCTGGCGGGTGAAGGTGACCATCCAACGCAGCGCGAGGGTGTTCGAGCGGCCCGGCTTGACCTCGACCGGGACCTGGTAGGTCGCGCCGCCGACGCGGCGGGAGCGGACCTCGAGGTCCGGACGGATGTTGCCGAGGGCCTTCTCCAGCGTGCCGACGGGGTCGGTGCCGGTCTTCTCGCGGCAGATCTCGAGTGCGCCGTAGACGATGCGCTCGGCGGTGGACTTCTTCCCGTCCAGCAGGATCTTGTTCACGAGCTGGGTGACGATCTCGGAGTTGTACACCGGATCCTTGACAACGGGACGCTTCGGAGCTTGCTGCTTACGCATTTAGATTACTGTCCCTTCTTTGCGCCGTAGCGGGAGCGAGCCTGCTTACGGTCCTTGACGCCCTGGGTGTCCAGCGCACCGCGGATGATCTTGTAGCGAACGCCCGGCAGGTCCTTCACGCGGCCGCCGCGCACGAGCACCATGGAGTGCTCCTGCAGGTTGTGGCCCTCACCGGGGATGTAGGCGGAAACCTCGATGCCGGAGGTCAGGCGCACACGCGCGACCTTGCGCAGAGCCGAGTTCGGCTTCTTCGGGGTGGTGGTGTACACGCGGGTGCACACGCCGCGGCGCTGCGGGGAGCCCTTCAGGGCGGCCGTGGCGACCTTGGCGCGCTTGTCGTGGCGGCCCTTGCGGACCAGCTGCTGAATAGTTGGCATTAACTGTCCTTCTTGAAGTGTGTCAGTACCGGTGGCCAAACACGCAAAAATGGGGGCTCTTATGCGGGGCCCTTCCGTCTGCGCGAACCACCATCCGCCTTATGAGAGCGGGGGTTCAAGTTTCACCGCGCGCGCTGGTCGCACGGGAAATCTCGTGTAACTCTACTGCATGCGTCCCGAATCCCCAAATCCCCCACGCTTGGCGACAACGAGAAGACCTCAGCGCGTTTTCGTGCCAAAACGTGGCCTGAAAACGCGCTGAGGTCTTCCCCCGCGAGCCGTGAGACTAGATCTGGTCGAATCCGTACTCGTCGAGCGGCACGGACGCGCCGGTGAACTCGCCGTAACCGTCGTCGCCGTAGATCGAATCGCCGAAGCTCGGGATCGAGTACGCCGCGCTGCGCGCCGCCTCCGTCGGCTTGACCTGGATGTTGCGGTACCGGGCGATGCCGGTGCCGGCCGGGATCAGCTTGCCGATGATCACGTTCTCCTTCAGGCCGATCAGCTTGTCGGAGCGCTTGTTGATGGCGGCGTCGGTAAGCACGCGGGTGGTCTCCTGGAAGGAGGCCGCCGACAGCCACGACTCCGTCGCCAGCGACGCCTTCGTGATGCCCATGATCTCCGAGCGCATCTCCGCCGGCTGCCCGCCATCGGCCACCGTCTGGGCGTTAACCTGGCGCGCCTCGGCGAGGTCGACCAGGGTGCCCGGCAGGAAGTCCGTGTCACCGGAGTCGATGACGTTTCCGCGACGCAGCATCTGGCGGATGATGATCTCGATGTGCTTGTCGTGGATGGACACACCCTGGGTGCGGTACACGGCCTGCACTTCGTCGATCAAGTGCTTCTCGACGCCGCGTCGGCCCAGCACGTCGAGCACGTCATGCGGGTCAGCCGCACCGCGCAGGAGACGGTCGCCGACTTCCACGCGGTCGCCTTCGCGCAGGGAGCGCTCGATCATCGCCTCGGGGTTGGACTCCATCGGGCGGCGCACCTGCGCCAGGCCCTGGCGCTTCGACAGCTTCTCGTACACGACATCGTCGGAGCCGTCATCCGGGTGGATGGTCAGCGTCCAGAAGTTGCCCTCGTCCTCCAGCGTGATGGTGCCCGCCACGGAGGCGATCGGAGCGCGGTTCTTCGGCACGCGGGCCTCGAACAGCTCCTGCACACGCGGCAGACCGCCGGTGATGTCACCGCCGACACCGCCCTGGTGGAAGGTACGCATCGTCAGCTGGGTACCCGGCTCACCGATCGACTGCGCGGCGACGATGCCGACGGCCTCGCCGATGTCGACCAGCTTGCCCGACGCCATCGATTTGCCGTAGCACTTCGCGCACACGCCGGTCGGGGTCTGGCAGGTGAGAACGGAGCGCACCTTGACCTCGGCCACGCCCGCGGCGACGAGCTTGTCGATGTTCTCCTCGTTCAGGTCGGAGCCCGCCTCGAGCACCACGGTGCCGTCGGCGTCCTTCGCGTCGCTCGCGAGCACGCGGCCCGACACGGACGTCTCGACCAGGTCGTCGCGCACCCACTTGTCGCCGACCATCTCGGCCACGGGCACCCGGACACCCTGGTGGGTGCCGCAGTCTTCCTCGCGGACGATGACGTCCTGGGCGACGTCGACAAGGCGACGGGTGAGGTACCCGGAGTCTGCGGTACGCAGAGCGGTATCGGCCAGACCCTTGCGCGAGCCGTGGGAGTTGTTGAAGTACTCCATCACGCTCAAGCCCTCGCGGAACGAGGTCTTGATCGGGCGGGTGCTGTACTCGCCACGCGAGTTCACGACCATGCCCTTCATGCCGGCCAGCGTCCAAATCTGGCGCATGTTGCCTGCCGCGCCCGACTTCACGATCATCGGGATCGGGTTGTCGTCCGGGTAGAGATCCTCCACGGCCTGACCCACCTTGTTCGTGGCGTCCTGCCACAGCTCGACCAGACGGTCGTAGCGGTTCTCCTCCGTCAGTGCGCCCTTCTCCCAGAACTTGCGCTCGATCTCCTCGGCCTCGCGCTCGTACTGCTCGAGCACCTCGGTCTTGTTCGGCAGAACAAGCACGTCGGACATGGAGATGGTCACGCCGGAACGGGTCGCCCAGTAGAAACCTGCGTCCTTCATCTTGTCCAGCGTCTGGGCCACGGTGATCATCGGGTACTTCTCCACCATGGACTGGATGACGTCGCCAAGCAGCACCTTGCCGGCGCCGCCGCCCTTGCGCACCATCGCGCCTTCCTGGTACGGGAAGTTGAACGGCAGCATCTCATTGAACATGATGCGGCCCAGCGTGGTGTCCGCCATCCAGGGCTGACCCTGCGACCAGCCGTCGGGGAACTGCTCCGCCTCGACCTCCGCCGTCGGGCGGAGGTGGTCGATGCGGACCTTGATCGGCGCCTGCAGCCCCAGCACCCCGCGGTCGTAGGCCATGATGGCCTCGCGGTAGGAGGTGTACACGCCGCGCGCGGGGCCGTTCTCGTCGGCGGGGGCGTAGGCACCCTCGCCGCCGATCTCGGACTCGCCCTTGAGCATGGTGAGGAAGTACAGGCCGGTGACCATGTCCAGGCGCGGCATCGCCAGCGGCTTGCCGGACGCCGGGGACAAGATGTTGTTCGACGACAGCATGAGCACACGGGCCTCCGCCTGCGCCTCGGCGGACAGCGGCAGGTGCACTGCCATCTGGTCGCCGTCGAAGTCAGCATTGAACGCCTCACAGGCCAGCGGGTGCAGCTGGATGGCCTTGCCCTCGACCAGCTTCGGCTCGAAGGCCTGAATACCCAGGCGGTGCAGCGTCGGCGCGCGGTTGAGCAGCACGGGGTGCTCGGAAATAGCCTCCTCGAGCACGTCCCACACCTCGGGGCGCTGGCGCTCCACCATGCGCTTGGCGGACTTGATGTTCTGCGCGTAGTCGTTGTCCACCAGGCGCTTCATCACGAACGGCTTGAACAGCTCGAGCGCCATGAGCTTCGGCAGACCGCACTCGTGGAGCTTGAGCTGCGGACCGACAATGATCACAGAACGGCCGGAGTAGTCCACGCGCTTGCCCAGCAGGTTCTGGCGGAAGCGGCCCTGCTTGCCCTTGAGCAGGTCGGACAGGGACTTCAGCGGTCGGTTGCCCGGGCCCGTGACGGGGCGGCCGCGGCGGCCGTTGTCGAACAGCGCGTCGACGGACTCCTGCAGCATGCGCTTCTCGTTGTTCACGATGATCTCGGGCGCGCCGAGGTCGATCATGCGCTTGAGGCGGTTGTTGCGGTTGATCACGCGGCGGTACAGGTCGTTGAGGTCGGAGGTGGCGAACCGGCCACCGTCGAGCTGGACCATCGGGCGCAGCTCCGGCGGGATCACCGGGATCGCGTCCAGGATCATGCCGGCCGGGTCGTTGCCGGAACGCAGGAACGCGGCGACGACCTTCAGGCGCTTGAGCGCGCGGATCTTCTTCTGGCCCTTACCCTCGGCGATGATGGTGCGCAGCTCCTCAGCCTCGGCCTCGAGGTCGAAGCTGCGGATGAGCGTCTGAATCGCCTCGGCGCCCATGCCGCCGGTGAAGTAATCCTCGTAGCGGTCGACAAGCTCCTCGTAGAGGTTCTCATCGATGATCATCTGCTTCGGGGCGAGCTTGACAAACGTCTGCCACACCTCGTCGAGACGCTCAACCTCGCGCTCTCCGGCCTGGCGAATGTGGGTCATCTCCTTGTCGGCGGCCTGCTGCACCTTCTTGCGTGCCGACGCGTTCGCGCCGGCGGCCTCCAGCTCAGCGAGGTCCTCCTCCAGCTTCTGAGCGCGCTCGGCGATCTCGGAGTTGGCGTCCGCCTCCACTTCCTTCTTCTCCATGAGCATCTCGGCCTCGAGGGTCGACATGTCGTTGTGGCGAGCTTCCTCGTCCACGGAGGTGATGATGTTGGCGGCGAAGTAGATGATGCGCTCAAGGTCCTTCGGCGCCAGGTCGAGCAGGTAGCCCAGGCGGGACGGCACACCCTTGAAGTACCAGATGTGGGTCACGGGCGCGGCGAGCTCGATGTGGCCCATGCGCTCGCGGCGCACCTTGGACTTGGTCACCTCAACACCGCAGCGCTCACAGATGATGCCCTTGTAGCGCACGCGCTTGTACTTGCCGCAGGCGCACTCCCAGTCGCGGGTCGGGCCGAAAATGCGCTCGCAGAAGAGACCGTCCTTCTCGGGCTTGAGTGTGCGGTAGTTGATGGTTTCGGGCTTCTTGACCTCGCCGTGGGACCAACGGCGGATATCGTCGGCGGTGGCCAGGCCAATGCGAAGCTCGTCGAAGAGGTTTACGTCAAACACGTAAATTCCCTTTCACCTCCCCCTCGTGGGGAGGATCGGTGTGGATAAATTTC
Organism: Corynebacterium mycetoides; assembly: GCF_900103625.1. Classification (NCBI taxonomy): domain Bacteria; kingdom Bacillati; phylum Actinomycetota; class Actinomycetes; order Mycobacteriales; family Corynebacteriaceae; genus Corynebacterium; species Corynebacterium mycetoides. The sequence continues at coordinate 1,930,435 of NZ_LT629700.1, read as the reverse complement.
TTTCGGTTGCGTTCGTTAGCGCCTAGGCCGTGTCAGCCGCTGCACCCTCGTCGCGCGAGAGGTTGATGCCGAGGGAGGAACCGGCCTGGTCGAAATCGTCCTCGTCGCCGGTGAGCTCCATCGGGGTTCCGTCGGCGGTGAGCACCTCCACGTTCAGGCAGAGCGACTGCAGCTCCTTGAGCAACACCTTGAAAGACTCGGGGATTCCCGGATCCGGGATGTTGTCGCCCTTGACAATCGCCTCGTAGACCTTCACGCGGCCGACGACGTCGTCGGACTTGATGGTCAGCAGCTCCTGCAGGGTGTAGGCGGCGCCGTACGCCTGCATGGCCCACACCTCCATCTCGCCGAAGCGCTGGCCGCCGAACTGGGCCTTACCGCCCAGCGGCTGCTGGGTGATCATGGAGTACGGGCCCGTGGAGCGGGCGTGGATCTTCTCGTCCACCAGGTGGTGCAGCTTGAGCATGTACATGTAGCCCACGGAGACGGGGTACTTGAACGGCTCACCGGAGCGGCCGTCGAAAAGCATCGTTTTGCCGTTGCCGTCGACCATGACGTCGCCGTCGCGGTTCGGCTTCGAGTTCGCGAGCAGGCCCGCGATCTCCTCGTTGCTGGCACCGTCGAACACCGGGGTGGCAGTGAGCGACTCCGGCGGGACGTCGTACAGGTGCTCGGGCAGGGTCTGAAGCAGCTCGGCGTTGGCCGGGTCGTCCGGGTTGACGGTCCAGCCGGCGTGCGCGAGCCACCCGAGGTGGACCTCGAGGACCTGGCCGATGTTCATACGGCGCGGCACGCCGTGGGTGTTCAAGATGATGTCCACCGGAGTGCCGTCAGCCATGAACGGCATGTCCTCCTGCGGGAGGATCTTGCCCACCACGCCCTTGTTGCCGTGGCGGCCGGCCATCTTGTCGCCGTCCTGAATCTTGCGCTTCTGGGCGACGTAGACGCGGATCATCTCGTTGACGCCCGGGCTCAGATCGTCGTCATCCTCGCGGGAGAATCGGCGCACGGCAATGACCTTGCCGGTCTCGCCGTGGGGCACCTTCAGGGAGGTGTCGCGCACTTCGCGGGCCTTCTCGCCGAAGATGGCGCGCAGCAGGCGCTCCTCCGGGGTCAGCTCGGTCTCGCCCTTCGGGGTGACCTTGCCCACGAGGATGTCGCCGTCGCGCACGTCGGCGCCGATGCGGATGATGCCGCGCTCGTCCAGATCCTTGAGCACGTCCTCGGACACGTTCGGGATCTCACGGGTGATTTCCTCGGCACCGAGCTTGGTGTCGCGGGCGTCGATCTCGTGCTCCTCAATGTGCACGGAGGTGAGGATATCCTCCTCCACCACGCGCTGGTTGAGGATGATGGCGTCCTCATAGTTGTGGCCCTCCCACGGCATGAAGGCGACGAGCAGGTTACGGCCGAGAGCCATCTCGCCGTTCTTCGTGCCCGGACCGTCTGCGATGACCTGGCCGGCCTCAACGCGGTCGCCCGCGTTGACGATCGGCGTCTGGTTGTAGCAGGTGCCCTGGTTGGTGCGCTCAAAGGTGCGCAGCATGTAGGTGTCGCGGATGCCGTCGTCGTCCATGACGGTGATGTAGTCACCGGTGACGTCCTCGATCACGCCGGCCTTGCGGGAGATCACGGTGTCGCCCGCGTCGTACGCGGCGCGCTGCTCCATGCCGGTGGCCACGTAGGCGGCCTCGGAGCGCAGCAGCGGCACAGCCTGCTTCTGCATGTTGGCACCCATGAGCGCGCGGTTGGCGTCGTCGTGCTCGAGGAACGGAATCATCGCCGTGGCGACGGAGACCATCTGGCGCGGGGAGATATCCAGGTAGTCCACGCCGTGGGCGCCGACGACTCCGATGTCGCCGTCCTTGAGACGGACCTCGATGCGCTCCCCGACGAGGTTGCGCTCGCCATCCAGCGGGGTGGCCGCCTGCGCGATGGCGTAGCGGTCCTCCTCGTCGGCGGTGAGGTAGTCGATCTGATCGGTCAGCTTGCCGTCGACGACCTTCTGGTACGGAGTCTCAATGAAACCGAACGCGTTGACGCGCGCGTAAGACGCGAGCGCGCCGATCAGGCCGATGTTCGGGCCCTCCGGGGTCTCGATCGGGCACATGCGGCCGTAGTGGGACGGGTGCACGTCGCGGACCTCGATGCCCGCACGTTCGCGGGACAGGCCGCCGGGGCCGAGCGCGGAGAGGCGGCGCTTGTGCGTCAGGCCGGACAGGGAGTTGTTCTGGTCCATGAACTGCGAGAGCTGGGACGTGCCGAAGAACTCGCGGATCGCAGCGGAAACCGGGCGCACGTTGATCAGAGACGTCGGAGTGATCGACTCCGCATCCTGCGTGGTCATGCGCTCACGCACGACGCGCTCCATGCGCGACAGGCCGACGCGGACCTGGTTCTGGATCAGCTCGCCCACGGTGCGCAGACGGCGGTTGCCGAAGTGGTCGATGTCGTCGGTGTTGATCGGGATGATCTCCCCGGTCGGCGACGTCATCTCGGTCTCGCCCGCGTGCAGGCGCACGAGGTACTCGAGCGTGGTGGCGATATCTTCCTCGGTCAGGGTCATCAGACCGTCGTGGTCGCCGCCCAGGCCAAGCTTGCGGTTGACCTTGTAGCGGCCGACGCGCGCGAGGTCGTAGCGCTTCGCCTTGAAGAAGGAGTTCTCCAGCAGGGACTGCGCGAGGTCACGCGTCGGCTGCTCGCCCGGGCGCTGCTTGCGGTAGATCTCCAGCAGCGCCTCGTCGGTGTTGGACACGCCGTCGGACTCGAGGGTGGACATCATGATCTCGGAGAAGCCGAAGCGCTCCGTGATCTGCTCGGTGGTCCAGCCCAGCGCCTTCAGCAGCACGGTGACCGGCTGACGGCGCTTTCGGTCGATGCGGACCCCGACGGTGTCGCGCTTGTCGACGTCGAACTCCAGCCACGCGCCGCGCGACGGGATGACCTTCACGGCGTGCAGGGGGCGCTCCGTGGACTTGTCGATGGTCTCGTCGAAGTACACGCCCGGGGAACGCACGAGCTGGGAGACGACGACGCGCTCCGTGCCGTTGACGATGAACGTGCCCTTGTCCGTCATCAGCGGGAAGTCGCCGATGAACACCGTCTGAGACTTGATCTCCTGGGTGTCGTTGTTGATGAACTCCGCGGTAACGTACAGCGGAGCCGAGTAGTTGATGTCCTTTTCCTTGCACTCGTCGATGGAGTACTTGATCTCCTCGAACCGGGGCTCGGACAGGGACAGGCTCATGTTGCCCGAGTAATCCTGGATCGGCGAGATCTCGTCGAGGATGTCCTCGAGGCCGCTCGTAATCCGGGCGTCGTCGCCGCGCTCCGCGCGCTGGCGCTCGCGCCACTCCTCTGTGCCGACGAGCCATGCAAAGGACTCGCTTTGTACGTCGAGCAACCCTGGTACGGTCACAGGCTCGGAGATCTTTGCAAACGAGTAACGTTCGGGAGCTCCGGGGATATTGGCCATTGACATGGTCTGGCGGGAGACTGCCAAGTTGGGTCCTTCCAGCACCTCACGCGGTCCCCCCTTGAAGCTGGTCACAGTGGTGGCCGCCCCGGGAGTTTCCGCTGATAGATTAGCATTTGGTCAGCTGTGGAAGATCCGTCCCCAGAATGCGCAAAGCAACCTTGTCAAGTCACATTTTCCGTAACACTGCACAAGGTTTTCAAGAGCGGCTGAAGACGGCTTCCAGCGCAAAGACTGACTTTACACCACGCCGCGAATAATGTAAAGCACCCGATTTAACGGGATTCTTTCGCCCGCGCGCCGTCAGCGCGGGTCCGCGTTTGCGGGGATTCGCGGGGAACTCTACCACCAAGCAGCCTGGTTCCCGACACACCCTACTCCACGGCCGCGCGTCGCGCGCGAACCCGCGCGGGCCGCAGTGCCCCCACTAAGCCGACCAGCGCGAGCAGGGCGCCTACGGAGATCACAGCGATGGTAGCGGTGCGCGACTGAGATTGCGAATACACTCCGCGCAGCTGGGACACCATCGCCTGCGTCTGCTCTTCCGGCATGCTGCCCTGGTAGGCCAGCACGTCATCCACCCGCCGCCCCGCGGCGTCGCCGTAGTAGGTGTCCACGTCTTCGGCGACCCCGACGACGAGCCCGGAGACGCGGTCTACCAGCAAGCTTCTCGACGCCGCGTAGTACAAGAACAACCGCGTCTGGTTCCCGTCGGCGTCGGTCTCGATCCGGGTGTTGAGCGGATCCGCGTAGCGCAGGGCCAGGTTGGTGGGCTCAATGTGTTGCTCGTAGCGGTAGATGGTCCGGCCGGCGACCTCCTCCTCGCCTGCGAACACCGCGGGGGCGGGCCCGCGCAGCGTGGAGTCGAACACCTCGTAGGTCGACTGCCGCGTGTTCGACGGCAGCTTGAGCCACGGCGCGTCGGTGGCGATTTCGGTCTCCGGCAGGATCATCACGTTGGACAGCTGCATGGGGGCGACCGGTGCGCCGCTTACGCGGTCCATCGGAAATGTCCACGTCTGCGCGGTGACCAAGTTGTCGAAGTCGCTCGCGGCGTCACCGGCACGCACCGTCTCCCCCACCCTGACGCTGGCCGTGTCCCCGTTCGCCGGGTTCTGGATCTCCATGTGCAGCTGCCTCGTCACCGGCGCCGTCTCGCCGAGGTGGGAACCCTCGTCGTCCTTGACCGTCCACGTGGTGTGCTCCAGATCCAGCGGCAGGCGCCCGTCCCCGATGAGGAACCGGGGAGCGAGAAGCCCGCCCACGATCAGCGCGATGCCGAGACCGGCCACCAGTGCCGCCACAATTCGGGACTTCGAGAGCATGGTGGCCGATTGTATCGCAGACGCGTTAGCGCATAATGTCGCGTCCCAGCTTCAGCGTCGTGGCCAGAACGTTCGACCACATCTCGCTCGGCAGGTCGTTGTTAATCACGTTCATCACCCTCGTCTCGGTCACGTTGCGCGACTCCGTGTACTTGGTGATGCCGACGTCACCGTGGCGACGCCCGACGCCGGAGTTCTTCCAGCCGCCCATGGGAGCATCGAGTGCGGTCCAGGACGGGGCGTAGCCCTCGTTGATGTTGACGGTTCCGGCCTCGATCTGGGAGGCGAGCCACTTGCCAGTCGACGGCTTAGCCCAGACGGAGGAGTTCAGGCCGTACTCGGTGTCGTTCGCGCGGCGCACGGCCTCCTCGTTGGAGTCGACGACCTCGATGTAGACGACAGGCCCAAAGACCTCGTTGCGGTACATGTCCGCGGACTCCGGGACGTCGGTAAGCACGGTGGGTGCGTAGAAGGTCTCGCCGAGCTCCGGCAGGCGCTTGCCTCCCGTGAGCACGGTTGCACCCTTGGACACAGCGTCCTGGACGAACTTATCCACGACGTCGACCTGGTCGACATCGATGAGCGAGCCCATGTCCAGCTCCCAGCTCGTTCCGGCGCCGACCTTCATCCGCTTGACGCGGTCGACGAAGCCGGCGATGAACTCGTCGGCCACGGCGCGGTGGACGTAGATGCGTTCGATCGAGATGCACAGCTGGCCGGAGTTGCCGAAGCACGCCGCCCACACCCCGTCGGTGGCGCGCTCGATGTCCGCGTCGTCGGCGACGATCAGCGGGTTCTTGCCGCCGAGCTCCATCGAGTAGTCGATCAGTCGCGGCGCGACCTGCTCGGCGAGCGACTGCCCGGTCTTGGTGGATCCGGTGAACATCAGGAAGTCGCACTCCTCCGCGATCGCCTGGCCAACCTCGGAACCGGAGCCGGTGACGATGTTGCACACGCCGTCGGGCAGGCCCGCCTCGGCGAGCAGCTCCGCACCCAGAATCGCCGACATCGGCGTGCGGGAGTCGGGCTTAATCACGACCGCGTTGCCGGCCAGCATCGCGGCGATCGCGTCGGAGAGCGACAGGTTGAACGGGTAGTTAAACGGGGCGATCACGCCGACGACTCCCTTGGGAGAGAACTCTTCGCGTGTCGACGTCCACAGGGGAACGGCCGGACGCCGCTTCTGCGGCTTGAGGAGCTTCCCGGCGCGGTAAGCGTAGTGGCGGGAGTTCATCGCGACGTCGAGGACCTCCTCCAGAGCGCTGAGGCGGTTCTTTCCGTTCTCCCCCTGGATCGTGTCCAGGATCCGCTCGCGGTTGTCGATCACGAGGTTGTGGAACTTCAGGAAGATCTGGCGGCGCTTGCGGAAGTTGGTCTTCTCCCAGCGCTTCTGAGCTCGACGGGCGCGTTCAAACACCTCGGCCGTATCTTCCTTGGTGTGTGCGGGAACCTGGGTAATAACCTCCCCCGTCTGAGGGTTGATGATGTCGGTCATCTTGCGTGCAGGGGCTTGTGTCTGAGTCATTTTCTCTTTCTCTTTCAGTCGGAAAAAAGTTCCTACAAACACCATATACACATATCCAATTGGGGCTGTATCCTGTTCGTATGGAAAAACTAAGCTTCCGGAGAAAGGCCGTCTTCATCAGCGGTGGGGCGTCCGGCATCGGCATGGAAACCGCGAAGAAGATGCTCGAGCGTGGCTGGGTCGTGGGCAGCTACGACATCGTGCCCACCGAGTGGCACCGCGGGCTCGACCTCGATGAGGGTCAGCTCGTTACCGGCCACCTCGATGTGCGCAGTTTCGCCGACTGGGAAAGGGCCCTGCGGGACTTCACGGCCCACACCGACGGGGAGCTCGACGCGTTCTTCAACAACGCGGGCGTGATTGTCGACGGCCGCATCGCGCAGCAGGACCCCGACCGCATTCAATGGCTCAGCGACATCAACTGCGTCGGCGTGAGCTACGGGGCGAAGGCCTGCCACCCGTACTTGAAAAAGACGAAGGGCTCGGTCATGGTGTCCATGAGTTCGGCGTCCGCCATTTACGGCCAGCCGGAGATATCGACGTACTCCGCCTCCAAGTTCTACGTCAAGGGGCTGACGGAGGCGCTGAGCCTGGAGTGGGCGAGGGACGGGATCCGCGTGCACGACCTGGCTCCCCTGTGGGCGAAAACCAAGGTCGCCGAGGTTAACGCCCGCTCCATCAGGACCCTCGGCGTCCGGCTCGAGGCCTCCGACGTGGCCGACGTCGCGCAACGTGTCCTCGCCGACCCGAGCTTCTATGACACACTCCGCGTCCACCACGGGGTCAGCGTCACCGACAAGGTGCTCAAGGCCCTGTCCGACTTCTCCCCCGACATTGTGCGCCGCCTGGTTACGAAGATTCTCGTCGGGTAGCCGGAGGCGTCGATAAGCGAAAAGCTCCCCGGTCCGGGAAAACCCGACGGGGAGCTTTAGGCAGCGCGAAGTGCGGCGAGATTACTTGAGGGTAACCTTTGCGCCGGCCTCCTCGAGCTTGGCCTTTGCAGCCTCGGCGTCGTCCTTGTTGGCGCCCTCGAGGATCGCCTTCGGAGCGCTCTCGACCATTTCCTTGGCGTCCTTCAGGCCCAGGCCGGAGACGATCTCGCGGACAGCCTTGATCACGCCGATCTTCTTGTCGCCAGCGTCCTCGAGAACGACGTCGAACTCGTCCTTCTCTTCCTCAGCGGCGGCCTCGCCACCGGCCGGGGCGCCTGCGGCAGCAACTGCAACCGGAGCAGCGGCGGTAACGTCGAAGACCTCCTCGAACTCCTTCAGGAACTCGGAGAGCTCGATGAGGGTCATTTCCTTGAACTGCTCAATGAGCTCGTCCTTAGACAGCTTAGCCATTGCGGCTTCCTTTCTTTTGTGGGCCGACCCAGCCGGCCCGGGGATGTGCTATGGAGATGTACGGTGCGCTTTACGCGGCTTCGCCCTGCTTGTCCTGCAGCGCAGCGACAATGCGGGCGGTCTTGGATGCCGGAGCCTGGAACAGGCCGGCAGCCTTGGCCAAGGAACCCTGGAAAGCGCCTGCGATCTTGGCGAGGGTGGTCTCGCGGTTGTCCATCTCAGCGATGGCGTCAACCTGAGCTGCCGACAGGACGTTGCCGTCCATGTAGCCGCCCTTGATCACGAACGCGTCGTGATCCTTGTTGAACTTCTTCATGACCTTGGCGGCGTCGACTGCCTCGCCCTTGATGAAGGCGACGGCGGTCGGGCCGGTCAGAAGCTCGTCGAGACCCTCGATGCCATTCTCGCTTGCGGCGATCTTGACGAGGGTGTTCTTGGCGACGTGGTACTCGACATCGAAACCGAGCTCACCGCGCAGCTCCTGGAGCTGACCCACGGTAAGGCCGCGGTACTCGGTGAGAACGACGGAGCTCGCCTGCTCGAACTTGTTCTTGAGCTCAGCCAGCTCGGCAGTATTCTTCGGGTTTGCCATGACACACGCCTCCTTCCACTAAGTAATGTCCTACAATCCGCCCGGGACGCGCCCGCCTGTGACAGCGAAGGCGCCCCGTGCAGAAGCACGGGGCGCCACAAGGTAGGCCACGTTTCTCCTGCGTGGGCCGTTCCCTGGAGGGGAAGCCTTAGACTCTTCTGGGAGAGTGACCGACGGTCTTCGGTGAAACTTGAGCTCGGGGGCGTTACCCCCGTTCAAACTTCAGTTGGCGAGCTTAGCCCACCGATGGGTCCCCCACCAAATCGCCGCCGCGGGAGCGGACCTCCCTCAGCGCGCGCCACGCCGCAGCGAACAGCACCGCGCCGCCGACGAGCGCCATCGCGCCGATGCCGAAGGCGAGCCCCGCCCAGAAACCGCCGGCCGTGACGCCCTCGGATGCCGCGTCGTAGGAGTCCGACTCCGGGGCGGTGCCCGACCCGTCGATGGAGGACACTACGCCGGACCCGCCGGTGGCGGGGGCGTCCTCAACCGGGACGTCGACAGGAGCGTCGTCGGCGGGTACCTCTGCGGGTGCGGCATCAGCCGGGGCGTCCTCCAGGGCAGGCGCCGGAGCTGCAGCCGGTGCTGCAGCCGGTGCTGCCGGTGCCGGTGCTGCAGCCGGTGCTGGGGCTGCAGCCGGTGCTGGGGCTGCCGGGCCTCCGGCGGGAGCGGGGGCAGCAAGTGCCGCAGCGGGAGCCGGGGCAGAGGCCTCAACGGCAGGCGCCGCAGGCGCGGGGGCGGGGGCGCTCGCGGCGTCAGGCCGCTTGCGGAACTGCGCGATCACCGGGCTCACCTCCTTGTCCAGGTTGATCAGCGCCTTGTCGATGTCGCAGAACCCCTGCGCGAGCGCCAGCGGCAGGGAGTCGGCGGGCATGCTTGTCGACGCCCCGTCCGACGTTCCCGGGTTCGTAGTGCACTGCCCCTTACTGGGCAGAGTGGAGTAGTTCGCCGCCTTGAAGGCCCGCGCGTCATTGATTGCCTGCTGCCCCACCGCGAACGAGGCCCGCAGCTCCTCGGAGAAGGGCTGACCGTTGCCCGCCACGCCCAAGTACACGAATGTTGCGGTGTAGAGGCCCTCCTCGGTGAAGCCGAAGGCCTGGTGGTCGTGGTTGTTCAGGCCGTAACTCAGCTGCGCCGACGGGTCTCGCGAGTCCAGCTCTTTGTCCAGCGTCCCGATAGATTCGTGCCAGGTGATGACGTGCCCGGGGCCTTCAACATCCTTCATGGACACGTTCACTGTCGAGCCGCTCTTGAGGCTGTTTTCTGTCAGCGCGGTCGTCGAAAAGCCGAGCCACGGCAGCTCCTGGTCCTGCGCCTGCGGGAGCATCCAGATGCGGCTGAACTCGCCGAGGAAGGTGTTTCTCAGCTGGTCCGAGACGTCGACGCGGGCTTTGTCACCCACCTCGAAGAGGAACGTGCCGCTTTCCCGTGAGACCGGGTTTCGCGGGTCGCTGTCGTCGTGAAGCCTAGGTGCGAGCGTGCCCCCGTTGTCCTCGAGCGCGAGGTCCATGTGGCCCGCCGCGATGAACGCCGACGGTTTCGTGGCGAGCGCGGCGATCGCGTCGCAGCGGCCGACCCCGGTTGCGGTGCCCGGCGACGGCGTCGGGGTGGGCGAAGGCACCGGTGACGGCGAGGGCGACGGCGTCGGGACTGTGCCGTCGACGCGCTTCGTCACCGGGTTGAGGTTGGTCGTGGTTCCCTCCTTCAGCCCCACGTCCGGGTCATCGCCCACCAGCCAGTACTGGGTGACGGGGGCGGACCTTTCCACCTGTCCGTCCTCATGCTCCGCTCGCCCCTGCCAGGTGATGGCGTAGATGCCGGGTTTAGTGAACGTCCAGTTGAAGTGGCCGTGGGCCCCGACCTTGTAGTCCACCGTCCGCAGCGCCGGGTCGCCGCTGGAGAAGACGCGTTCGGGCGGCCAAACCGCGTTCTGGAAGAAGATTTGCATCTCACCCGGGCCGCGGAAGTCGATCATGTCGAACTGCATCGTGTCCTTGACAAACGTCGTGGGGATGGCGTCCGTGGAGGGCTCGTGCGCTGGGTCGAACGCGCCCAGGCCGGACCAGAGCGGGCGCCACTGCTCCAGCCACTTCACCGACTGCGGGGCGGTCCAGACGGTGTCGCCGGGGGTGCCCAGAAAGTACAGCTCCTCCGGGATGACGATGCGCGAGAGCTCGGTGCCCTCGGAGTTGGCGTCGCGGGCGTCGAGGTGCCCTTCGTTCGCGTTGCCCTGCCCGCCAATGTTGAAGGTCAGTTGGGTGGTCCCGTTGACGTCGCCGCTGGCCATGTGGGCGGTCTGCGCGACGGTCACCTTGTACGTGCCCGGCGCGCTGAACACCCAGGAGGGGTGCACGTGCGAGTTCGCGGGGATCGTGTGCTTGCCCTAGACCTGTCCGCCAGAGGCGCGGAACCACTCCTCGCCGACGATCTGGCCGAGGGAACCCTGGGTGAACACGACCATCGCGCCCGGCCCCTCGAACCCGGTTAACGTCCACGTCACCGAGGTGGTGCCGCCGAGGGATTCGTGCTGCGTGTTCGCTCCGATCCACGGCAGGCCGGCCTGCTGGGTAGTGCCCACCATCCACGCGGTGCCGGCTGGAACGGGCCCGACCGCTTCCGGGAGGGTGGTTTTCGCCGCATCGCCCAGCCCGAACACCACGGTGGAGGGATCCCGCCACTGGGCCGGCACGGAGCGGTCGTCCTTGATCATGGGCTGGAGCGGTTGAGAGCACGCCTTTGCTGCCATAACGGATACGCTATCGGCATTCGCTTGAGGTAGCGCGGGGGTGGCACCGGCCAGCGCCACGGCGCACGCTATAACGGCAAGAACCCGCCCTTTTGACTGGCGGGGGGACTGTAACGTCATCAGGAACGTCCCTTCTTCCAAGAAAGCAAGAGGGATAGTACTGATAAGTGTTTTCATTTGATAACCGGGGACGCAATTACCCCCAAATGGGATGACCCATGGAGCGGGCATGAAAAAAGCCCCGCCGAAGCGGGGCTTTCCGGTCGCGAGCTACGCGCGAGCTATGCCTTGGTGGCGTAGTTCTTCTGCACGGAGGTATCCACCGGGATACCCGGGCCCTGGGTGGCGGAGACGGTGATCTTCTTCAGGTAGATGCCCTTGGCGGACGACGGCTTGAGACGCAGGACCTCGTCCAGAAGCGCGCCGTAGTTCTCGGCGAGCTGCTCCGGGGTGAACGACGCCTTGCCAATCAGCGCGTGCAGGTTGGCGGCCTTGTCCACGCGGAAAGCGATCTTGCCGCCCTTGACGTCGGAGATGGCCTTCGCCACATCCGGGGTCACAGTGCCGGTCTTCGGGTTCGGCATCAGGCCGCGGGGGCCGAGGACGCGGGCCACGCGGCCGACCTTGGCCATCTGGTCCGGGGTGGCGATCGCGACATCGAAGTCGAGCTGCCCGGCGTTGATCTGCTCGATCAGCGCGTCGGTGCCCACGATGTCAGCTCCGGCCTCCTCCGCCTTGGTGGCGTTCTCGCCCTCGGCGAAGACGGCCACGCGGACGGTCTTGCCGGTGCCGTTCGGCAGGGAGACGGTGCCGCGGACCAGCTGGTCGGCCTTGCGGGGATCCACGGACAAACGCATCGCAACGTCGATGGTTGCGTCGTACTTGTCGGAGGAGGTCTCCTTCGCCAGGGTGACGGCGTCGAGCGGGTGGTACAGGTTGTCGCGGTCCACCTTCGCCTCGAGCTCGGCGTAGCGCTTGGATTTCTTAGCCATGTTTGGGTTCCTTCTTATGTAGGTGAGGGAGCTGTGGTGCGGGCCTGGCCGGCCCTGCCACGTGAAAAACGTCCGTGACGTTTACTTTTCCACGGTAATGCCCATGGAGCGAGCGGTTCCTGCGATGATCGCGGCGCCAGCCTCGATGTCGCGGGCGTTGAGATCTTCCTTCTTGGTCTCGGCGATTTCCTTGCACTGCTCCCAGGTGACGGAGCCGACCTTCTGGGTGTGCGGGACGCCGGAACCCTTCTGCAGGCCAGCTGCCTTGAGCAGGAGCTTGGCGGCCGGCGGGGACTTCAGGATGAAGGTGAAGGAGCGGTCCTCGTAGACGGTGATCTCGACCGGGATGATGTTGCCGCGCATGGATTCGGTGGCGGCGTTGTACGCCTTGGTGAACTCGACGATGTTGACGCCGTGCGCACCCAGTGCCGGGCCGACCGGCGGAGCCGGGTTCGCCATGCCTGCCTCGATCTGCAGCTTGATCAGGCCGGTGACCTTCTTCTTTGCCATCGGATTACCTCAATTCCTTGGTACGGGGTCGCGCCACGATGCTTAACGCGCCCTTCCGGATGCCCCCGTTCGTCGTGGGAGCCACCGGGGATGATGAACGAAAAACGTCGCGCGTGCCACCAGTGCGGCATGCGCGACGCTTGACTTTACGCTGTTGAGGCGTCGAAAAGCAAAATGCTTACATGATGCGCTCGATCTGGTCCGCGGTCAGCTCGACCGGGGTCTCGCGGCCGAAGATGGACACGAGCGCCTGAATCTTGCCGGTCTCCGGGTCGATCTCCGAAATGGTTGCGGAAACGGTCGCCAGCGCGCCGGTGAGGATGGTGACGGCCTCGCCGACCTGGTAGTCGTGAGCCAGCTTCGGCGCGGACTCCTGCTCCGGCATGGCAATGACGGTTTCGCCTTCGGCGTTGGCGGAAGACTTCTGGGTCGACTCGCCGACCACGGACGGCTCCTTCGGCAGCAGGAACTTGGCCACGTCGCGGTGCTTCACCGGCGTGGCGTTGCCCTCGTTGCCGACGAACGACGTCACACCCGGCGTCTCGCGGACCACGGACCACGCGGCGTCGTTCATGTCCATGCGCACGAGCACGTAGCCGGGCAGCAGCTTGCGCTTGACCATCTTGCGCTTGCCGTCCTTCAGTTCGATGGCCTGCTCGATGGGGACCACGACGTCGTAGATGGAGTCCTCCACCTCGAGGGTCTGGATGCGCATGTCCAGGTTGGTCTTCACCTTGTTCTCGTAGCCCGAGTAGGACTGGATGATGTACCACTCGCCCGGGAGCTTCTTCAGCTCCTTGGTGTATTCGCGCAGCCGGCGACGGTACTCCGCGTCGGCCGGCTCCGCCTCCCCCTCCAGGCTCAGGGCCGCCTCGGCGTCCGCTGCGTCCAATGCGTCTACTGCGTCAGCGGCCTCCTCGCCGGGCTCGAGTTCCGGCTCGGCATCCGGCTCGACTTCGGGGGACACGTCCGGGGCGACGGGGGCGCCCTCGTCGATCGTCTCCTGCTCGTTCTGCTCGATCTCGCCGGGGGTGTCTTCAGCCATGACGTTTTCTCCTAACTTATGACTTCTGCGCCCAAGCCTACCCACGGCTCAGACCGATCGGCAGGAGTGAGGCAATAAATTATCCCGCCCTCCTCGGTTCTTTCGAGGCGGCGGGACGCGTACGGGTGAAAGTATAGCTAACGGACGAGAACTTGCTCAACCGCCCAGCGTGCGACCCAGTCGACGCTCCACACAATCGCCGTCACGACAATGAGGAAGGCGAACACGATGAGCGTGTAGTTGAGCATCTGCCGCCCGGTGGGCCAGATGACCTTGCGCATTTCGGAGGCGACCTCGCCGGGGAAGGCGCCGGCGCCGCCGCCGACCTTGTCGTCCGCGGCCTGCTCGGCTTTCGCCGGGGTCCGGGACTCCGGCGCCGCCCCGGCGGCCGCGGAAACAGAGGAAACCCCGCGCAGCTGCCGCTTTCCAGTCGGCTGCGCCGGGTTCTGACCTTGCGGGTTCGTCACAAGAACTCCTCGTTGTTGAAGCTGTGGCAGGGGCGACAGGACTCGAACCTGCAACCTACGGTTTTGGAGACCGTTGCGCTACCAATTGCGCCACGCCCCTAGGGCACTGTGTGAACAGTACGCTTACCCTACCACGGGCGCATGCGCCCAGAGCCAAGGTACGTAGCGATGGAGAGAATTGAACTCTCGACACAGCGATTATGAGTCGCTTGCTCTACCACTGAGCTACACCGCCATGTGCCTGCCAGCCACAGGACCGACAAACAACAGAGCCCCCTAGCAGAATCGAACTGCTGACCTTCTCCTTACCATGGAGACGCTCTGCCGACTGAGCTAAGGGGGCGCAGCCTCTTTGTTGTGGGCTTTTCCTGCCCGCTCCGTTGAAGCCTTAGAAAGACTAACCCGACATAGTGGACGCGCACAAATCGGCAGGCCACATGGCATATTCGGACCCGGCGCGGGCATGCTTGCCGACGCCCCATCCGACGCCCCGGGAAAAGAAAAAACCCACCGCCTCGCTGTGAAGCAGTGGGTCATTTTCATTGTGCTGTGCACTGTGCTGTGCCAGGTAGAAGATTCGAACTTCTGTAGGCAATGCCGACGGATTTACAGTCCGCTCCCTTTGGCCGCTCGGGCAACCTGGCGTGCGTGAACAACAATACAACACCCCCGCCGCAATTCAGCAAACTGGCAGCTCGCGAGGGGTTTTAACCGACGCGGTCCACCGTGTGCTGGGACAGGGTGCGCAGCGCCCGGTTGGCCGGGGAGTCCGGCAGCGCGTCGAGCTGCTCCTCCACCGTCGCTATGTAGGAGCGCACGACGTCGAGCGCTTTCGCCCGGCCGTCGGTCTGGCGGATCAGCTCGATGGCGTAGTCGACGTCCTCGTCGCGCTCCAGCGGCCCCGTGAGCATGGTGCGCAGCTGCTCGCCCGCCGGGGACTCCTCGCGCAGGGCGTAGAGGACGGGCAGGGTGAACACGCCCTCGCGAAGATCCGTACCCGGGGTTTTCCCGGATTGCTCCGAGTCGGAGAAGATGTCGATGATGTCGTCGACGATCTGGAAGACCATGCCGATGGCCTCACCCATGACGGTGCAGCGCTCGACCACCTCGGGCGTGGCCCCGGCGTGCATGGAGCCCGAGTGCGCGGCCGACGCGATGAGTACTGCTGTCTTTTCCCGGATCACATTGAGGTAGTGCTCGACCGCGTCGCCGCCGCGCGGCCCGACCGACTCGCGCATCTGGCCCGTGACGAGCTGCCCGAAGGTGTCCGCGAAGTGCTTGACCGTCTCGGTGTCGATCTCGCTCATCAATTCGGAGGCGTGGGCGAAAAGGATGTCGCCCGCGAGGATGGCCACGGTGTTGCTCCACCGTGCGTTGGCGGATTCCACGCCGCGGCGCATCTCGGCCTCGTCCATGACGTCGTCGTGGTAGAGGGTGGCTAGGTGCACCATCTCGGCGACGACGGCGCCCTTGATGGTGTTCTCGCCGCCCGGGTTCGGCCCGAACTCGCTGCACAACAGCGCCACGAGCGGCCGGAACCGCTTGCCGCCGGCGGCCGCGAGGTGGGTAACTTTGTCCACGACGAAGTCCTCACCCACCGAGAGGCGCTCCATGAGCAGATCTTCAACCTTGCGCATTCCTTCGGCGACTCGCGCCGACAGTTCCGCGTCGCCGAGGTCCATGGATAAGTCGTGGCGGGGTGCCGGTTGGATCCCGTGGGTCATCGGTGTCGTCCTTGGGGTGTAAGTGCCGTAAAAGTACAGTGATCGCCCTCCTACGCTAGTCCACCGCGGCCGCGCACTGCGGTAGCGGGTAGGAAATGCAGGCGATCCGCGGTGTGCCAGAATGGTCTACTGTGACTAGCTGCACTGAATACGAATGTGTCGTGGTTGGCGCGGGCCCGGCGGGGGCGGCGGCGGCGATCGCGGCGCAGAGGGCGGGCTTTTCCACCTTGCTTATCGACGCAGCCGCCCCCGGCCGCGACAAGACCTGCGGCGACGGTCTCACCCCGCGCGCTGTGCACGCGCTCCGCGAGCTCGGCGTGGAGGTGCCCGCCTACCGCAACCGCGGCCTGAAGCTGCACGGTTTCGGCGGCGAGGTCACCGCCGCATGGCCGTCCAGCCGCTTCGGCACGCAGGGCTCCGCCAGCCCGCGCGCGCTTTTCGACGCCTCCCTGGTCGACGCCGCCCGCCTCAGCGGCGCCGAGGTGCGCTACAACACCCCCGCCACGGGCGTGGAGTTCACCGATGGCGCGATCAGCGGCATCGAGACGCCCACGGGCACGCTGCGCCCGAAGTGGGTCATCGTCGCCGACGGGGTTCGCTCGACCTTTGGCAAGCAACTCGGGCGGATCTGGCACCGCGGCGAGGTTTACGGCATCGCCGCCCGCTCGTACTGCACCTCGCCGCGCTCCCAGGAACCGTGGATGCACTCGCACGTGGAGCTGCGTGACGCTGGTGGAGCGATCCAGCCCGGCTACGGCTGGATCTTCCCGCTCGGCGACGGCACCGTCAACCTCGGGTGCGGGGCGCTGTCCACCGACACCCGCCCGGCGAAGGTGAACACGAAGAAGCTGCTGTCGTCCTACGCCGCGCAGCAGCGCGAGGCGTGGGGGCTGGGCCCGGAAACGTCGGTTGCGAGCGCGCTGCTGCCGATGGGCGGGGCCGTGTCCAACGTCGCCGGGCGCAACTGGGCGCTCATCGGCGACGCCGCGGCGTGCGTGAACCCGCTCAACGGGGAGGGGATCGACTACGGTCTGGAAACCGCGCAGATGGCGGTGGGGCTGATCGCGTCCTCGCCCGCAGGCGCGGACCTCACGCTCGCCTGGCCGGCGCAGCTGCGCCGTGCCTACGGCGACGCCTTCACTCTGGCGCGCACCGCCGCGCGGCTGCTCACCTACCCCCAGTTCCTGCCGCTCGTGGGGCCGGTGGCGTTGAGAGGGGGCGTCGGCAAGCGGATCATGCCCGCTGCGGCGCGGCTAATGGGCAACCTGGTCACCGAGGACGACCGCGACCTGATCTCGTACGCGTGGCGCACAGCAGGCCGGCTCTCCCCCAAGCGCGACCCGCTGTGGAGCGTAGCCTAGGCGGGTTTGACGGCGCTGTGGAGCGCGACGATGCCGCCGCTTAGGTCCTGCCAGCCGGCGTCTTCCCAGCCGTTGCGGTTGATCTCGCGGGCGAGCTCGGCCTGGCCGGGCCACGCCCGGATGGATTCCGCGAGGTATTCGTAGGCGTCCGGGTTCGAGGAAAACACCCGCGCCAGCGCCGGAAGAACCAGCGGCAGATAGGTGGTGTAGATGCCGCGGAAGCCGGGCAGCACCGGGGTGGAGAACTCGTTGACGGCCAAGCGCCCGCCCGGCTTGGTCACTCGCGCCATCTCGCGCAGGCCGGCGCGGAAGTCGTGCACGTTGCGCAGGCCATAAGAGATGGTCACGGCGTCGAAGGTGTTGTCGGCAAACGGCAGATGCATCGCGTCGCCCACAACCTTGGGCACGTCGCGCTGCTTGCCGGCGGCGAGCATTCCCTGCGAGAAGTCGCAGGCCACGACCCACGCGCCTGATTTTCCGAGTTCAACGGTGGACACCGCGGTGCCGGCGGCGAGGTCGAGGACGCGCTCCCCGGGCTTCAGCGCGAGGCGCTCGCGGGTGCGGCGGCGCCAGTACCGGTCGAGGCCGAAGGAGAGCACGGTGTTGGTGATGTCGTAGTTCTTGCCCACCGCGTCGAACATCCCCGCGACGTCAAAGGGCTTCTTTTCCAGATCTGCCTTGGCCATAGGGCACTACTTTACGCAGACGCGGCGCGGCGCCTGCCGCGCGCCCGCTCCACCCAGCGCGGCAACAGAATCGAACGGCCGAAAAGGGAGATCGTCGTGCGGTTGTAGCCGTCTATCGCCTTCTGGTAGTACCCCATGAGCTGGGTGCACAGCGAGTGCCACGTCTTGTCCGCCACCGAGAGTCGGGCGTTGGCCTGGAGCTGGCCGTGGCGGGCGCCGTCCAGGAGGTAGTTCGCGGCGTCGGGGAGGTCGCGCTCGAAGGTGTCCACGTCCAGCAGGAGGCCGTTGTGCCCGTCGGTGATCAGGTCCACCGGGCCGCCGGCGCGAGGCCCGATGGTGGGCACGCCCGAGGCCTGCGCCTCCTGGATCGCCTGGCAGAAGGTCTCGAACTCGCCCGTGTGCACGAACAGGTCGAGGCTGGCGTAGGCGCGGGCGAGGTCCTCGCCGGAGAGCGCGCCCGTAAAGACGGCGTTGGGCAGGGTCTCCTCTAAACATGCCCGCTCGGGTCCGTCGCCGACGATGACGAGCTGGATTCCGGGCTCGCGCACCAGAGGGGCGAGCCGGTGCACCCCCTTCTCGGAGGCGAGGCGGCCGACGAAGCCGACGATCTTCTTGCGCCCCGTGGGGTCCCACGCGCGGCGCAGCGTGTCCGAGCGCTTGAGGGGGTGGAACAGCGCGGTGTCCACGCCGCGGCCCCAGTGGTGCACGTTTTCGATGCCGTGGCTTTCCAGCTCGCGGATCGCCTCCGACGAGGGCGCCAGGGTGAGCTCACATTTGTTGTGGATGCTGCGCGTCCAATCCCACGCGACGTTGGCCAGCACGGAGGCGTGGTACTGGGTGGCGAAGCCGGCGACGTCCGTCTGGTACAGCCCCACCGCGGGGACTCCCAGCTGGAGCGCGGCGAAGATGCCCGCTCCCCCTAAGACGAAGGGGCTGGCGAGGTGAATGACGTCGGGCTCGAACTTCGCCAGCGCGGATACGATGGTTGCTGACGGCACTCCGATCGGCAGCGAATCCACCAGCGGGATCATCACCGTGGGCACACGCACGATGGGAAAGCCCAGGTAGTCGGGCACTTCCTCCTGAAAGTCGCGCGCTCCCGGGGCGATGACGATGGCCTCGTGCCCCTCCTCTTTGAGGTGCTCGAGAACCCGCAGCACGGAGTTGGTCACTCCGTTGATGTTGGGGAGAAACGACTCCGCGACAATTCCGACTCGCATGTGGCTAGCCTCCCATACCCTTTTGTCCGCTGAATAAAATAGAGGTGAATTCCTGGTTACGGCAGGGCTTTCGCTTCTCGACGCCTCCACCACGCATCCACTCCCGCACCCGCGCCCCAGGCAATCAGCGTGGCAACTACCGCCACCGACGCCGCGGGTATGAGGGCCAGCGTCCAGCCGCGGCCCTGCACCTTCACCAGCTCCGGGTCGGCGGTGGAGTACGTGACCCACACGCGTTGCCCCTCGCCGAGCCCGGAGGGGTACAGCAGCCCCGCGCGCGGGGAGTGGTAGCGGCCCTGTTCGTCCTGGTATTCCACGGACGTGCGCAGCGGCCCCACCTCGGTGACGGTGGCCATGCCGCGCCCCGGCGCGGCGGAGATCCGCGCGTCGTTGATCGCCGGTCCCGCCACCATCGCCACCACGCCCAGCATCGCGCACGCGTAGATCGCCAACACGAGCTGGAGCAGGCGGCGGCGCCAGTTGATCTGACTCACGCGCGCAGCCGCTGAGCCAGGTCGCGGCGCGTGGCCCGGGTAGTGCGCGCCTCGATGACGGTGATGGGGGCGGGGGCTTCCTGGGCGTCCAAGAGGGCGTCGATAAGCTGCGGCAGGCTTTCGGCGCGGGCGTACTCAACGGAATAGGCGCGCGCGATGGACTCGATGTCGACGTCGTGAGGCGTGCCGAAGGCTTCCTCGAATGCCCCGCGGACCGCGGGCGCGCCCACCTCGAGGGTCTCGAAGATCCCGCCGCCGTTGTCGTTGGCCACCACGATGGTCAGGTTGCCCGGGTGGCGCTGGCCGGGGCCGATGAGCAGGCCCCCGACGTCGTGGAGGAAGGTCACATCCCCCATCAGCGCCACCGTTCGCGGCGCGCGCACCTCGTCGGGGTGCAGCGCCTGGGTGGCTAGCGCCGCGCCGACGGCCTGGGAGACGGTGCCGTCGATGCCGGCGGCGCCGCGGGCAGCCAAGGTGGTCACGCCGTCGAAGGGGAGTCCCACCAGGCTGGCGTCGCGCACGGGGTTAGACGCGCCGAGCACCAGCGTGTCGCCCACCCCGAGGGTATCCCCCACCGCCGCGGCGACGTGCAGGCCGGTGAAACCGTACTGCTCTTCCGCGAGCGCGTCGCGCACCGTCTGCGCGCCGACCTCGCCGGCGGCCTCGCAGATCTTCAGCCAGGTGTCGCTGGGCTGGCCCGTCGCGTTCACCCGCGAGCCGCGGACCTGCGGGTTGTCCGTGAACGTGTCCGTGCGCGACAGGCCGATCACTACGATGTCGGGGTCCGCCAGCAGCGCCATCACGTCGCGGTGCAGCGTCGGGTGGCCCACCACGACGACCTGCTCGGGCTTGGTGGAGACGGCGAAGTCGCCGCCGTCGTGGCTCACCGACACCTCGGGCTGGGCGAAGAACCGCGCCGCCAGCGGGTGCACCTGGTGGAACGGGGTGGGTGCGGTGGGTTCCGCGATCGTCGGCACGTGCTCGAGCCCGGGCACCTCCCACGCCTCGTCGCCCGCGATGACGAGGGTGTCGCGGTCGAGGTCGATGCGGACGTCGCCGTGATCGGCCCACGCGCGGCGCCCGAACCTGCCCGGGCCGACGCGGCGCGGCTCGCCGGCCGCCTCGGGCAGCGCGGCGGGCACCAGCGGGGTGTCCAACGCCACGTTGACGTGCACCTGGTCGGGGTCGAAGGAAATGGCATCGCCAAGCGCGGAAACGTGCTGGGTGCGCGCGTAGCGCCCGAAGATCCCCTGCTGCCAGATCGTCTGCGACGCGCCCGTCCCCACCATGTACTCGGGCCGGTCGGCGCTGACCACCGCCAGCGGGGTGTGCGACATGTGCGCCTCGATGACGGCGGGGTACGCATTGGCCACGGCAGTGCCGGAGGTCATCACCACGGCGACGTGACGGCGCTGCAACCGGGCCATGCCGAGCGCGGTAAACGCGGCGGCGCGCTCGTCGATACGCACGTGCACCGCGATGTCGCGGCGAGCGAGGAGAGCGTACGCCAGCGGCGAGTTGCGCGATCCCGGGCTCAGCACGACGTCGGTGACGTGCTCGGCGAGACGGTCGACCACATAGGTTGCCAGCTGTACGCTATCGGTGTTTTCGGTGCGTGACATGCGCTTACTGCCCCCCGTTGAGTAGGCTCTCGAGCAGCCCGTCGACGTTGTCGCGCACGTCCGGCGGCAGCTCCGTGGGAAGCTCCGTCGGCAGCGCGGTCGGCAAATCAGACGGCAGCTGCGTCGGCAGCGCGGTTGGCAGCGCGGGGCGGCTGGTCGTAGTCACCGTCGTCGTGGCCAGCTGCGTGCTCGTTACCGTCTGGGTCACCGGCGGCCGGTTCGCCTCCTCCGCCGCACCGCGCCACAGGAACATGAACAGCGCCGCCGCCGCCGTCGCGACGGCGGCGATCACGCCGAGCGCGACCGCGGCCGTGCCCGCGCCCTGATTCTCACGGTTCTCACGGCTCTCGCGCGGGGCGGGCGTGTCGTAGACCGGCTCAGCGTCGTACTGGGGCTCTTCCCATTGCGCCTCGGCCGGGTCCGGGAAGTACTGCTGGGGTCGGCGGGGCGGTTGTGGCGGTTCCTGCGGTTGCTGGCGCCCGAATTGGCGGGTCTCGTTGGAGTCCATGGGACTCAACACTAGCGCGGGCCTAGACGGTCAGGCCGAACACCGGCACGGCGATGAAGTAGGTGGCCAGCGAGATGAGCACCAGCACGATGAGGTTGAGCCAGATGCCTCCCTTGAGCATCTGCCCCATGGTGACGTAGCCGGAGGAGTACGCGATGGCGTTGGGCGGTGTAGCCACCGGGAGCATGAAGGCGCAGGTGGCCGAGAGCGCTACCGGAATGGCCAGCAGCAGCACGTTGATGTCACCGCCCTGGGTCAGGCCGATGCCCACGGCCACTCCGCCCATGATGGGCAGGAATGTCGCGGCCGTGGCGGTGTTGGAGGTCAGCTCCGTGAGCCCCAGCACCAGCGCAGACACCGCGAGGATAAGCAGGAAGACCGGGAGAGCGGACAGGTTCTTCGCGGCCTCGCCGATCCACAGGGACAGCCCGGTGGCGGTGAACATAGCCGAGAGCGATAGCCCGCCGCCGAAGAGGATCAGCACGTCCCAGGGGACCTCCGAGGCCGTCTTCCAGTCGATGATGCGCTTGCCGCTCTTCTCCACCGGGACAGCGAACATGAGCAGCCCCGCGATGATGCCGACGACGGCATCGTCGTAGGGGAAGTCCCAGCCGAAGTAGTCGCGGGCCAGCGGGATGGCAATCCAGGCGAGCGCGGCCAGCAGGAAGATGACACCGACGGCGACCTGCGCGAAGTTCCACTTGCCCAGCTTGTCCATTTCCTCCCGGATGAGCGCCCTGCCGCCGGGGATCTCGTCGATTTCCGGCGCGAACACCGTGATCAGCACCAGCCAGGCGAGCACGGTGAACACGATCGCGACCGGCATGCCGACGAGCATCCACTGGCCGAAGCCGATCGTGACGCCGTGCGCCTCCTTCATGTAGCCGGCGAGCAGCGCGTTCGGCGGGGTGCCGATCAGCGTTCCCAGGGAGCCGATGGATGCCGAGTAGGCGGTAGCGAGCATGAGCGCGGTGGCGAAATTCTTCTGGTTGGCCATCCCGCCCACGGAGTCGGCTGTCAGCGCGAGCACGGACACGCCGATCGGGAGCATGACGACGGCGGTGGCGGTGTTGGAAACCCACATAGACATGAACCCCGTGGCGATCATGAACCCGAGCACGATGCGCTTCGGGCTGGTTCCCACCACAGAGACCACCGCGAGGGCTAGACGACGGTGCAGGTTCCAGCGCTGCAGGCCGAGCGCCATGAGGAAGCCGCCGAGGAACAGAAAGATTGTCGACGACGCGTACGGGGAGGCCACCGCCGAGAACGGGGCGACCGCCGCGAGCGGGAAAATCGCGATCGGCAGCAGCGCGGTGGCGGCCAGCGGGAGCGCCTCCGTCATCCACCACACGGCCATGAGGACGGTCGTGGCTGCCACGACGCGCATGGCCTGGGCGGAGTACTCGGTGCCCTCTGTCGCGCCCGCGGACTGGGCGACCGTCTCGGGAGCCCCCTCCGGGAAGATGACGTAGACGATCGCGGCGAGCAGGACGCCGCCGATGAGCCCGATGAGCTGGCGGCGCCACTCTTTGGGGTCGGGGGCTTTGGCGAGATCGCCGTCAGACAAGACAGTCTGGCGGTCAGAAACTGTGGTGGACACGGGCATCCCTTCAACATGTAGGAAATTTCCACCACAGTTTAAGTTCGCCTACATAAATACAGCGAATCTCCACTACCCCTTATAAGTATGCGAAGCATTCCCGCACGCGGCGCAGCCACCACTCGCGGCGCTCGCGCGGCGCGCGCAGCGCGTGTAGGCGATCCGGGTCGGGAGGGAGGTCGCGTACGGCCAGGCGGCCGTCGACAAGCTCTCGCGGGGCGGCAACATCCTCGACGAACAGGCGCTGGGTGGCCAGCCCCGCCGGCCGCGACCCCGTGAGCTTGGCGGCCACCAGGCCGGCCCCGATGCCCACGGAGGTGTCCAGCGCGCTGGCCACCGTCACGTCCAGCCCGAGCTCGGCGCTGATGCGCAGCAGCGCGCGCACCCCGCCCAGCGGCGCGGCCTTGACCACGGCCACATCCGCGGCCCCCAGCGTGGATACCCGGTACGGGTCCGCGGCGCGGCGGATGGACTCGTCGGCGGCGATCGGGGTGTCCACGAGCTCGCGCACCCGCGCCAGCTCCTCCACCGTGGCGCAGGGCTGCTCGATGTACTCGAGCTCTCCCAGTGCGCGCGCGGCGGCGACAGCCTCATCCACGCTCCACCCGCGGTTCGCGTCCACGCGCAGCGTCGCGTCCGGGCGCAGGGCGCGGACGGTGGCGACGCGGGCGATGTCGTCGTCAAGCGATTGCCCGGTCTCCGCCACCTTGATTTTGAAGGTGCGCACCCCCTCGAAGCGCTCGAGCACCGACTCAACCTCGCCCGGCGCCACTGCCGGGACCGTCCCGTTGACCTCCACCCAGCCGTCGGCGGCCGGCAGGCCCTCGAACGCGGCCTCGATACCGGACGCGAGCCAGGAGGCCGATTCTTCCGGCCCGTACTCCAGGAATGGGGAGAATTCGCCCCAGCCCGCGGGGCCGTCGATAAGCAAGGCTTCGCGCGTATCGACGCCCCGGAAACGCACCGCCATCGGGAGAGCGACCACGTGGGCGCGCTCTACAACGTCATCGAGGGTGGGTTGCATGCCTCGTCTCATACCCCAAGGCTAGGACGGCCGCACGCCCAGCACCAGCGCGACCGGGCCCTGCTGAATGGAACAGGCGTCGTTGGAGGAGCAACTGCCGCAGCCCCCGGCGGCGCAGGTAGAGTTCAGGCCCTCGCGGCGCAGCTGCCCCATCGCCTCGAGGCGCTCGATGACGGCGTCGACGGTCGCGCGGGTCAGGCCGGTGCGCCGCACAATGTCGGCGCGGCCTGTGGCGCCGGCGCGAATCGCGTTCATCACCGTGGACATCGGTCCTATCTAGAGCACCACCTTGAGGATCTGGAAGGTGGCCACCGCGAGCACCCAGGCCGTGGTGAGCTGCGTGACCAGTCCGAACAGGGTCCATCTCAGCCCGATCTCGCGGCGCTGGGCGGCGAGGGTGGCCACGCACGGGGTGTGGGAGAGGAGGAAAATCAAAAACGCCCACACCGCCGCGGCGGCGTGCCCGCCGGAGGCTGTATCGAAGTCCTCCCGGATCTTCTCCTCCAAGGCCGCGGGCTCCTCAACGGAGTAGGTCTGCGCCCAGCTGGAGATGACGGCCTCCTTGGCCACGAATCCGGTGATCAGCGGGTCGGTCAGCGACCACGAGCCGAATCCCGCGGGCTCGAACACGGGAGCCAGCGGCGCGGATCCCATCGTGCGCCACAGCGTGGAGCGCATGACCAGCCCGGCGGCGATGACGAGCAGAATCGAGATGACGTACATGGAAAACACGACCGTGCCGGAGTGCCGCGGGAAGAAGGTCGCAGCCAGCATGACGTAGACCGTCAGGCGCGCCGAGCACGAGGTGAAGCGCCGTCATCCTGCGCTGGCGGGGGTCCCCCAGCACGCGCGTCGCGGCGATCGCCGGGACGTTGCAGCCGAAACCCACGATGAGCGGGATAAACGCCTTTCCGGGCAGGCCGTTTCCGCGCATGAGCCGGTCCGCCACCACGGCGGCCCGGGCCATGTATCCGGAATCCTCGAGCACCGCCAGGCACAGGAACATCAGCGCCATGAGCGGCACGAACGTCAGCACCATGCCGACGCCGCCGATGATCCCGTTGATGACGAGCCCGCGCAGCCACGCGACGTCCGGGAGGATCGCCTCAGCCACCCCCGTTACCGGCCCGGTGAAGAACGCGTCGAGCGCGTCCTGCAGCGGCGCGGCCACTGTCGTGGTGATCTGGAAGACGGCCCACATGGCCGCGAGGAACAGCACTGGCCCCGCGACGGGGTGCAGGGCGAAGCGGTCCACGGTGTCGGTGAGCGTCGCTCGCGGCTCATTGCGCACCGTGGCGGCGGCGACGGCGCGGTCGACCCAGGCGAAGCGGGCGTCGGCACGCTCGAGCTCGTCTGCCCCCTCCGCCTCGCGGGCGGCTGCCGGCCGGTGCGCGAGCTGCTTATCGACGGCCTCCCGTAACCCGGCGATCTCCTTCCTGCGGGGATCTGCCTCGACAACGGGAATCCCCAGCCGCGCCGACAATTCCGTCGCATCGTACTCCGCCCCGTGCGCGGCGGCGACGTCCGATTTGGTGAGCACCACGATGCACCGCAGGGGGTACTCCGCCACCTGAGCTGCAAGGTAAAGCCCGCGCGCGATGCTGGCGGCGTCAACCGCGACGAGCACAACGTCGGGGCGCTCGTCCGCCGGGTGGCCGAGCAGCAGCTCGCGGGTGAGCTCCTCGTCGGGGCTCAGCGGATCCAGAGAATACGTGCCCGGGAGGTCCAGCACGGCGTATTCGGTCTCGCCTGCGCGCCACACCCCGCGCGCGACCTCGACGGAGGTACCGGGCCAGTTGCCCATCTTCACCCGCGCGCCGGTCAGCGCGTTAAACAGCGTGGACTTGCCCGCGTTGGGGGCGCCGACGAGCGCGACAACGGGGGCGTCCGGGTTGCCCGCCACGACGGTCGCGCCCTCGCAGCGGCACGAGGGCGCCGCCGCAATTGACTTCTCAGCCATGGCGGACATTACGCGGCGGCGACGGCGATCGAGCGCAGCGCCTGCGCGCCGAGCGCGTAGCGGGTGGAACCGACGCGGACGACGCGCCCGCCGCCCGAAGTCTTCTGCACGACGGTGACGCTGGCCCCGGGGCGCATGCCCAGCTCCCGCAGCCGCCGGGCGGTAGCGGGGTCGGAGGAGTGGTTGCCGATGATGGCCTGGGCGCCGACGGGAACGTCGATAAGCGCGATGAGCGTTTGATAGGTGTCACGATAGACCGGCGCAATTTAGGTAGGTAATACCTAACCAAGAATTTGCTGACGAAATTGTTCCCAAATTACCCATCCGGGGTTAGCCCTACAATCACAAAGCATGAGTTACTCCACCGAGCAGCCCTTCGACCCCGCCCAATGGGACACCGTCGACGGCTTCGACTTCACCGACATCACCTACCACCGCCACAACGGAGGCGGGCGCGCCAACGGCATCGTGCGCATCGCGTTCGACCGCCCGGAGGTGCGCAACGCGTTTCGCCCGCACACCGTCGACGAGCTCTACCGCGCCCTCGATCACGCCCGGCGCGACCCGTCGGTGGGCACGGTGCTGCTCACCGGCAACGGCCCGAGTGCGAAGGACGGCGGCTGGGCGTTTTGCTCGGGTGGCGACCAGCGCATCCGCGGCCGCTCCGGATACCAGTACGCCACCGATTCGGGCGAGGTGGACACCGCGCGCGTCAAAGCCGAAGGCGGCCGCCTGCACATTCTCGAAGTCCAGCGCCTCATCCGCACCATGCCGAAGGTGGTCATCGCCGTGGTCAACGGCTGGGCGGCCGGCGGCGGGCACTCGCTGCACGTCGTGTGCGACCTGACCATCGCGTCGCGCCAGGAGGCCCGCTTCAAGCAGACCGACGCCGACGTCGGCTCCTTCGACGCCGGCTACGGCTCCGCCTACCTGGCCAAGATGGTGGGGCAAAAGTTCGCCCGCGAGATCTTCTTCCTCGGCCGAACCTATTCCGCCGAGGAGATGCAGCGCATGGGCGCGGTCAACATCGTCGCCGGCCACGGGCGCCTGGAGGAGGAGGCCATCGCCGTCGCGCGCGAGATTAACGGCAAGTCCCCCACCGCGCAGCGCATGCTCAAGTTCGCCTTCAACCTTGCCGACGACGGGCTCATGGGCCAGCAGGTCTTCGCCGGCGAAGCCACCCGCCTGGCGTACATGACGGACGAGGCCGTGGAGGGCCGCGACTCCTTCCTTGGCAAACGCGCGCCGAACTGGGACGACTTTCCGTACTACTACTAGGGTGTGTCGCTTGTGACCCACGTGCTGGAAGTTCTCCCCGTCGACCCCCGCGACCCGCTGGCGATCCTGCCCGACATCGAGGAGGCGCTGGCCGGGCAGCGCAGCCTGCTGCCTGTCCCCACCGACGACCCGGCGCGGGCGAACGTGCTGAGGAACACGCAGGGCGTCGGCAAGCGTATCGACGGCGACATCGCCCTGGTAGTGTCCACCTCCGGCTCGACGGGCACCCCGAAGGGGGCCCAGCTGACCGCGGCGAACCTGATCTCCAGCGCGGACGCCACCCACCAGCACCTCGGGGGCGAGGGCCACTGGCTGCTCGCCATGCCCGCCGCCTACATCGCCGGCCTCCAGGTGCTCGTCCGCAGCCTGGTGGCGGGAACCGAGCCCGAGTTCGTCGACCTCTCGCGCGGGTTCAGCATCCCGGATTTCGCCGCCAAGTCCCGTTCGCTCGCGGACACCGGCGAGCGCTGCTACACCTCGCTGACCCCGATGCAGCTGGGGAAAACCCTGGGCTCGCTCGAGGGCATCGACGCGCTGCGACTGTACTCCGCGGTCCTCGTCGGCGGCGCGGCCACGCACCCGGCGCTGCTCGACTCGGCGAGAAAGCTGCGCATCAATGTCGTGACCACCTACGGCTCCTCCGAGACCTCCGGCGGCTGCGTCTACGACGGCCGTCCGATCGCCGGCGCGAAAGTCCGGGTCGCAGACGGCCGCATTCACCTCGGCGGCCCCATGGTCGCCCACGGTTACCGCAACCTCCGCGACCACGAGGCATTCGCGGAGCCCGGCTGGTTCGCCACCTCCGACGCGGGCACGCTTGTCGACGCCCACCTCACCGTCTCCGGCCGGCTCGACAACATCATCGATTCGGGCGGACTGAAACTCCATCCCGAAGTCCTCGAAAACGTCATGCTCCGCGTCGACGGGGTTGTAAACGCCTGCGTCGTCGGTGTGCCGGACGAGCGGCTCGGCCACCGGATCTGCGCCGCATACGCCGGCTCAGCCACCGTGGCCGACCTCATGGACGCATTCGCGGACCTGCCCCGCTGGCAAGTCCCCAAGGAGGTGCGCCATCTCGCCGCCCTGCCCCAGCTGGGCCCGGGAAAGGTGGACCGCGCGGCCGTCGCCGAGCTATTTGTCTAGCTACTCCCCTGCGCGGAGCTTCGCCAGATCCTCCTCGGTGTACGTTGCGTCGAGCTGTGCGTCGTTTCCGCCGCCCCCGAGGTTCTTGCGCACCAGCGCCGTGCGTTGTGATCCAGGCACGATGGAGAACTCGCGCGGGTGCGGGAACACCTGCCGCACCTTGTGGCCGGAGCGCACCGCGCACGCGTTGAGCCACACGTCGTCGGCCTTGGGTGCGTGGTGGGAAAACTCTGTCCCCAGGCTGGCGACGTAGTCCACCATTGACGGAGGGTACGCCACCCCCGACACCCCGGTGGCGAAATGCCGATGCGACGGCGCCGTGGTGTACACCGCCTTCCACCGCCGGTAGTTGTCAAGCTTGTCGCCGTCGAACGTCATCAGGTGCGCGCGGTACGCCACGATAAGGTCGGGGTCCGCGTCCGAGGCGTTGAGCAGTTTTGGGGCGAACCAGCGCGGGTACATCATGTCGTCGTCGACCGTAATTACACGCGTGTCGGTGCCGGCGAACTGGGAAAAGGTGCCAAAATACTTCGTGTGTGGACCAAAAGCACCGTCCGAGCAACGAACCTGAAGTCCCCGATCTACCAAGCCCCGCAACCCCTCCGGCCAGTCCGCCTCGAAATCGTCGCGATCCAGCCAGAGGAACACTGGAAGCAGCTCCGTGCCCATCAACAGCGACGTAATCGCAGCCACCGAAGCCGACATGCGGTTGCCGTGAGTGGTCAGGGAAATTACGGTGTCGCCCTGTTGAGGGAAAGACAGCGACGTAGCGTTAGCCGCGAGCTTTAGCCGCGGCGCCCGCACGAAGGCCCCCACCGAGTTCAGCGCTTGGCGAGCGGCGTAGTCAATCCACATGAGGGCTAACACTAGTACGGATGACCCCGACCCCGCCGGGCGCGGGCATGATGGAGACCATGACCGCTCCAAACTATTCCGCTACCGCCCAAGACTGGTTACAGGCCGCTCGCCCCCACACCTGGGCCAACGCGTTCGCCCCAGTCATCGTCGGCACGGGCGCCGCCGCGTCCAACAACGGCGCGCACCTGGGTCGGGCATTCCTGGCGCTCATCGTCGCGTGGGCGCTCATCATAGGCGTGAATTACGCCAACGACTACTCCGACGGCATCCGCGGCACCGACGACGATCGCACCGGCCCCACCCGACTAACCGCCTCCGGCCTCGCCGCCCCGGCGCGCGTGAAAAGCGCGGCGTTTGTCGCGTTCTTCGTCGCCGCAGTGGCCGGCGCGATCCTAGCGGTGATGTCAGCGTGGTGGCTGATTGTGGTTGGGGCGGCCTGCATCGCGGCTGCGTGGTTCTACACCGGCGGCAAGAACCCCTACGGCTACCAGGGGCTCGGCGAGGCCGCGGTCTTCGTGTTCTTCGGGCTTGTCGCCGTCTTGGGCACCGAATTTACTCAATCGGGTGTGGTGAGCTGGACCGGGTTCGCGGCCGCCTTCGCCATCGGCTCCATCTCCGCGGCCGTCAATCTAGCCAACAATATCCGCGATATCCCCACCGACTCCGTCGCCGGCAAGCACACCCTCGCAGTGCGGCTTGGCGACGCCCGGGCCCGACGCCTCTTCACCCTTCTCACCCTCGCCCCCTTCATCGCCACCTTGTTTCTCGCGTTGGTCTCTCTGCCCGCGCTTGCGGCGCTGATCGCGCTGCCCCTCGCCGTCGCGTCTGTGTTGAAAGTGCTGCGTGGTGCTACCGGGGCGGCACTTATCCCCGTGCTCGGACTCAACGGCAGGGCGATGCTGGTCTGGGCCGTCGTCACCGCCGTCGCGCTGGCGTTCGCCTAATCATCGAAGTCGCCTCCCCTCTCATGGTCGGGCGCGGACCTGTCAATGGCTGATTGAGGCACGAGCGGCCCCGTGAACGCATCTGTCTCCTCCGGAAGCTGCCTCGCCCGGGACACGAAACGCCGCCCTCCTCGGAACCGAAACTCAATGTCGCGCCCGTTGGTGGTGATGTGCGCCTGCCTGTTGCTCACTCGCGAGTGGCAGGACGAGCAAAGGGGTATCAGGTTTTCCAAGTTTGTGCTGCCCCCGTCACTCCACTCCTTGATGTGGTGCACCTCGAGGAAGCGGGTGTGGCTACACCCCGGCATGGCGCACTGGTAGTTCCACACCGCGAGCAAGGCGCGCAGCTGCCCGTTGTTGACGAAGCGCGCGGTGCGCCCGAGGTGAAGGGTCACCCCATCGTTGTCGAGCAGATGCAGCCTGAGCATGGCGTTGTCGAGGTAGTTCTTCACCGTCTCCGACGGCGCAGCAAGGTTACCCGGCAGCCAGGTCCGGCCGTTGGTGGTCATCATGATGTTCACGTGAGCTCCGGGTGCCCGAAGGTCACTCACGGGGCGGGAGCGCACCATGGCAATCATCGAAAGTAAGGCCGAATGCATGTCATCTTTCACTGGTGGCCCAAAGCGCGAAAAGCTGCGCTTGAGCGCATCGGAGAAGGATTCCCGTTTTTGAGGAACGGGCTCCAACTCCTCCGCAGGGTCCACTTCCGGTTGGGCCTGCTTCTCAGCCAGCAGCTCCTCAACCTTCTCTTCATCGGCAAGGTCATGCTCGTCGACGTCCTCGAGCCCATAGTTGGACAGCTGCGCGATCTTCAATGCTGCGAGATAGGCCGCACCGTCCATGGCATTGAGCCGCGCAGAAACGATCACGTCGCCGTTGTCCGCATGGCGCACCCGGTGGTGGTAATCGGGCTCCCTCTCGGCCTCCTGTGAGCTACCCAGGCCTGCCAGAGCTTGCCGAAGCTCTGTGAAGCACAGGCGTTGTGCGAGGTCAACGAGCTGTGCCTCGTTATCCGGAGAGAGGTGCTTCAACAGAAAACGGACGGTGGAATAGCTAAACTCACCACCCCTAAAGGCTTTTGTGAGCAACGGGAAGTCAGGAAGCTGACGCGCAACGCTGACGTACTCGAACGCCGTGGATGGCGCCAGCTTCAGCTCGCGAGCCAGCCACCCCGCCGTCGATGTTTCCCCGAATGACTCTGCCAGTCCGAAATACTCGAAATCGGCCAGAGCGACCAGCATTTCCGCGCGGGACTGCACTGCCCACGTTTGGTTGGAACGAATCGCCCTGACAATGTCCCCCGCCCGACCCGTGGAACTGTACTCGATCGAAGTTTCATTTGCTGTCGACATTTCTACCCCCGTACAAGTGTTCGACCTATTCTGCGCTCCAAGTTAGTGGAACGCTTGTTCTAAGTCAAGGGGCGCGGAGAAAATTTTTCAGCCGCTCCGCCGCTGCGAGTTCCTGGGGTTTTGCAGCACAGTCCTGCGGAGACGACCGAGCGTGTGAAGGTGGACGTCGGTAAGCACGCACCGCTCCGCCGCTGCGGAGTTCCTGGGGTTTTGCAGCACAGTCCTGCGGAGACGACCGTGTGTAAAGGTGGACGTCGGCAAGCACGCACCACTCTGCCGCTGCGGAGTTCCTGGGGTTTTGCAAACCCGGGGTACCGAGGCAGCGGGTGGACGTCGGCAAGCACGCACCACTCCGCCGCTGCGGAGTCCCTGC
The DNA here is from genome assembly GCF_900103625.1 of Corynebacterium mycetoides. Classification (NCBI taxonomy): domain Bacteria; kingdom Bacillati; phylum Actinomycetota; class Actinomycetes; order Mycobacteriales; family Corynebacteriaceae; genus Corynebacterium; species Corynebacterium mycetoides. Next base: position 1,898,265 of record NZ_LT629700.1, on the reverse strand, counting down.
GGTTTTGTAGAAACCTCGAAGGAAACGTACACGTTGCGGGGCTCTGGCAGCCCCACTTCGAGGAGTAGCGTCCGGAAAATCCATTTCCACACGCATGAGAAAGGCGCACGATGGCTGGGAAGTTCGAAGTTTGCGAGGACAAGTCCGGGAAGTTCCGCTTCCGTCTCAAGGCCGGCAACGGCGAGGTCGTCGCGACGGGCGAGGCCAACGAATCCAGGGCGGCCGCTATCAAGGGCACCGCGGCGGTCCAGCGCGCGGCGGCAGACGCCGAAATCAGAGACCTGACGGCGTAGGACGCCCCACGCTGGATACACTTAAACCCGGCGATTCTACGGAGAGGGCGGTGACTAGTGCTAGACGTACTCACCGGGTTTTCCATCATCTTCACCGTCATCGGTGTCGGCTACGTGCTGGCGCGGCGCGGCATCATCGGCCAGGGCGAGGCGCGGCTGCAGTTCAACCGCGTCGCGTTCTGGGCGACGACGCCGTCGCTGATTTTCTCGTCCGTGGCCACCTCGGACACCTCCACGTTCCTCTCCCCTGTGAACGCCGTGGTCTTCGGGTCCACGCTGATCACGATGGGGATTTTCTGGGTCATTTCGATGATCTTCTTCCGGCAGGATGTGCCGACGAGGATGGCCGGGGCGGCGTCGTCAAGCTATTTCAACTCGGTGAACATGGGCCTGCCCATCGCGCTGTACGTCATCGGCGACGCCACCTACGTCGTGCCCGCGGTGCTGTTGCAGATGGCGGTGCTCTCCCCGTTCATCATCGCCGGCCTCAACGCGGGTGGCAGCGGCAAGCATCACGTGCGCGACTCCATCATCGCGGGCCTGACGGCGCCGATGGTGCTGGCGGCGATCGCGGGCTTCGCGGTTTCCGCGGCCGGCTGGACCGTCCCTGAGCCCGTGATGGCGCCAATCCGCATCCTCGGCGGCGCGTCCATCCCGCTCATCCTCATGAGTTTCGGTGCCTCGCTCAACGGCCGCAGCGTCTTAAAGTCCGGACCAGACCGTTTGCCGACGCTCACCGCAACCGCCCTGAAACTCACGGCGATGCCGGCCGTGGCCTGGGGAATCGCCACCCTGGCGGGGTTGGAGGGCAACCAGCTCTACGCCGCCGTCATCCTTGCAGCGCTGCCGACCGCCCAAAACGTGTACAACTACGCGGCGAACTACCGGGTCGGTGAAACCGTCGCCCGCGACACGGTGTTCCTCACGACGTTTCTGTCGCTGCCGGCGATGCTGTTCATCGCGGCGGTGCTGTAGCGCAGGCGCCTAGCGCTGCGCCAGCTCGTCCTGGATCCAGCGCTTGCGGGCGTCCCGCTGGGCGCGCCAGGTGGCCAGCGCCCCGACGGCGGCGACGCGCTGGCGGGAAAACACGACCATGGACAGCGGGAACGCCACGATGAGCGCGAGCAGCGCGGAGATGATCAGCGGCACCGGGGCGCCGATCGCCACGGCCGCCAGCTGGATAACCACGGTCAAACCCAGGAACAGCGCCAGGCGCAGCCCGCCGTACACCGCGATCGCCTTGTTGGCGCGGGCGCGCACGCCGGGGTCGACCTCGGGGGCATGAAGATCACTCACAAGGCGCTACCCTACCCAATGCCCCCACCCAGTATGTTGGAGGGCATGGGAAGAATCTTGCTCGTGCTCCTCGTCATCCTCGCTGTGTGGATGCTGTGGCGCGCGTTCGGCCCCGGCAGTTCGAAGCGCTACGGGGCGCAGCGCGAAGCGCCTCCCGCCATCAAGGGGCCCGACGATGACGAAGAGTTCCTGTGGAGCATCGAGAAGAATCGCTTCAAGCAGCGCCGCGCCCAGGAAGAAGCAGAGCGCCGCAAACGGGAGGAAGAGGAACGGCGCAAACGGCTCGAGGAGGACGACGACTAGGGCGTCTCAAACGTCATAGCCAGGCCCAACGCGGCGGCCACGGCGGCGACCTTCTCCCAGCGCACGCCTGCCCCGCCGTGCTCGATGGTGTGCAGCGTCGAGCGCGACACGCCGGCGGAGTCCGCTACCTCCTGCTGCAGGCGCCCCGCGGCGCGGCGGGCACGGGCGATCTGCTCCCCCAGCTCGATGAGCACCGGGTCCTCGCTCGCGGGCTTGCCGGTCTTGTTACGGGGTCCGGACATGGCTCGCTTACCTCGCCTCGTCCTCGGCCCGCAGCACCTCCGGCAGCTTCTGGGCCCACGCAAGGGAGTGGCGCACGCCGTCGGCGACGGAGTACTCAGGACTCCAGCCCAGCACCTGCGCGGCCTTGTCGGTGCGCGCGGCGCTGCCGACCACGTCGCCGTCGCGGCGCGGGGCGGAACGCACCTCGAGCGGGGTGCCGGTGGCCACGCCCACGGCCTCGGCGAGCTCGAAAACGGTCGTCCCCGTGCCGGTGCCGAGGTTGATCACCTCGTAATCCCCAAGCTGCGCGCGCAGCGCCAGAACGTGGGCGCGGGCGAGGTCCCACACGTGGATGTAGTCGCGCAGGCCCGAGCCGTCGCGCGTCGGCCAGTCCACGCCGGTGACCGTGAACGGCTCGCCCGAGGCGTGCGCAGTGATCATTTTGCCCAGCGCGTGCGAGGGCGCCGGATTCTGCAGACCGGTGCGCAGCTGCGGGTCGGCGCCGATCGGGTTGAAGTAGCGCAGGGCGATGGCGCGGATGACGCCGGCCGAGGCGGCATCGGCAAGCACGCGCTCGAACATCCACTTCGACGCCGCGTACGGGCTGGTGGGATTGACCGTGCTGGATTCGCTGACCATGAAATCCGGGTCAGGCTCGTACATCGCCGCGGTGGAGCTGAGCAGGAACTTCCCCACCCCGCGCGCGGACATAACGCGCAGAAGCGAGATCGCCTTGCCGACGTTGTTGTCGTAGTACATGACGGGCTTTTCGACGCTCTCCGGCACGACGATCTTGGCAGCGCAGTGAATCACCGCCTCGATGTCCGGGTGCTCGTCGAGAATGCGGTTGAGCAAGGCCTCGTCGGCGATGTCACCCTCGTAGTGGGCGAAGCGCTGCGCGAAGACGCGTAGGCCGGTGGAGTAGTCGTCGAGGATGACCGGGGTGATCCCGTTATCCGCGCAGCAGGAGGCGACCGTGGACCCGATGAAGCCGGCGCCGCCGGTGATAAGCACCTTCATTTAGTTCAGCCCCGCGTACGAGTGCAGGCCCGCGATCACCGTATTGACGTAGGTCATGTTGAAAATCGTCATGGCCAGAGCGAACACGTTGATCCAGGCGGCGCGGACGTTCTTCCAGCCAGCGGTCGCGCGCGCGTGCAGGTAGGCGGCGTAGAGCACCCACGTGATCATGGACACCGTTTCCTTGGCGTCCCAGCCCCAGAAGCGGCCCCACGCCACCTCGGCCCAGATCGCTCCGAAGACGATGCCGATGCCGAACAGGGGCAGGGTGATAATCGCGGTCTTGTACGTGATCTGGTCCAGCGTCTTCGCGCTCGGCAGCGGCTTGGCAATGGCGCCGAAGAAGCCGTGCTCCTCGCCCCGCGGCTGCCACATGCGCAGCAGGTACAGCAGGGCGAAAAGCCCGGAGACGATGCCTATCGACGCCCCGATGGACACCGAGGACACGTGCACCGGCAGCCAGTAGGACTGCAGCGCCGGCACGACGGGCGCGGCCTGCATGTGGAAGACCGTGGAGTTGAGGAACATCGCGATGATCATCGGCGAGAGCACCCACGGCCACAGCGTGTGCCAGTTCCTGCGCTGGATCACCACCGCCGCGGCCACCATCACTACCGCCGACATGAACAAGATGTACTCGTACAGGTTGCCCAGCGGGAAACGCCGGGCGGCCAGGCCGCGGGTGATGAACGAGGCCAGGTGCAGCAGAATGCCGAACCACACCAGCGCCTGCGTCATGTTCGCCCACTTGCGGGCGCCGGCGATGCGGCGGGAGTACTCGGACTCGTCGAAAACGCTAGGCGCCGGCGCCACGGTCGTGGGCGGCCCGCCCGCCCCGACAGTGACGGGGACTTTGGAGGTGGCGCTCTCGGCCTGCGAGCGGGCGCGCTCCCGGCGCATGTCGACGACCCCGAACATGCGCCCGTAGTAGACGCACGACATGATCAACGCGACGAGGTAGATAACGAAAGCGGTGCGGAACGTCAGGTCAGACAGGTCCGCCATGGTTGAGTCCACGAGCATAGGCTAAACCTACCGCACGGCGGCGGGCTTATCCAAGGTCGTCGATCTCAAATTCCTCGCCGTCCGGTTCTTCGGGCGCGCGGCCCAGAACCTTGTCGGCGATCTCGTGGAACTCCGCTCCCCACCCGGCGCGGTCGGTGCGTGCCAGGCCCGCCAGCTCCACGTGGGTCCCGCCCGCGTCGTCCGGCGCCAGGCGCACCCACATGCGGCGGCGCTTGATGGTCACGGAACCGATGAGCGCGCCGAGCATCACGACGGTTGTCACCAGCGCCCACATCTGGGTGGGGTCGCGGGAGATCTGGTAGTTGGCGTACTCGGCGGCGCCGTCGAAACGCACGGTGATGCCGCCGTCGATGGTGACCTCCTCGCCCGGCGTCAGGTTGACGCGGTCGACCTTCTGCAGGCGGCCGTCGGCAATGAGCGACTGGTCGAGCACGAAGATGTTTTGCGGGCGGCCGGTGTCTAATCCCGCGTCGCCTAAGTAGATGTCCACGGCCATCGCCGGGTTCTCCATCGCCGGGAACGACGACTGCAGCTGGTCGCCGTTCGGGCCAATCCACCGCGCGGTCGGCGCGAACACGCCCTCGATGGCGATCTGGTTCTCGCGGCGCTCGGTCAGATCGGGGTACATGCCGGCCGGCGGGTCGAAACGCATCACGCCGTCGGATAGGAAGTTCTGCAGATCGGTCGGGCGGAACTGGATCATCTGGGTGCGCGACTCCCCGTCCGGCCACGTCACCGTAACCTGGGGGGCGAAACCGTGGCCCTGCATGTACACGCGGTCGCCGTTGATGCGCAGCGGGTGGTTGACCCGCAGGGTGTAGTCGTTCCACTCGGCCCTGTCGGCCGTCAGGTCGGTCGTGTACGAGATATCGGAGGCGAAGCCATTGGCCTGGCCGTTGCCCAGGTAGTCCGCGGTGAAGTTGTGCGCTTCGAAGCAGAAAGGCGTGAGCCCTGTGCCGTCGAAAAGCGGGCCGGCGCGGAAGACGTCGAAGTTCGCCGGCGAGGTGTTGCAGAACTCGCGCGACTGCTCCACGGGCACGGCGTACTCGGAGGCCGAGTTCGTGACCACGATGACCTGGCCCTCGTAGAAGACCATGCGGCCGGCCGTGAACGCGATGATCATGCCCACCAGCCCGATGTGGAAGAGCAGGTTCATCAGCTCGCGGGTGTACCCCTTCTCCGCCGAAATGGACAACACACCGGCTCGGTCCTGCTCCGGCGTGTACGTCGCGGTGTGCCAGCGCGACAGGATTCGGGCGATGTCGCTTTCGACGTCGGCAAGCGGCTTATCGACGCTCCCTTGAGCGTGCAGGGGCATCCGGTGCAGGAACTTGGGGGCCCGCGCGGGGGTAGCCCGGTAGGCGCGCCAGTGCTCCATCGTGCGCGGGATGATGCAGCCCACCAGCGAGATCATCAAAAGCGTCACAATCGCGATGAACCACGTGGAACCAAAGACGTTGAACAACTGCAGCCGGTCGTAGATCGGCCCCATCGTGGGGTTGGCCTCGATGAAGTCGTTGACCAGGGAGGCGCTGACGGTGCGCTGCGGGAGCAACGCGCCCGGAATCGCGGCCAGCGCGAGCATGAACAGCAGCACCAGCGCGGTGCGCATGCTGGTCAGCCAGTGCCACGTCGCGCGCAGCCAGGTAGTAACTGTCCTCATTAGATGATGGTCGCTCCGTATCCGACAACGAGTTGGCGCGACCACGCGATGAAGTGGTTCCACGCGCCGGTGACAAGCATGAGCCCGACGAGAATCATGAGCACCCCGCCGAGGATCTGGATGGTGCGCGAGTGGCGGCGCAGAAAGTCCACGCCCGCAACCGCCCAGGCGGAGCCGAAGGCCATGAGCAGGAACGGCAAGCCCAGGCCTAGGCAGTACGCGATGACGAGGAACACCCCGCGCGCCGCCGTCAACCCCTCGGTGCCCACCGACACCGAGATAATCGCGGCCAGCGTCGGCCCCAGGCACGGCGTCCACCCCAGCGCGAACACCCCGCCGAGCAGCGGCGCGCCCACGATCGTCGTCCACTTCTTCGGCGCCATGCGGGTGTCGCGCTGCAGCAGCGGCACGGCGCCGATGAACACCAGGCCCATCACGATGGTGACCACCCCGCCGGCGCGCATCAGGGTGTCCGCGTTCAGCGCGATCAGGCTGATCGCCCCGAACACCGAGACCGTGGCCAGCAGGAACACCATCGTGAACCCGAGGATGAACAGGCCCGCCGCGCCGGCGACCGCCCACCTCTTCGACACCACCCTCGGTCCCTGCTCCCTGTACTCCATCTCGCCGCCGACAACGCCCGAGAGATACGACAGGTAGCCCGGCACGAGGGGGATCACGCACGGGGACGCGAACGAGACCAGCCCGGCGAGCGCGGCCGCCAGGATCCCGACGACGAGCGGTCCCGTCATCACGATGTCGGAGAACACCTCGCCCATCTACTCTCCCTTGAGCTCGTCGGTCACGGCCAGGATGTCGCCGGCGCTGACCTCGCGGAGGAACACGGCCGCGGGGCGGTGCTGCCTGTCCAAGACCACGGTCGTCGGGATCACGGAGCTGGGGACGCCGCCGAGGTTGACGGCCGTTTTAAAAGGCGGGTCGTAGATCGACGGGTAGGTCACCCCGTTGTCGATGACGAAGTCGCGGGCGATGTCGGGGTTGTAGTCGCGCACGTTGATACCCAGCACGGTGCCGTCGCCTCCGAGTGCCTCGTGGACCTCCTGCAGGTCGTCGACCTCGGCGCGGCACGGCGCGCACCACTGCCCCCATGCGTTGAGCACGACGATCTGGCCGTCGTAGTCCGTGAGGTTGATCTGCTCCCCCGGCTGCATGAGGGATTCCCCGCCGAAGTCCGGCAGGGGTGCGCGGTCTGCCTCGTCGTAGAAGATCTCCACCTGGCCGCCGGGCGAGTGGAACGAGAACGTCGCGCCGTCGTCGGGGGCGGAGCAGCCTGCGATCAGCAGTACCGCGGCACACGGCGCGGCGAGTCGCTTCAGCATCTAGACATCCTTCGCTGGTCGGTTGTACGACCAGTCAACAACATCCGGGCCGTCAAACACAAGCGAGGTCACGCTCGCCAGGTCGCACTCGCGCCTGATGTGCGGCAACGGTTTGCCCTGCACATGGCGCTGCACGGTGACAATCGGCAGCTGGTGGCTGACCACCACCGCCTCGTGGCCCTCCGCTGTCGCCCGCGCGTGCTCCACCCCCCGGAGCATGCGCGCCAGGATATCCTCGTACGGCTCGCCCCAGCTGGGACGCAGCGGGTTGGTCAAGTGCCTCCAGCGCGGCGGGTACCACAGCTGGGAGCGCGGCCCCTTGGTGCGCAGCCCCTCGAACGTGTTGGAGGACTCGATGACATCCTCGATCGTGTCCACCTCGCAGCCCGTGACCTGCGCGATCGGCGCGGCCGTCTCCCGGGCGCGCTCGAGCGGGCTCGACGCCAGGTAGGTGACGTCGCGGCCCTCGAAGAAACGCGCGGTCACCGCCGCCATCGAGCGGCCGCGGGCGCTTAAGTGGAAGCCCGGCATGCGCCCGTACAGAAGCCTCATCGGGTTGTACACCTCGCCGTGGCGCACGAGGTGGACGACGGTGCGCGGACCGCTCATGAGGCGGCCCCGGCGGTGGCCTGCGCCGCGGCCTTCGCGGCCACGGCGAGGGCGCGCTCGATGCGCCCGAAGTCGTCGGCCGTGAGCGCCGTGGACACGAACCACGTCTCGAACGGGCTCGGCGGAGCGTAGACGCCGTTGTCCAGCAGCGCGTGGAAGAACGCCGGGTAGCGGAATGTGTCGGCGGCCTTCATCTCGTCGAAGTTGGTGCCCTCGCCGTCGGCGAAGCGGATCGAGAGCATTGTCGACGCCCGCTGCACATGGTGGGCGACGCCCTCGCGCTCAAGCGCGGTGTGGATGAGATGCTCGAGCGTGTCGGCGTTGCGCAGCAGCACCGGGTAGATGTCCTCGCTGGCGAGGCGCAGCGACGCCATCCCGGCCGCCATCGCCACCGGGTTTCCGCTGAGCGTGCCGGCCTGGTAGACGGGGCCGCCCGGCGCGAGCTTCTCCATGATGTCCCGGCGCCCGCCGAACGCCGCCGCCGGCAGGCCGCCGGAGATGACCTTGCCGAAGGTGGTCAGGTCCCCCGCCACGCCGTCCACGCCGTACCAGCCTGAGTAGGAGGTGCGGAAGCCCGTCATCACCTCGTCGATGATAAGCAGTGCGCCGTTGTCGTGGGCGATCTCTTTGAGCGCCGCGTTAAAGCCCTCGCGCGGGGCGACCGTGCCCATGTTGCCGGCGGCCGCCTCGGTGATCACAGCGGCGATCTCGCCGGGGTTGTCGGCGAACGCCTGCCGCACCGCCTCGAGGTCGTTGTAGGGCACCACGATGGTGTCGGCGGCCTGCGCGCCGGTCACGCCAGGAGAGTCGGGCAGGGAGAACGTGGCCAAGCCTGAGCCCGCGGAGGCGAGAAGTGCGTCGACGTGGCCGTGGTAGCAGCCGTCGAACTTCACAATCTTCGGCCGGCCCGTGAAGCCGCGCGCGAGACGCACCGCCGACATGGTCGCCTCCGTGCCGGAGTTGACCATGCGGACCTCGTCCACGGAGGTGCGCTCCACAATCATCTCCGCGATCTCCACCTCGGCCTGGGTCGGGGCGCCGAACGAGAGGCCGTCGGCAAGCGCCTCCTTTACGGCCTCGACAATCTCCGGCCGCGCGTTGCCGTGGAGCATGGGGCCCCAGGAGTCGATGAGGTCCACGTAGGCGTTGCCGTCGACGTCGATAAGCTGGCTGCCGCGGGCTTTCGCGATGAAGCGGGCCTGGCCCCCCACCGAGCCGAAGGCGCGCACGGGCGAGTTCACACCGCCCGGGGTGACGTGCTGTGCGCGCTGGAACAGCTCGGCCGAGCGCGCGGTGTTGGCGGACGTGGGTGTCGGAATGTGCGCAGTCATGCGCTCCAGTCTAGGGCACCTGCTTTTTGCTCTGGTTCCTGAAGGCGGTGAACATGATGACCGCGACGAGCGCGATCGCGATCCAGTTGGCCACCCGGGCGTACTGCTCGAGCACGAACACGACCGGCTCGCCGATCTCCCAGCCGAGCGCGAAGTAGAGGAAAGACCAGATCGTCTTGGCCACGAAGTTGAGCACCATGAACTTCCACAGCGGCATCCCCGTCATGCCCGCCAGCACGAACACCACGAACGCGAGCGGCAGCGGAATGGGCAGGTAGGCCAGGAAGATCCCCAGCCAGCCGAGCTTAACCGCCCAGCGCTCCACGCGCGCGATGTTGCGGGCCGCGCGCTTCGACTGGCCCGCCTGCACCTCCAGGATGCCGCGGCCCCAGAGCTTGCCGGCCCACCAGTAGATCCAGTCGAACTTAATGGCCACCACGGAGCCGATGAGCAGGTAGAGCAGCCAGTTGTCGGCCTGGCCGACAGACGCCAGGGCGCCTGTCGACGCCGCGCCGATGCGCGACCCCGTCAGCGCCAGCATCACCGGCGGGTCGAGGCCGAGCAGCCAGGCGCGCAGCGGGATCATGGCCAGCCCGAAGACCCCGACGAAGGCGAACCAGCCGAGGCACCAGTAGTCCGCGCGTGTGGGCTTGGAGTTCCACGGCAGGCCGTCCTCCTCCCACCACTCCTTCTCGGGCTGCCGCGCCTCCTGCTGCTCCGTCACGAGACCGCCTTCGTGGCGGCGGCGCGGGCGTGGGCGATCACGCTGGGCACTCCGACACCGCCCGCCCACGCGCCGGTGGCCACGATGCCCGGAGTCGCCTCGAGCTGCTCATCAACGGCGGCCAAGGTGGCGAGGTGGGCGGGGTCGAACCGGGGCAGCCCGCCGAGCCAGCGCTGCACGTAGATCTCCTCCAGGCCGGCGGCGCGGCCGTCGAAGCCGGTGATGGTGGCGAGGTCGTCGAGGGCGGCGTCGACAAGCTCGTCCTCGGTGGCGCGCAACGCGATGTCGTCGCCGAAGCGCCCGAAGCTCGCGCGCACGAGCGCCCCGCCGCGCTCGGCCAGGTGCGGCCACTTCCGCGAGGAGAAGGTGAACGCCTTGGCGGTGAGCCCCTCCTCGTCCGCGGCGACGAGCACGCCGGAGTTCTCGGGCAGTCCGTCACTTGAGGCAAAGCGCATCCCCACCACCACGGAGTTGGCGAGCTTGACGGTGGACAGACGGGCGGACGCCTCGGGCGCCACGCCCTTGAGCAGCAGGGCGGCGGTCGGGGCCGGCGTGGCGACGATCACGCGGTCGTACACCACGTCCTCCCCCCCTGCGAGCCGGAAACCCCCGCCGTCGCGGACGATGCCGGAAATGAACGCGTCGACGTAGATGTCGGCGCCGCTTTTCTCCGCGAGCGCCTCGTAGAGCTCCTGGTAGCCCTCGCGGAACGTGGTGAACACCGGTCCCTGGCCGCTGGGCAGCTCGGCGCGGGACGCCTCCAGGTTGCGCACCGCCTCCGACAGATGCACCGGGCCCGCGGCGGAAAGCCGGTCGAGCTCGGCGGCGAGCTGCGGCACCGTGGCGCGCACCCCGAGGTCGTCGGCGGTGCAGGAGTACACGCCGCCGAGCAGCGCGGAGACGACGCGGTCCACCACCTCGTCGCCGTAGCGCTGGCGCACGAGCTCGCCGACGCTGACGTCACCCGACGTGTCCCACTGGAAGCCGGGCGCGTCGGACTCGGCGTCGATACGCGCGGCCGTTGCGGCGGAGACCAGGTGCTTGACCGGCTCGGATGACGACGGAATGCCCATCACCCCGCCGCGGGGCAGCGGCCTGGCCTCGCCGCCGGTGAAGACCAAGGAGCCGAGGCCGGAGGGCTGAACCAGCGAGCCGGCGAGACCCAGCGACGTGACAAACTCCACGGCGTCCGCGCGCCGCGCCAAAAACGCCTCCGCGCCCATGTCCGTGGGGCCGGCCTCGAACGCGACGGTGTGCAGCTTGCCGCCGATGCGGTCGGTGGCCTCGTAGACGTCGACCGTGTGGTCCCGCAGCTCGTAGGCCGCGGTCAGACCCGCCAGGCCGGCTCCGACAATCGCGATACGCATCTAGTCCTCCTCGTGGATGATCGCCACGGCCTCGGTGATCGCGGCGGCGTCCGTGGTGGGCAGCACCCCGTGGCCCAGGTTGAAAATGTGGCCGGTGGCGTCGCCGGCCGCGATCGCTCGCGCCGCCTCCGCCTTGATGCGGGCCGCCTCGCCGCGCACGACCTCGGTGCCGGCGAACAGGATGGCCGGGTCCAGGTTGCCTTGCAGCACGCGCGGGGAGGCGAAACGCGTCGCGGCGGCGTCGAGCGGCACGCGCCAATCCACGCCCATCACCTCGCTGCCCGCCTCCGACATCGCGCCCAGCAGCTCGCCGGTGGCCACGCCGAAGTGGATGCGCGGGATCTCGCCCTCGACCGCGCGCAGAATCTCCGTGGAATACGGAAGCACGTACTCGCGGTAGTCGGCTTCAGTGAGAAAACCCGCCCAGGAGTCGAACAGCTGCATCGCGTCGATGCCCGCGTCGACCTGCGTGCGCAGGAACGCCACGATGGTGGGCACCAGCTTCTCCATCAGCGCGTGCCACGTGTGTGGCTCGGCGTGCATCATCGCCTTCGTCTTCTCGTGGTTCTTCGACGGCCCGCCCTCAATCAGGTAGCTGGCCAGCGTGAACGGCGCCCCCACAAACCCGATGAGCGCCTGGGCGTCGGTGAGCTCCCCCACGATGATGCGGATGCCGTCGGCGACCTCCTCGACGTCGCCGTCGAGCACGGGCAGCTTGTCGACGTCCGCCCGGCTGCGCACCGCCTCCCCCATCACGGGGCCGCGGCCCGGGACGATCTCCACGTCCACGCCCGCGGCTTTGAGCGGGACGACGATGTCGGAAAACAAAATCGCGGCGTCGACGTCGTGGCGGCGCACCGGCTGCAGCGTGATCTCCGCGAGCAGCTCCGGCATGAAGCAGGAGTCGAGCATGGCGATTCCCTGGCGCACCTCCCGGTACTCCGGCAGCGAGCGGCCCGCCTGGCGCATGAACCACACCGGGGTGCGCGTCGGCGTGCGCCCGAAGGCGGCGTCGATGATGGGGGCGTGGGAAAGCTCGCGTCTGCTCATATCGGTGGAGTCTACAGCGGGAAGCGGCGCGCCCCGGCCGAGCGTGCCTCAATGATGAGCGTGCTGCCCAGCATGAGCAGCGTCGCGCCCATCGGGGGCAGCAGGCCGGCGACGGCCAGCGCGATCGCCGTGATGTTGTAGGCCCACGCGAAGACCATGTTGGAGTCGATGATGCGGCACACCCGGCGCGCCAGCACCATCAGCTGCGGCACAGCCATGACGTCCTCGCGCAGGAGCACGACCTCGGCGTTGTCGTCGACCTTGTTCAGGCGGGTCGCAATCGACTTGTCGCTCGCGTAGAGGATGCCCACGTCGGCCACGTGCAACACGTTCATCATCGTGTGGTCGCCCACCATCGCCACCGTCGCCCCCTGAGCGTGCAGCGCACGCACCGCGCCCGGCTTGTCCGCCGCGGACACGCCGGCTAGGACGTTGGACACGCCCAAAAAGTCCGCGAACCGGCGCGCCACGGGGTAGGTGTCGCGGGTGATCAGGACCGTCTCCACCCCCATGTCCTCGAGCCGCTCGACCGCCTCGATGGCGTCGTCCTTCGCCGGGTCGTAGAACGTGATCACGCCGCGGTCCTTGCCCCGGTAACGCACGACGACCGGGGTCCCCCCGCTGGTGGCCGCCACCGACAGCCGGCCGCGCAGCTGGGAAAGATCCGTCGGGCGCCACAGCGAGGCCTCGATGACCTCCACCCGCTCCTCCCCGTCGGCGCCCTCAAACGTCAGGGTGAGCCGGCCGGAGAACTCGCCGTCGGCGCTGTCGACCTCGTTGCTCAGCTCCATCCAGGTGGGCATCGTCTCGTCCTTGGAACGGGTGTCGCGGGACTCGCGGGCGGCCTTGACCAGGGCGCGCGCCATCGGGCTGTCCGATTCGAGCGCCAAAACGGCCGCGACCCGCAGGACGATGTCCGGGTCCTCGCCGCGTTCCGCGGTCACCGTCTCCACGTACATCTCCGGCTTCACCAGCGTGCCCACCCGGTTGAACACCGCCGTGTCGGTTGTCTCGAGGACGCGGAACGTGCTGCCGTCGCGCAGCAGGATGCCGTTGCGGGCCGCCGACTCGATGCCGAGGCGCAGCGCCAGGGCCGGCGAGATCGCCAGCGCCACCGGCGCCACCACCGTCAGAATCGCCAGCGCCGTCGAGAACGCCTTGGTCACGTCCCCGGTGATGAGGAGCCAGACGAGGAAATCCGCGCCCGCGATGAAGTACGCCGCCGGGATCAGCAGCCCCGCCGAGCGGGTGGACAGTATCGTCGCCAGGTTCTCCCTCTTGGAGGCCTCCTCCACCCACTTGTGCACCGCCGCCCAGCGCGTCGCGTGACCCGTGCGGGCCACCCGCACCTTCACGCTGCCGGACTCGACGACGTCGCCGGAGTACAGGCGGGAACCGACCTTGGCCTCGAGGGGCTCGCGGGCGTCGATAAGCGGACGGCGCAGCCGGCACGACCCGCCGATGACGGAGCCGTCGACGGGGACGATGTCGCCCGGGTGCAGCACGACGTCGTCGCCGCGGTTGAGCTCGGACGCCGGAAGCACCTCCTCGACCGTGCCCGAGGTTCTTCCGCGGCGGCTGACCGTGAACTCGCGGTTCGGATCGGGGCGGCGCTGCTCCATGTCCTCTAAGAGGTAGGAGCGCACGCGGATGGCGTTGTACCGGCCGGCGAGCAGCAGGGCGGTCACCCCGCACGCGACGTCGAGGAAGAGCTCGATTCCGTCGCCGCGGCGAAACGGCAGCCACTGCCCGCTCGACGTCCACCCGATCTCACCCGCGCGGGTGAACACCAGCGCGCCGAGCGCCCAGGCATACGACGCCAGCACCGCGATCGAGCTCGCGCCGTCCAGCGCCGACATGCCCCGGCGAACGCCGCCGGCCATCGCGCGGTGGAACGGCCAGGCGCACCACAGCGCCACAGGGGTGGCCAGCGCCAGGCACACCCACTGCCAGCCGGCGAACTGGAGCTCGGTGAAGTAGCTCATCGCGAGCACAGGAAGGGTGAGCAGCACCGCCACCCACATCCGCAGCGGGGTGACCAGGTCGCGGGCCGTAAACAGCACATCCGACTGCGTCTGGGCGCGGCCGAAATCGCCGCGCATGAAGCCCGCCGCACGCTTCTCACTCAACGAACGCTGCTCGTCCTTGCGCATGCGGCGCATCCTGCCCGTCATCCCGCGGGTGCCCCGGCGCGGCAACGGGTGCTCCGCCGAGCGGCGCCCCACCGCGCGGCGGCGCAGCGTGGAATCCGACATCTCCGCCTGCACCCCGAACTCGGCGATCACGGCGGTGATGCGCGCCGGATCCATCGTCTCCGGCGCGGTGACCCACGCCGTCGCCGTGGGGTAGACGAGGCGCGCCGAGACGCCGTCGATACGCTCGAGCGCCTCCTCGATGCCGCGCAGCTGGGGCGCGTCCTCGATCCCGCGCAGCTCGAAGGCGTACGAGGACAGCGGCGTGTTCTCCGCCTCGTCACCCACCTCGTGCGGGGTATCGGGGTCGAACCCGGCCGAGATCGCGGCCTGTCGCGCCTCGGCGATCGACTCCGCCAGCTGGTCTTTCACTGCCCCTCCACGAATTGGTTCGCCGCGGGCCGGAACATGAAGAACACGGCGAATGTCAGCACCACCACGATGCTAAACGACGCCCACGACGCGACCTGGATGACAAACGCCACCAGGTTGACGAAAATCGCCGCGGCGATGAACGCGCTGGCCCACGGGCGCGCGCCCGTGACGCCTTTGGGGAACTGCGCCGCCGTGGCAGTGAGGCACAGCGCGAGCACGAGGTTGGCCACCGCCGTGACGCACATGTTGCGCGTAAACACGGCGCGGAACTCCTCATCGGCCCCCTCCGGGGCGCCGGCGGACAGGAGCATCATGCCGGTGACCAGCATGAGCAGCGCGCCGCCCATGCACAGCCAGTAGGAGACGCGGAGGTCGCGTGGCCACGCGCCGCCCGTGTACGCCGTGTAGCGGCGGTTCGGGTCATCGGAATCTCCCACCATCGTGGGGAACATGCCTGCCACAGTGCCCTACCTGTCCTTCGTGCTCCGCGTCGCGTAGACCAGCCCGCACACGCCGGCCACCCCGACAATGATCTGCATCGCGCCCGTCACCGCCGCGAACGCGACCGGCAGCTGGTTGGCCCCCGCCACGGCGGCGGGGGCGAGCACGACCAGTACGGCGCGGATGGCGAAGTAGATGGCGAACACGCTGAGCAAACGGCGCGCGGTATCCGCCCACTTCTGCCGGTGCGCCACGGCGTGCAGGGCGAACGCCAGCAGGACGATGATGAGCAGCTGGAACAGAGACATCATCACGATCGAGGTGTAGGTGCTCACCGTGATCAGCGCCTCGGAGACGTCCTCGCCCCGGGCCTTCGCGGCCTCGCGGGCCGCCTGCTTGAGCGCGGCGGGCTCGATGACCAGGCCGATCGCGTTGAGCACCTGGTAGACGAGCTCGCCGGCAACCATCACCGCCCACGCGCCGACGAGGTAGCGCGTCGTGCTGGAGAGCTTCATCGCAGGATCCTCGCGGCGTCGACGGCGAAATAGGTGAGAATCTGGTCCGCCCCGGCGCGCTTGATGGATGTCAGGGACTCGAGCATGGTCGCCTCCGAGTCCACCCAGCCGTTGCGGCCGGCGGCCTGGATCATCGCGTACTCGCCCGACACTTGGTACGCGGCGACGGGCACGGGCGAGAACTTCGCGATCTCGGAGACCACGTCCAGGTACGCCATCGCGGGCTTGACCATGACGAAATCCGCGCCCTCGGCGATATCGAGCTCGGCCTCGAGCAGGGACTCGCGCTGGTTCGCCGGGTCCTGCTGGTAGGTCCTCCGGTCGCCGCGTAGCGACGACCCCACCGCCTCGCGGAAGGGCCCGAAGAAGGCCGAGGCGTACTTCGCCGAGTACGCCATGATGGACACGCCGGTGTAGCCCTCGGCGTCGAGCGCCTGGCGGATCGCGGCGACCTGGCCGTCCATCATGCCCGAGGGGCTGACCATGTGGGCGCCGGCGCGGGCCTGGGCCACGGCCATGCGGGTGTAGCACTCGAGGGTGGCGTCGTTGAGCACCACCTGCGAGCCCTGCTTGTCTTCCCCCAGGACACCGCAGTGCCCGTGGTCGGTGAACTCGTCCAAGCAGGTGTCGGCCATGATGACGAGGTCGTCGCCGAACTCCTCGCGCAGAGCACGGATCCCGCGGTTGAGCACCCCGTCCTCGGCCCACGCGACGGAACCGGTCGCGTCCTTGTCGGAGTCCAGGGGCACGCCGAACAGGTCGACGCAGCGCACCCCCGCCGCGAGGGCCTCGTGCGCGGCGGCCTTGAGCGAGTCGAGCGTGTGCTGGTACTGGCCCGGCATCGAGGAAATCTCGCGCTTCTCGGTCAACCCGTCGGCGTAGAACATCGGATAAATCAGGTCACTGGGCGCCACGCGCGTCTGCGCCACCAGCTCCCGCATGGCGGGGGTGGAGCGGAGACGACGCGGGCGACGGATAATTTCATGAGCAGACACGTTGCCCAGTCTAGAGGGTCGAACAGACACCGCCGGTCGCCCTACTCCCCGGCGGCCTTGCGGCGCACGCGCCGCTTCTTGCGCGGCGGCGGCAGCTGCCCGGCGGCGCGCAAGCCGGCGACGTGCTCGGCCAGGGCGTCGACGAGCGAGGGGACGTCGGCGACCTCGGGCACGACGTCGACACGAAGCCCCTGCTCGCGGGCCTCGGCGGCGGCCATCGGCCCGATCGCCGCGATGATGGTGCGCGGGTGCGGCTTGCCCGCGATGCCCACCAGGTTTTTCACCGTGGACGCCGAGGTGAAGCACACCGCGTCGAAACCGCCCGACTTGATCATGTCGCGCACCTCGAGCGGCGGCGGCGCGGCGCGGACGGTGCGGTAGGCCACGACGTCGTCCACCTCCCAGCCGAGGTCGACGAGGCCGTCGACCAGCACGTCCGTGCCCAAGTCGGCGCGCGGCAGCAGCACGCGGGAGACCGGGTCGATATCCTCGACGTACTCGGGGAAGACCTCGACCAAGCCGTGCGCGTTTTGCTTCGTGCGGTGCGGGACGAGCTCGGGCATCATGCCCCGGGCGCGCAGGGCGTCGGCCGTCTTCCCGCCGACGGCGGCCAGGTGGACCCCGGCGAACGAGCGCGCGTCCAGGCCCAGCTCCTCGAATTTGTCCCAGACGGCGTCGACCGCGTTGGTGGAGGTGAACACGATCCACTGGTAGCGGCCCTCCACGATGCCCTTGATCGCGCGGTCCATCTGCGCCGGGTTGCGCGGCGGCTCCATGGAAATGGTCGGCACCGACTGCGGGATCGCCCCGTAGGAGGACAGCCGGGCGTTCATCGGGCCCGCCTGCTCCTTTGCGCGCGGTACGAGAACCCGCCAGCCGTACAGCGGGCGGTTTTCCCACCACGAGTACTTCGTGCGGTCATCCACCGCGGTGCCGATGGTGACCACCAGGTTGCCGTCCAAGTCGGCGTCGATCTTGCCGACGGTCTCCAGCGTGGCGTCGAACGTGCGCTGTAGCCGGGTGGTGCCGTTGGTAGTCACCGTCAGAGACGTCGCCGGGGAAAAACCGCGCTCGATCAGCTCGGCGGAGATGACCGGCAGGTGCTCGTCGCGGGCCTGCAGCACCAGCGGCTGCGGCGCGGCGGCGAGCTGGTCCCAGTCGACGGGCTCGTTGGACAGGTCGGCCTCGGTGTAGGTGGACCCGAGCGCGATGCCCGCGAACGAGGGCACGGTGGACGGCAGGGACATGCCCGGCACCACCTGGAACTCCAGCCCCGCGGCGGCCACCGCGGAGATCTCTTCCTTCACCGCGTCGCGTGTCAGGGGGTTTCCTGCCACGAGACGGACAACGTCGCCGTCGCCGGCCTCGCCGCGCTCGATGGAGGCGGCGGCGCGCGCAAGCCCGTCTTTGAGGATGTCGACGATGCCGGCGCCGACCATCCCGACCTCCTCAATTTCGGCGGCGGTCAGGTCCGCCGGCCGCGGAGGCTTGCGGCGGGCGCCAGCCTCGCGCGCCGCGGCACACATCCGCTCGTACTCCTCGTCCGCGGCCTTGAGTTTCGCCTGCGGGACGGGGAGCGCGGACGCGACGACGGCACGCACCCCCTGAAGGACATCGGGGTCGACCACGGCGATAGAATTCGATTCCAGCACCTCACGCGCGCGGATTGTGAGTAGATCTGGGTTGCCCGGGCCTGCGCCGACGAAGATGATCTTCCCCGGCTGGGGCGTGGTGGAGGGCAGTGTCATATAAGGTTCTTCTCTCAAAGGCGTAAGCGAATCCCGGCAGCCGGGGCCGACGACTTGGGGGCCCCGCATGCTCCGGGATATTTCGACGTATGGTAGTTACACCTTAAAGTGAATGAGCCGGGAAACAAAAACCCGGCCGCGGATCACTCGCTCGCCATGAGTTCGGCGGCGCCGGCGTCGAGAAGCTTGGCGGCGAGTTCGCGACCCAGGCCGCGCGCACGCTCGCGGGAGGCGATGTCGTCGACGTCGGGCACCTCTATGGAGCCGGACTGTACAAGCTGGCGGGAGCCGTCGAGGGCGAACACCCCGGCGCGCAGCGTGAGCTGGCCGCCGGCGACTTCGGCGTGGGCCGCCACGGGGGCGGTGCAACCCGCCTCGAGGGTGGCCAGCACGTGGCGCTCGGCCGAGACCTGCAGCGCCGCGGTGTTGTCCATCAGCGATTCGAGCACGGCCACCGTGCCGGCGTCGTCGCTGCGGCACTCGACGGCGAGGGCGCCCTGGGCGGGCGCGGGCATGAACTCGACGGGGTTGAACAGCTGGGTGGCCCGCTCACCATATCCGGCGCGCGCCAGCCCCGCGTACGCCAGCACGATCGCGTCGAGCTCACCGCTTTCCACCCGCCCCATGCGGGATTCGATGTTGCCGCGCAACGGGCGGATGTCCAGATCCGGGCGCAGAGCCTTCAGCTGCGAGACCCGGCGCGGAGCGGAGGTGCCCACGCGCGCGCCCTCCGGCAGGTTGGCCAGCCCCATGCCGTCGCGGGCGATCAGCGCCTCGCGGTTGTCCTCGCGGGCGGGCACGACGATGCGGGCGCGAGGCTCGTCGGCGGTGGGCAGATCTTTGAAGGAGTGCACCGCGACGTCCACCTGGCCGGTAAACAGGGCGTCGCGCAGCGCGGAGGTGAACACGCCGATGCCGATGCGCTCCACCGGCGCCTGGGAGAGATCGCCGGGTGTGGTGACGATCGTCAGCTCCGCCTCGGTCCCGCCGGCGATGATCGCGTCGCGGACGTGACCCGCCTGGGTGGTCGCGAGGTTCGAGCCCCGGGTTCCGATGTGCAGCATGGGATGTCCTTTAACTTTCTAACTCTCGTCGTTGATGTCGCTGATGTCGCTGATGTCGCTGAGCTTCGGCAGCCGCTTGGCGTCGATGGCCACGGAGCTGCGGCCGAGCCCGAAGAGCTCTTCGATGGCGGTCTCCACGCTCACCGTCTCCGCCGTTGCCGCCAGCTCCTTGATCTTCACCGTCGGGGTGTGCAGGATCTTGTCCACCACCCTGCGCACCGAGCGCGTGACCTGCTCGAAGTCGTCCTGGGTGAGATCCGGCACGCGGGTGCGCAACCGCGCGAGCTCCCCGTCGATGACGTCCCCGGCCGCCTTGCGCAGCTGCGCCACCGCCGGACCCACCTCACGAACGCGCTGCCGGGAGCTGAAGTTGCTCACTTCCTCCGCCACGATCGCCTCGGCCGCCGCGCGGGAGCGCGAGTCCTGGCTGTCGCTCTCGCGCATGCGCTGGTGGAGGTATTCGATGTTGACCAGGTGGACGCCCTCGCGCTGCGCCACGGCGTCGTCAATATCGCGCGGCAGGGACAGGTCCGCCAGCATGACGGGACCGGAAATGTCGTCGGGGGTGATGGTGAACTCGTCGCTGGCCGTGGCGGAGACGGCAATGTCGACGCGGGCCAGCGCCCCCGCGCGGGCGTTGAAATCCACCACCTCGGCCGACACACCCGCCTCCCGCGCGTGCTCCGCGAGACGCTCGGCGCGCGAGCGGGTCCGGTTGGCGATGATGAGCTTGTCGATGCCCCGCTTGCCCAGGTGGGTGGCCGCCAGCGAGGCCATCGCGCCCGCGCCCAGGACGAGCGCGGTGCGTCCGATAAACGTGTCGATGCCCATGATGTCCATCGCCTCATCCAGGGCGAGGGTGACCATGGACGCGCCGGCGTCATCAATATCGGTCTCCGTGTGCACGCGCTTGCCGGTGTGCAAAGCGGACTGGGCCAGCGAGTGCAGCCCTGGGCCCACCGTGCCCCTCTCCGCGGCGTCCTGGTAGCTGGAGCGCACCTGGCCGATGATCTGCTGCTCGCCCACCACCATCGAGTCGAGCCCGGAGGCGACCGTCATCATGTGTTCGGCCGCGGCGTCGGCGTAGCGCACATACAGGTAGGTGCGCAGCTCCGCCTCCTCCAGCCCGGAGGTCTGCGCGAGCACGTCGAGCACGTCCTCCACCCCCGAGTGGAAGGAGTTGGTCACCGCGTACACCTCGAGGCGGTTGCACGTGGAAATGATCATTGCCTCGGACAACGAAGGCTGGTTGACCAGGGCCGTCGTCGTCTCGGTTTGGACGGAGTCGTCCATGCTCAGGCGCTCAAGCAGAGCGACGGGTGCCGACCGATGCGACATCCCTACCACGAGAACACTCACGCTTAACCCTTTCGAAAAGCTCGAAATCAAACTAAAGGATAACCCAACTAGTCCGCCAGCTCGGCGGCGAGGTCGTCGTTGTCGACTTCCCAGCAGGCAAACTCCTCGCCGTCGATGACGACGACGGGCACGCGATCGCCGTACTCGGCGGCCATTTCGGGGTCGCGGTCGACGTCGACAAGCTCGAGGCTCGCACCCGCCGCGGACACGACGGGCTGGATTTGGCGGGCCACGCGATCGCAGGAACCGCACGTTGAGCGGACCATCAGCGCGACGTTTTTCACGGTGCTCCTTCCAGACGTTCACGCGGTACGGTTGTTAACGCTACTCCGCCCCCGAAGAAAGGTTGACACGACTATGAGCGCGGACCCGACACAGCGCCCCGGCAGGGAGTTTCTCGCGCAGTGGTCCGCCTCGCACGGCAACGTGCGGCGGTTCTTGGAGGAGCTGGCCATGCCCCCGCTTGGCGACGCCGCGCAGCGCGCCGCCGGCGAGGCCGCAGCGGCCGCCGCCATCGAGGAGACGTTTGGGCTCAGCATCGACGACTTCACCCTGGGCGTGGACACCGTCGGCGGGGCGTTTGCCACCGCCGGCGCCGCGAGGGTGACCCAGCCCGACCCGGACGTGCCGCAGAACGCGGAGGCCGCGGCGTTCTTCGACATCGACAACACGCTCATCCAGGGCTCCTCCCTCGTGCTGCTGGGCCGCGGGCTGGCGAAACGGCGCATGATCACCCTGCGCGAGCTGCTTCCCGGCCTGACGAAGCAGCTGCGCTACCGCCTTCTCGGCTCCGAGAAGGCCTCCGACATCGTCAGCGGCCGCGAGCACGCGCTCGGCCTCGCGCGCGGCAAGCGGGTCAGCGACCTGCTCGAGCTCGCCGAAGACATCGTCGACGGCCAGATCCTGGGCCGCGCTTTCGAATCCACCCTGGAACTGGCGAAGATGCACCTCGCCGCGGGCGAGCAGGTGTGGCTCGTCTCCGCCACCCCGGTGCAGATCGGTCAGGCGCTCGCCGCGCGGCTCGGGTTCACCGGGGCGCTCGGCACCGTCGCCGAGGACGAGGACGGGGTGTTCACCGGCCGGCTGGTGGGCGACATCCTCCACGGCCCCGGCAAGCGCCACGCCGTGGCGGCGCTCGCGGCGATCCAGCAGCTCGATCTCGCGCAGTGCACCGCCTACTCCGACAGCATCAACGACGTCCCGATGCTGTCGATGGTGGGCACTCCGGTGGCGATTAACCCGGACCGCGCGCTGCGTCGCCACGCGCGGCAGCAGGGGTGGGAGATCCGCGACTACCGCTCCGTGCGCAGGGCCGCCGTGCCCATGGCGTTTGCCGCCGGCGCGGCGGCGGTGGCGTGGGGAGTAACGCGAAAGGCCCGCACCCGGTAAGGTGCGAGCCCTTTTTCTCCCCTACTTACCCAGCTTGCGGCGCTGGACGCGGGTGCGGCGAAGCATCTTGCGGTGCTTCTTCTTGGACATGCGCTTGCGACGCTTCTTGATGACTGAACCCATAAGGCATCCTCGTTTCCTAGTTGTATGTACATACCTGCCGGCGGGCGCGGGCGGGAAGCTAGAGCATCAACCGCGGGATGTAGGTGGCGAGGTGCACTCTCGTCCGTCCCGCGAAGCCCGTGCGCTCGCTGGCACGAATGCCTAACAGCATACAGTCGGCCCCCAACGCCACCAAAAAGGCACCGGCGCCCGCCGGAAGCGTTAACCCACGTTGTACACGGAGGAATCGAGGTAGTCGCGCACAGCGCGCTCATTCACGCGGAACGATCGCCCCACCCGCACGGCGGGCAGGTCGCCGGCGTGCACCAGGCGGTAGACCGTCATCTTGGAGACACGCATGATCTCCGCGACCTCAGCCACGGTCAGAAACTTTCCTTGCTCTTCATTAGCCATAAAATGTCATAACCCTTCAGCACGGTCGCGCTGTAGGCTTCCCCTCCTACAGGACGATCACGCACGTGCTCCAACCAGACTAGCGTGAATTGTGGGTAAGTTGCGACTTAAGCGCCCGGAATATGCGCGAGTTTTCTCGAGTTAATCCAACGCGACGTGTGTGAACGGTGGGGTTGGGCTCGCTGCGGGCCTATTGTGCTTCTCGGCCCAGCTCGGCGGAGCGGCGCGCTGCGGCACCGGTGGCGCGGTAGATTGCCCCGCGCCACCCCGACTCCTCCAGTTCGCGGATGGCCGCGGCCGTCGTGCCCGCCGGGGACGTCACCGCGTGGCGCAGCTGCGCCGCCGGAGTCTCGCCCGCCAGCATGTCTCCGGCCCCTCCCGCAGTCGCGCGCGCCAGCTCCTCGGCCACGTCGCGCGGAAGCCCGAGCGAGACCCCGGCGTCCACCAGCGCCTCGGTAAGCAGGAAAAAGTAGGCGGGGCCGGACCCGGAGACGGCAGTGGCGGCGCCGATAAGCTTCTCGGGCACCTCGACCACGCGGCCCGTTGCCCCCAGGATGCCGAAGACCTCCGCCCGCTTCTCGTCGTCGACGTACCGGCTGCTGGCCACGACGTGCACCGCCTTGCCCACCAGCATTGGGGTGTTCGGCATGACCCGCACCAAGGGGGTGCCCGCCGCCGAGACGGCGCCCTCCATCGCCGTGAGAGTAATGCCCGCGGCCATGGAGACTATCGCCGTGGATTCGTCGTGACGCGCGACCGTGTCGCTGATCTCCTCGATGACGTCCAGGATCTGCGCGGGCTTGACGCACAGGAAGCACACGCTGGCGTCCGTGACCGCCTCGACGTTGTCGCTGCCCGTGAGAATGCCGTAGCGCTGCGCCAGCTCGGCCGAGCGCTCCGGGTTGCGGTTCGTGGCAAAGATGGACGTCGGCTCCACCCCCGCTTTGACCAAGCCCGCGATGAGCGCCTCACCAATATTTCCTGCGCCGATGACGGCGATCTTTCCCGACTCCACGGCTACAGGACCGTTACCAGAGCGGGGCCGAACGTGACAACGGCCCCGGCGATCCCCGCCAGAGTCATGGTGAGCCCGTCCCTGCCGGTGCGCAGAGCGCGGACCCCGAAGACGATGAGCGCGGTGGCAACCAGGGCGATCGCCGCAGCTCCCGCCACCGGCACCTGCGTCCACACCCACCTGAACGCCAGGAATCCGAGAATGCCCACGACAAGGCCGAGGAACACGAACAGCACGAGCAGGATCGGGTTCACGGTGGCGTCTTCCGCGTGCGCCTCCGCCTCGGCCTCGGGGGCGGGTGCCGCAGGTTCCGCGGGTGCGTCGGGCACCTTCGGCAGCTCACCGGTCGCGTCGGGCTCGGCGGCAGGGGTGGCGGGGCGCTCGAACTTCGTCCACGTCACGGTGGGGGCATCGGACGCGGGCTCGGGCTTCGCCGCGGCTGGCTCGGGCGCGTCGATGGGCACGCTGGAATGCTTGGACTCAGCCGGCCGGGCGTCCACCTTGCGCAGGGAGCCGGTGAGCTCGGCTACGGAGACGCCGCCCTCGTCGAGACTGCGGCGGTGGCGCCGCCGGGGCTGCTCGGAGCCGGGGTTTTCCTTCTGAGCTCGCGCGAGAAGATCCGCCACGGTCAATTGCGAGTCGTCCGACATTAGCTCCCTCCTTCAAAGTTAGGTCCCTGGTCGATCCACCGCAGGATAACGCCCTCACGCAGGGCCCACGGGCAGATTTCCAACTTATCAATATTTAAGGCCCGCATCGCTGCTTCGGCAACCAGGGCGCCGGCGACAATCTGGTGGGAGCGGTCGGCGTTGATACCCTCGAGCTCCGCGCGGTCGGCAGCCGTCATCCGGGAGATGAACGCTATGAGCTGGCGCAGACCCGGCGCGGTCAAGGTGCGCTTGACAAACGGGCCGGCGGACGACGGCGCGGCGCCCGTGAGGCGGGCGAGCGTGCGCAGCGTCTTCGAGGTACCCACGGCCAGCCCCGTTTCGCCGAAGGCGCGGAACTGCTCCGCGGGGGAGGCGAGCTCCGCGTCGATGAAATCGCGCAACAGGTTGATCTTCTTGCGCTCCGGCGGATCGGTGTCGAACCACTGGTGCGTCAGGCGGCCGGCACCCAGATCGAGCGACACCGCGAGGTCAGGGGTCTCTTCCGTGCCTGTGGACATTTCCAGGGAGCCACCACCGATGTCGATGTTGGTGATGCGACCCGCCGACCAGCCGTGCCAGCGCCGCGCCGCCAAAAAGGTCAGGCGCGCCTCCTCCTCGCCGCTGAGAATCCGCAGCTTCACACCCGTCTTCTTCTCCACGCGCCGCAGCACGTCCTCGGAGTTGGTGGCCGAGCGGATGGCGGAGGTGGCGAACGCGAGGAACTGCTCGCACTTCAGGTTGGCGGAGAGATCCTTCGCCTCCTGGACGGCGCCGACGAGCTTGTCCACGCCTTTGTCTTCGATCGCCCCGTCGTCATCGAGGAGCTCGACGAGACGCAGCGGCTGTTTCCAGTCGCTCATCGGGGTGGGGCGTCCGCCGCTGTGGGCATCCACCGCCACAAGGTGGACGGTATTGCTGCCTACATCTAATACACCTAGTCGCACACACTCAGAGTAGTGGGTCTACGGTGTGCAAGTGTGAATCAACCAGCCCAAAGGCCCGTCTATCTCGGATTTCCGGCAAGCTCGCCGGCGGGAAGGTCCATCCTCGCCGGGCGCGAGGCGGCGCCGGACTTCCCCCGCGAATGGTTCGACTTCGTTGATCCGGCGGACCCGAACCACCTCATCCACGTCGACCTCACGTGGCTAGAATCCACGTGGAGCTGCCGCTTCGGCACTCCCGACTGCCACGGTATCGACGAGTCACTGCCCGAGGTGGGCTGCTGCATCCACGGCGCCTACCTGTCCGACGAGTCGGACCGCGACGACCTGTACAACGCCGTGGCGCAGATGCCCGCGAAGTACTGGCAGTTGCGCCCCGCCGAGACGGACTCCTACATCGAGGCCGCCGATCCGACGGAGCTCGAGCCGTGGCTCGAATGGGATATGGATGACTCTAACGAGGCCGAAGACGGGGAGGAGCCGAGCCTGAAAACGGCCCGCGTGAACGGCGCCTGCATCTTCGCCAACCGCGCCGACGCGGAAACCGGGCCCGGCTGCGCGCTGCACCAGTGGGCCGTCGCCGAGGGCCTCGGCATCATCGGGCACAAACCCGAAGTGTGCTGGCAGGTGCCGTTCTCGCGCGAAGACGAGTGGATCGAGCGCCCCGACGGCGCGGAGATCTTGCGCACCACCATCGGCGAGTACGACCGGCGCCAGTGGGGAGGCGGCGGCGAGGACTTCGACTGGTGGTGCACCGCCGCCCCGAACTGCCACTCGCCGGCGGGCCCGCCCGTGTGGCAGTCCATGAAGGAAGAACTATCGACGCTGATTGGTGCGGCGGCGTACGCGGTCGTCGAAAAGCACTGCTCAGCGCGCGCCGAGCTGCCGGCTCACGCGCGGGCTGTCCACCCCGCGACCGCCGCTCAGGCCTCGAACTTGTAGCCCAGGCCGCGGACCGTGACCAGCTGGGTGGGGCGCGACGGGGCGACCTCGATCTTGGTGCGCAGGCGCTTGACGTGCACGTCCAAGGTTTTCGTGTCGCCCACGTAGTCGGCGCCCCAAATTCGTTCGATGAGCTGGCCGCGGGTGAGCACGCGTCCGGCGTTGCGCATGAGGTACTCCAGCAGGTCGAACTCTTTGAGCGGCATGGCCACCGGCTGCCCGTCGACGTAGACGGTGTGGCGGGAGACATCCAGCTTGACGCGGCCGCCCTCGAGCACGCGGTCGTCGGCGACGGCCTCCTCCTCCGCGACCTCGGGGCCGCGGCGCAGCACGGCGCGGATGCGGGCGATCAACTCGCGCGAGGAATAAGGCTTGGTCACGTAGTCGTCAGCCCCCAGCTCCAGCCCGACCACCTTGTCAATCTCCGAGTCGCGCGCGGTGACCATGATGATCGGCACGGCTGAGGTCGTGCGCAGTTTCTTGCACACGTCGGTGCCGCTCATACCGGGAAGCATGAGATCCAGCAGAACGAGGTCGACCGCGTTGTTGTCGAACTCCTCCAGCGCGCTCTGCCCGTCCGGCGCCACGATGGCATCGAAGCCTTCCTTGCGCAGAAGGTAGGCCAGGGGATCGGCCAAGGATTCTTCGTCTTCGACAATCAGGATCGTCGTCATTGCTTCCTACCTTTCCTTTCGACGCGCGGCCAACCGGGGCACCGCCAGCTTCTCCGCGTCTCGCTCTGCCTCGGCTGCCTGCGCCGTCTGGCCGACCTGGGCCTCCGGGGTGTATATCGGCAGCTCGATGGTGAACGTGGAGCCGGTTTCGGGCCGCGACCACAGTTTGATGTTACCGCCATGGTTGGCCACGACGTGCTTGACGATGGCCAAACCGAGCCCCGTTCCCCCCGTGGAGCGCGAGCGCGCCTTGTCCACCCGGTAGAAACGCTCGAACACGCGCTTCTGGTCCTCCGGGGCGATGCCGATGCCCCGGTCGGTGACGCGGATGAGAATCACCGAACCGCGCACGACCTTCTGCGTGATGGTCACCGGCTGGTTGTTCGGCGAATAGTTGATCGCGTTGGACACCAGGTTCGACACCGCCGCCGTCAGCAGCGCCCGGTCCCCCATCACCTTGATGCCCGTGCGGGGAGAGCGCGTCAGCTCGATTTCGCGGTTGTCGGCGGTGACTTGATTGCGCTGGATGGCGTCGTCAATGACATCGTCGACACGCACGGGCGCCATGTCGGGCAGCGCCTCGGCTCCCTGCAGCTTGGACAGGCTGATCAGGTCGGTGATCATGTCCCCCATGCGGTGGGACTCTTTGAGCAGCTTCTCGCCGAAGTAGGTCACCATCTCGGGGTCGCCTGGGTCCTGCAGCAACGCCTGGGCCAGCAGAGACACCCCGCCCACCGGCGTCTTGAGCTCGTGGGAGACGTTGGCCACGAAGTCGCGCCGCGCGGACTCCATGCGCACGTTCTCGGACTCGTCGGTGCCGTAGACGATGACGAAGGACGTGTCTGTGAGTGTCAGCGGCTTGACGACGGCCCGAACGCCGCGCACCAGGCTCCCCGTGGCGCGTTTGGGCAGTTCCAGGTCGATGGTCCGCGTTTCCAGGTCCTCGAACACCTCGGCCGCCGTCTCCATCACCGTCGGGTTGACCGTCCGGCCGTGGACGATGGACATCTCGTGCGCCCGAGGGTTGGACATGATGACGCGACCGGCCCTGTTGACCACGAGAAAGCCCGTCGTCGACCCCTGGATAGCCAGGTGCAGCACCTGGCTCATCGTGGAGACGTGGCTTTCCTCCGCCTGCGCGCGCTGCGTGACGTCGCTGCCGGCCCCCCACCGGGGGAAGTTCCGCACGGCGGAGGCCACGAACACGACGGCGGCGACGCAGAGTGCCCCGAGGACAAATGCGAGAGTGGGGGACAAACCGGCGGTTACTTCTGGTTGCCCTGGTTGGCCACCGCGGCCGCACCCGCCGCGGCCGCCTCCGGGTCGAGGTAGGTGCCGCCGGGGTTGAGCACGGCGCCGCGCTCACCGAGCTCGTACACCAGGGGCATGCCCGTCGGGATGTTCAGGCCGGCGATGTCCTCGTCCGAGATGTTGTCCAAGTGCTTGACCAGCGCACGCAGGGAGTTGCCGTGCGCTGCGACCATCACGTTCTTGCCCTGCAGCACCTCCGGGAGAATGACGTCAGCGTAGAAAGGCAGGAAGCGCGCGACGACATCCTTGAGGCACTCCGTGCGGGGCACCTGCGGCAGGTTGGCGTAGCGCGGGTCGTTGGCCTGCGAGTACTCGTTGTCGTCGGCGAGCTCCGGCGGCGGGGTGTCGTAGGAGCGGCGCCACGTCATGAACTGCTCCTCGCCGAACTCCTCGCGGATCTCGGCCTTGTTCAGCCCCTGCAGCTTGCCGTAGTGGCGCTCGTTGAGGCGCCAGTTGCGCACGACGGGGATCCAGTGACGGTCCGCGGTATCGAGCGCGATGTTGGCGGTGCGGATGGCGCGGCGCAGCAGCGACGTGAACACAATGTCGGGCAGAAGGCCCTTCTCCGCGAGGAGCCTTCCGGCGTTGACGGCCTCCTGCTCGCCCTTGTCGGTCAGGTCGACGTCGACCCAGCCGGTGAACTGGTTGGACTCGTTCCACGTGCTCTGCCCGTGACGGACAAGAATCAGCTTTCCGTTGCTCATGGGCTCCAGCATGCCACGAGAACGGGCGCGTCGCTGCGCGTTTTACGCCCCCGAGTCAGCCGCCGAAAGGCTCCCGTTCCGAGCCGCCGGGGACGAACTCGGCGAGGGTGTCCCCGTAGACCCGGGCGAGCGCCGCCGCAGACGCCGCCCAGCTGAAGTTGCGGGCGTGGGCCGCCGCGGCGATACCCATGCTGATGCGCCGGGGGTCGTCGTCAAGCAACTCGGCCAGCGCATCCGCCCAGTCGCCCGCGCCGTGGCCCCGCACGAGCAGGCCCGTCTCTCCGTCCGCGACCGCGAGCGGCAGGCCGCCGACGCGCGCGGCCACAACCGGGGTGCCGGTGGCCTGCGCCTCCACGGCGACGAGCCCGAACGACTCGTTGTAGCTGGGCACCGCCACCACGTCGGCGGCCTGGTAGACGGCCACCAGCTCCTCCGGGGGGCGCGGCCCGAGGAACCGTACGCGGCGCTCGATCCCCTCCTGCCGCGTGAGCTCCCGGTAGTGCCCCACGCTCGCCCCGCTTCCCGACGCCCCTCCGCACACGATCACCCGCAGGTTGCGGCCCGGGTCGCGGCGCACGAGCTCGCCGACCGCGCGCAGCAAGACCTGCGGCCCCTTGAATTCCTGCAGCCGGCCCACAAACGCCACGACCTTCGCGTGCAGCGGGATGCCCAGCTGGCGGCGGGCCAGCTCGGTGTTGCGGTTCGTGCCCGGGGTGAACAGCTCCGTGTCCGCCCCCGGGGTGACCACGGCAATCCTGTCCGGGTCGACGTCGTAGTGCCGTGAGAGCTCGAAGGACTCGTCGTCCGTGTTGACAACTAGGGCGTTGGCGTTGTCCACCAGCTGCTGCTCGCAGATCCGCCGCGCCTCGCCCTCCGGCTCGTCGCCGTCGGAGCGGTGGGCGTTTTTCACCGCCGCCCACGTGTGCCCGGTGTGGATGAGCGGCACCCGCCCCAGGTCCGCCAGCAGCCATCCGACCTGGCCGGAGAGCCAGTAGTGGGAGTGTATGAGGTCGTAGGATCCCCCGGCATCCCGCACGAACTGCACAATTCCCCCGGCGAAGGCCGCGAGCTGGGTGGGCAGGTCCTCCTTCGCAAGACCCTCGTAGGGGCCCGCGACGATGTTGATCACGCGCAGGCCGTCGCACACGGTCACGATTTCGCCCTGGCTCGGGCGCGTCGCGCGCGTGAAGATGTCCACGGCGATGCCCCGCCGCGCCAGCTCGCGGGCGATGCTGAGGATGTAGACGTTCATCCCCCCGGCGTCGCCGGTGCCCGGCTGCTCCAGCGGGGACGTGTGCATGGAAATCATCGCGACGCGCATGACCCCGATTCTAAAGCGCGTACGCCCCTACCCCGCGGCGTGGCGGTGCCAGGAGCCGAAGTCCGCCGCCACCTCGGCGGCGAGCAGGCGGTAGGCACGCAGCGTTTTCGGATGCAGCCGGTCGAGCTCGACCACCGCGCCCTCCGCCAGGTGGCGGTCGTAGGGGATGACGTGGACGGCGCGGGTCCGCGCCGAGAAATACTCGCCAATCTTGCGCAGGTCAGTCGTCGGCGCGCCCGGCGCGTTGGCGGAGACCACGACCACGGCGTTCGTCGCCAGCCGGTCGTGGCCGTGCAGGCTCAGCCAATCAAGCGTCGCGGCGGCGGACTGGGCGCCGTCGAGAGCCGGGGAGGTGACCAAGATCAGTGCGTTGGCCAGGTCGAGCACCCCCGCCATCGCCGAGTGCATCAGCCCGGTGCCGCAATCCGTGAGGATGACGTTGTAGTGGTGCTGCAGGATGTCCACCGCGCGGCGGTAGTCCGCCTCGCTGAACGCCTCGCTCACCGCCGGGTCACGCTCGGAGCCGATGACCTCCAGGCGGGAGGCGGCCTGGTTGGTAAACGCCCTGACCTGCGGGTAGCGCGACGTGTCGGGCGCAGCCAACAGATCCCTGATCGTCGCAGGCGTGGGCACCGCGGCGCGCTGGGCGAGCGTGCCCAAGTCGGGGTTGGCGTCGATCGCGATGACGCGGTCGCCCCTGGTTTGAGCGAACACCCCGCCGAGGGCGACCGTCGTGGTCGTTTTTCCCACCCCGCCCTTGAGCGACATCACGGCGATGCGGTAGTCACCCCGAAGCGGTGCACGCACGGCGTCGATAAGCTGCTGCTCCTTGAGCTCACGCTTGGAGTTTCCCGGGTTGATGCGGCCGCCGGTGGCGTCGTGCACGAGCCGGCGCCACCCGCGCGCGGGAGGGGCCGCAACCGGGTTGACCAGTGTCGACTGGTCAAGGCCCGGCGGCGGGAGCAAGTCGTGCGTGGGTGGCGACAGTGCCTCACCGAGACTCTCCTGCGGCTCCCACTGCCCCCACGCTGTGCCAGATCCGTGCATTGCGGTACCCCCCGTTTTTCGGCATTCCCCGTTTCCCCACCACTTTCCACCCTCTTTGTACCGAAAATCCCGCTCCGCGCAAGGCGGGCGGGCGAAATCAAGGGACGCGTCTTACTTTTTGCTCAAAATGTGATGCGCAACACGGAAGTTTCGTTATACTGTTTCGCAACCCATGGATAAATACACGACCCCAAGGAGCTGCTTATGGGCGCATTCGAAGAAAAAGCCTGGCTGGAGCATTACGCACCGTGGACGCCGCACGAGGTCGACCTGGGCAGCGACACCCTGATCGACATTTACGAGCGCAACCTGGCCAAGCACTCCAACCGCACCGCCACCTGGTTCTTCGGCAAGACCATGACGTTCGCGGAGCTCAACGAGCAGGTGCTCAAAGCCGCCGCCGGCCTGCAGGAACTCGGCGTGAAAAAGGGCGACCGCGTCGCGCTTGTCATGCCCAACTGCCCGCAGCACATCATCGCCTTCTCCGCGGTGATGCGCCTCGGCGCGACGGTGGTCGAGCACAACCCCCTCTACACCGCCGCAGAGCTCCTCCCCCAGTTCCAGGACCACGGGGCCAAGGTCGCGATCGTGTGGGACAAGGCGACGCCGACGATCTCCAAGCTGCGCAAGGACTCCCCCCTGTCCACCATCGTCTCCGTCAACATGATCGAAGCGATGCCCCTGCGTTTTCGTGCGGCGCTGAAGCTTCCCCTGCCGAGGCTCAAGGCGATGCGCGACAAGCTCACCGGCGAGGCCCCGGCTACCATGCCCTGGTCGTCGCTGCTTCTTGACAAGCAGTTCGAGGCCCCCGAGGGCATCACCCAGGATGACACCGTGCTGATCCTTTACACCTCCGGCACCACCGGCCCCCCGAAGGGCGCCCAGCTCACCCACGGCAACCTGAACTCCATGCTCAAGACGGGCCAGGCGTGGGTGAAGGATCTGGGCAAGGGGCCGGAGAAGATCATGACGGTCCTCCCGCTGTTCCACGTCTACGGCTTCGCGCTGACAACCGGGCTGGGCATCGGAATCGGAGCGGAACTCATCCTCGTGCCGTCCCCCGATCCGGCGCTCATCGCGATGGCGATGAAGAAGAACCCGCCGACCTTCTTCCCCGGCGTGCCCACGCTCTACGAGAAGATCGCCGAGTCCGCCATCGCCAACGACAAGAAGTACCCGACGATCCGCAACTCGTTCTCCGGTGCGTCCACCCTGCCGGAGTCGACCATCAAGAAGTGGGAGGACATCACCGGCGGGCGACTCGTGGAGGGCTACGGCCTGACGGAGACCTCCCCGATCCTCACCGGCAACCCAATGGACGGAAACCACCGGCCGGGATACATTGGCCTTCCGTTCCCGAACACCGAGATCCGGATCGCGAACCCGGACAACCTGGATGAGACCATGCCGGACGGCGAGCCCGGCGAGCTTCTCGCCCGCGGCCCGCAGGTGTTCAAGGGCTACCTGAACAAGCCGGAGGCCACCGCCGACGCCTTCCACAACGGGTTCTTCCGCACCGGCGACATGGGTGTGATGGAAACCGACGGGTTCATCCGCCTGGTCTCGCGCATCAAGGAGATGATCATCACCGGCGGCTTCAATGTCTACCCCGACGAGGTGGAGAAGGTGATGAAGCAGCACCCGGACGTCGACGACATCGCCGTCGTCGGTCGCCCGCGTAACGACGGCTCCGAGGACGTCGTCGCCTGCGTCACACTGCGCGAGGGTGCCATCATCGATTCCGACACGTTGCGCGAATACGCCCGCGAGCGCCTCACCCCATATAAGGTGCCGCGCACGTTCTACCACTTCGAGGATCTCAACCGTGACCAGACCGGCAAGATCCGCCGCCGCGAGGTACAGGCCACGCTGATCGAAATGCTCGAGCAGGGCGACGACACCAAGGTAGGCGAAGCCGTGAGCTAAGCCGCTTGTCGACGCCTAAAAAGCCGGTGCTGAGCACCGGCTTTTTGCGTGGGGGTAGCGACGCGCGAAGATATCCTCCATTTCCTATGTAACACATCACACCGGGCGGTATCATGACGGTCACACCAGTTAGCTTATACAAACTAACAACCGCGATAAGGAGGGCGCTCGGAATGGGTGCGTACGAGAACAAGGCCTGGCTGCAGCACTACCCGGAATGGGTCAGCAAGCAGCTGACCTACGGCGAGGACACTATTGTCTCCCGCTACAACAACGGTGTGAAGAGCCACCCCGGCAAGAAGCTGACGTGGTTCATGGGCAAGGAGCTCACCTACGGCGAGGCGGACGACCAGGTGCGCCGCGTCGCCTCCGGGCTCACGAGCCTCGGGGTGAAGCAGGGCGACCGCGTCGCCATTGCCCTGCCGAACTGCCCCCAGCACATCATCTCGATCCTCGCCGTCCAAAGCCTCGGCGCCACCGTGGTGCAGCACAACCCCCTCTACACCGCCGCCGAGCTGCGGCCGCAGTTCGAAGACCACGGCGCAAAGGTCGCCATCGTCTGGGACAAGGTATCGCACGTGTACACGGAGCTGGCGCAATCCACCCCGCTGGCGAAAGTCGTCAGCGTCAACATGATTGACGCCATGCCGTGGCACCTGCGCACCGCGCTGCGCCTGCCGCTTGGCCCGCTGAAGAAGAAGCGCGCGGAGCTCACCGGGCCGGCGCAGGGCACGATCCCGTGGTCGCAGTTGCTGGCCAGCGAACCCAGCCGCGCGCTGGTCCAGCCCTCCCCGGACGACGTCGCCTTCATCCTCTACACGTCAGGCACGACGGGATCCCCGAAAGGCGCCCCCCTGACGCACCGGAACGTGAACGCCAACATGGTCGCCGGCCTGGAATGGTTCGGCAGATTTGGCGAGCAAGACGAGCGCATCCTCGCGGTCCTGCCCCTCTTCCACGTCTACGGCCTGCTGCTCAACTTCGCCGTCGCTTTCCCCGTCGGGGCCCAAATTATCCTCGTCCCGGCCCCGCAACCGGAGCTCATGTTCCCCGCCATCGAGAAAACCAAGCCGACGATGCTGCCGGGTGTGCCCACCCTCTACGAACGCATCTCCGATTGGGCGCTGGAGAACGACAAGGACATCACCTCCATCCGCTACGCGTTCTCCGGCGCGTCGACGCTGCCGACCGCCACCTTGGACAGGTGGGAGAAAGCCACGCGCGGACGCCTGGTAGAGGGATACGGCCTGACGGAGACCTCTCCGATCCTCACCTCGAACCCGATGGACGGAAACCACCGGCCGGGATACATCGGCGTGCCGTTCCCTGATACCGACATCCGGATCGCCAACCCGGACAACCTGGACGAGACCATGCCGGACGGCGAGCCCGGCGAGCTGCTCGCCCGCGGCCCGCAGGTGTTCGGCGGATACTTGAACAAGCCGGAGGCCAACGAAAAGGCCTTCCACAACGGGTTCTTCCGCACCGGTGACATGGGGATCATGGAACCAGACGGGTTCATCCGCCTGGTCGCCCGCATCAAGGAGATGATCATCACTGGCGGCTTCAACGTCTACCCGGACGAGGTGGAGCAGGTGATGAAACAGCACCCGGACGTCGACGACATCGCCGTCGTCGGACGCCCGCGCCACGACGGCTCCGAGGACGTCGTCGCCTGCGTCACTCTCCACGAAGGCGCGCCGCTGGACCCGGAAAGCCTGAAGGACTTCGCCCGCGAACGCCTCACCCCCTACAAGGTGCCGCGCACGTTTTACCACTTCGAGGATCTCCACCGCGACCAGACCGGCAAGATCCGCCGCCGCGAGGTGCAGAAGACCTTGCTGGAAATGCTCGAGGACGGCACCGCGGCGCCGCAAGGTTGATGGGTTGATGGGGTGACGAATCCGCTTCTGCGGACGTGAACCGTCTATATACTCGGACGTATGTCTTCTGACGAGCACAAGCCCTGGCTCGAGTCCTACACACCGTGGACGCCGCCCTCCCTGAATTACGGGTCCGTCACCTTGGCGGACGTCTACGCGAGGAATCTGGAGGCCAACGGCGATAAGCCCGCGACCCGGTTCTTCGGGCGCAGGCTGACGTACGCGGAGCTGGACACGCACGTTCGCCGCGCCGCGGCGGGGCTGGCCACGCTCGGCGTGAAACCCGGTGACCGGGTCGCCATCATGCTGCCGAACTGCCCGCAGCACGTGGTCGCCTTCTACGCCGTCCAGCTCCTCGGTGCCGTGGCGGTCGAGCACAACCCCCTCTACACCGCCGCTGAGCTGCGCGCGCAGTTCGAGGACCACGGCGCCCGCGTCGCCATCGTGTGGGACAAGGTCGCGGACACTGCGGTCCGCCTGCGTGAGACCACGCAGCTGGAATCCATTGTCAGCGTGGACATGACGAAGGCGATGCCGCTTGCCACGCGGCTCGCTCTGCGCATTCCGCTCAAGCGGGTGCGCGAGGCCCGCGCCCAGCTCACCGGCCCCAACCGCGGCGCCATCGCGTGGGAGGCGCTGACGGGCACGGCTCTCGCCAGCAAGGCGCCGGCGCTGTCCGCCCCGGACACCATCACCCCCGACTCCCCGGCCCTGGTCCTCTACACCTCGGGCACCACGGGCCGGCCGAAGGGCGCGGTCCTGTCCCACGCCAACCTGCACGCCAACGCCCTGCAGGGTGTCGCCTGGGTCGAGTCGCTCCAAAAATCGGATCAGCGCATGCTGGCCACCCTGCCGTTCTTCCACGCCTACGGCCTGACGTTCTCCCTAACCCTGTCGTTCCTCATCGGCAGCGAGGTCATTCTGCTCCCCGCGCCGCAGATGGACCTCATCATGAGGTCCATCAAGAAGCTCCGGCCCACCTTCATGCCCGGCGTGCCCACGTTGTTCGAGCGCATCGTCCGCCAGGCCAGGGAGGACGACGTGGATCTGTCGTGCCTGTCTATCGGCTTCTCCGGCGCGTCGTCGCTGCCCGTCGCCGTGATTGATGAGTGGGAGGAGCTCACCGGCGGGCGCCTGGTGGAGGGCTACGGATTGACGGAGACCTCACCGATCATCGTTGGCAACCCGGAGAGCGCCGACCGCCGGCCGGGTTACATCGGCATCCCCTTCCCGGACACCGACATCCGCATCGCGGACACGGAGAACCTGGATCGGGAGATGCCCTACGGCGAAGCCGGCGAAATCCTGGTGCGCGGCCCGCAGGTATTCGACGGCTACCTCAACAACCCGGAGGCCACCGCGAACGCGTTCCACGACGGCTGGTTCCGCACCGGCGACATGGGCGTGATGGAGCCGGACGGCTTTATCAAGCTGGTCTCGCGCATCAAGGAGCTCATCATCACCGGCGGCTTCAACGTCTACCCCTCCGAGGTGGAGGAGGTCCTGCGCCGGCACGAGGATGTGGAGGACGTCGCCGTCGTCGGCCGCCCACGTACCGACGGCTCCGAGGACGTCGTCGCCTGCGTCACCCTGCGCGAGGGTGCCGAGCTCGAGCCGGAGAACCTGCGCGCGTACGCCCGGGAGAACCTCACGGGCTACAAGGTGCCGCGCACGTTCTACCACTTCGACGAGCTGCCCCGCGACCAGATGGGCAAGGTCCGCCGGCGCGAGGTGCAAGACGAGCTCATGCGGATGCTTGAGGGCTAAATTTCCACCCCGACCCACACCGGTTCGGGTTCGAGGGTGACGCCGAATCGCTTTTCGACGCCCCGCCGAACGGTCCGGGCCAGCTCGACGATGTCCCGGGCAGCCGCGTTTCCGCGGTTGGTCAGCGCGAGGGTGTGCTTGGTGCTCAGCCTCGCCGGGGCGTCGTCCCCGGGGTAGCCGCGGGGGAACCCGGCGCGCTCGATGAGCCACGCCGCCGACAGCTTCTCGTGGCCGTCCGGTTGCGGGAAGCGCGGCATTCCCGGCTCGCCGACTGCGACGTCGATGGAGTCCGCGAGCGCGGGATCCACGATCGGATTGGTGAAAAACGAGCCGGCCGACCACGTGTCGTGATCGGCAGGATCGAGCACCATCCCCTTGGCCCGGCGCGTGGCGAGGATCTCCTCGCGCGCCTGGGCCAGCGGCAGACGCTTCCCACCGAGGTGGCGCAGAGGCGCTGACAGCTCCCGGGCATCCAGGCGCAGCTCGATGTCCAGCACGACGGCGCGGGCCGTGAATTTCAGGTTGGAGTAGCGGTAGGCGAGCTCCAGCGAGTCGGCGGAGACCCACTCCCGCTCGCCGGTGCGGCGATTGTACAGGTGCACGCGAGTGAGCACGTCGGAGATCTCCGCGCCGTAGGCGCCGACGTTTTGCACCGGCGTGGCGCCGGCCGACCCGGGGATGCCGCTGAGTGCCTCGATGCCCGCCAGCCCGCGATCCACCGCGAAGGCCACGACGTCGTCCCACGGGGTGCCGGCCTGGATGCGCAGCGTGGTGGCGTCGATAAGCTCGATGCCCTCGTTGGCGGCCACCACGGCGGTCAGGTCCAAAGGCCCGTCGGCGACGACGAGGTTGGAACCGCCGCCGACCACGAGCAGGGGCTCACCCGCGGTGTCGAGACGCGCAACGGTCGACGCGAGTTCGCCCGCACTCGTGCAGCGCAGAAGCGAGCGGGGCGAGCCGCCGACGCGGAGGGTGGTCAGGGCTGAAAAAGATGAATCGGACACCCCCACCACGGTAGTCTGTGACCCATGACCGCACATAGCGAAGTAACTCTGACCATCAACCACTCCGCCGCGAAGGTTCACCAGGCGCTGACCACCAAGGAGTACTGGGAGTTCATCGCGGAGAAGCTGTCGCCGGAGCCGGGGACCCTCAACGAGTTCGACGGCTCGTCGGCCACCCTCTTCGAGGTGCTGCCCCAGTCCATCCTCCCCGAGGCCGCCCGGGCGATGATTTCCCAGGACCTCAA
This sequence comes from Corynebacterium mycetoides, assembly GCF_900103625.1. Classification (NCBI taxonomy): domain Bacteria; kingdom Bacillati; phylum Actinomycetota; class Actinomycetes; order Mycobacteriales; family Corynebacteriaceae; genus Corynebacterium; species Corynebacterium mycetoides. The sequence continues at coordinate 1,859,997 of NZ_LT629700.1, read as the reverse complement.
GCTCAAGCGCGTCGTCAACGTCGGCGCCCTCGAGGGGGAGAACGCCAAGCTCGACTTCACGGGTGACGTCAAGGGCACCCCGGTCGACTTCAGCGGCGACATCGCCCTCGCCGGCGCGGGTGAGACCACCACGCTGACCTACGATAACGAGGTTAAGGTCGCCATCCCGTTCATGGGCGCGGCGCTCGAGCCGAAGATCGCCGACGCGCTCGAGGAGATCCTCACCAACGAGGCGGCGCTGACCGACCAGTGGATCAGCGACAACCTCTAGCGGCACCCTCCCTCCATTCGTTTCAACATGGCCGGTCACGCCCATAATCTGCGCGCGCAGTTCGGGCGCGACCGGCCGTTCGGCGTGATCACCCGCGGCACGACCGGGATCAACCGGCTGCGGCGTTCGGACAGGTGGACGCGCTACAACCCGGACGTGCGCGAGGTGCTGCGCTCGGTGCCGGCGCCGCTGGCTATCGACGTCGGCTACGGGGCGTCCCACACCACCACCGTGGAGTGGGCCGGGTGGCTGCGCCGCATCAACCCGGATGTGGAGGTCATCGGCCTGGAAATCAACCCGGAGCGCGTCCTGCCGCCGCGCGACGGTGTCCGCTTCCAGCTCGGGGGGTTCGAGCTCGCCGGCTATACCCCGCACCTGGTCCGCGCGTTCAACGTGCTGCGCCAGTACGACGTGGCGGACGTCCCCGCCGTGTGGGAGACCGTGGCATCCCGCCTCGCCCCCGGCGGGTTGTTCATCGAGGGCACATGCGACGAGCTCGGCCGCCGCGCGGCATGGGTGCTTCTCGACGCCCACGGCCCGCGCTCCCTCACCCTGGCCTGGGACCCCGAGGACGTCGCGCGGCCCTCCGATGTGGCGGAACGGCTGCCCAAGGCACTGATCCACAACAACACCCCCGGGCACAAGATCCACACGCTGCTCACCGCCATGGATACCGCCTGGGAGCACGCCGCCGGCTGGGCGCCGCATGGGCCGAGGGTGCGCTGGCGCAACGCCCACGAGGAGCTGCTCCGGCAGGGCTGGCCCCTGCACCCGGTGCGCCGGCGCCTGCGGGACAACACCCTGACCATCGGGTGGGAACACGTCGCGGACGTATGATGGCCCCATGAAACGCACCAACGGCTCGCTAGCCTGGAAGATCTTCGTCGGAATCCTCGCGGCGTTGCTGGTCATCATCCTCGTCGCCGAGTTCGGCCTCCGCGCCTACATCTCGGACCAGATAGAGTCTCAGTTCGACGAGGCAGCACCCGCGCCGACGACCCAGGACGCCCAGGTGTCGTTCGGGTCCGACCCGCTGACCCTCGGGCTGCTGGGGGGCAAGGTGCCACACATGACGCTGTCGATGCCCTCGACCCTCGTGCTCGACGGAACCAATTTCACAGGGCAGCCGGCAGCCACCGTGGAGATGGAAGGGGTGTCGGTCTCCGGTGACCAGACCGTCGCCGACTCACTGCGAGTGTCGACAGAGCTTCCCGACGCGTTCGTGCACGCCATCCTCCAGCAGCAGCTCGGCACGGCGCTCAGCCAGGTCGACGGGGTGCCCGCGGAACTGCTGCACAACTTTGTCACGGTCTCGGACGTGCGCTCCAACCCGTCGGAAGGCACCGTCTCCATCACCTTTACCGGCGGCCTCGCGGGGATCGACCTGCGCCCCGAGATGGAGGGAGGCCAGCTCACCTTCGTGGCCGAGTCCACCCAGCTCTTCGGCATTGAATTGCCCGGCGGGGTGGCGGAGCGGATCTCGCAGGCGCTGCGCGAGGGCATGCGCGACGTGGTGTTCGGAAGCATGAAGGTGGAGGATTTCACGGTCATTGAGGGCGGCCTGCGAGTGACCCTCAGCGGGAACAACGTCAACCTCAACGAGGTGACTGACGCGCTGTAGCGACGCCCGTAAAGGCGTAGGCGGCGCCTCGATCCAGGGCCGCCACCACGGCGTCCACGCTGTCGTCGACTCCGATAAGGGCCACGGTGAGGGAGGTGTCCGGGAGGTCGTCGGCGTCCTCGCACACGAGCGTGTCCGCGCCCGCCAGCTCGCCCGCGCGCACCACCTCTGGGCAGCCCCGGTAGAATACCCCGAGCCTCACCGGAGCGTCGACGGCCTGTCGCACGGCGACAACATCGGCGAGGACCTCGTTGTCCCCCTCCGCGCCGGGGTCGACGACCAACCAGACCTCGTCGGCGCCCATGTCCACCGCCAAACGCGCCTCCGCCGCCTTGATCACGCTGTGGTGCCGGCCGCCGGGCCAGCCCACCACGGCGATGACCGGCACGCTCCCCGAATTCGCCGCCCGGACCCGGGTGGGCTCCACGACCACGCCGGCAAGGTGGCGCCCGTCGGAGGCGAAAGGCTGGCCCCCGAGGGCGCTTTCGCCCGTCCTCGTGGCCAGCCATTGCAGGTCATCCACTAGCTCACCAGCCGTAGTTGCCCCGGATGATGTTGTTCAACTGCGGCCGCACGTCGAAATAGTAGAGGCCGATCGCGACCACCCCGAACCACGAGATCAGCGGCAACCGGAGCAGGCAGACCGCTCCCGCAACCGCCAGGATGGCGACCCACGCCCATTTGTTCTGGCGGCCCGCCGCGTCGTAGGCGTCGTCCCGCGTCATCACCGCGAGAACAGCACCCACGAAGCCGGCGATGCCGACGGCAAGGAACAAAAAGTTGCGCACTATCGCAGGCACGCTCAGGATGTACCCGGCGAGCCCCAGGGTGCTCATGTCCAACACGTTCGGGCCTACTCCATCTACTTAGTTCTTGTCGGTGGCCTGGTCGCCATCATCATTATGGACCACTTCGCCCTCAATGGTATCGGCCTGGCTACGCGCCCCATCCTCCGGTGCGGATTCCGCGCCGCCGAGCTGCGCGGACAGCTTCTCAATCAGCGCGTCCAGGCGGTCGCGCATGTCGGCGACGGCGCCCTCCGCGTCAATGTCGGACTCCTCGGCGCGGTTGCGCACGCCGGCGACGGCCTGGTTGAAGGTCTGGCGGACCTCCCCCACGGCGTTGCCGAACGCGGCCTTGACCTGCTCACCCTCACTCGAGTCCGCGGTTGCTCCCCCGGCGCGGGTGACGGATCCCGCGATGTCGCGGAAGATCGATTCCGCGTCCGCGGCAAACGACGACACGGCGGCCCGGAAGTCATGGTCGTTGTCCGCCGAGTTGAATGCGCTGCGCGCATGGTCCACGGCCGCGCGCAGCTGCGCTCCCACCGTGTCCTGCTGCTGCTCGCCGTTTTGAGCAGCCGCATGCGCGCCGCTGGTGCTCGCCGTGCGCTCCTCGCGGAAATTGGAAGCGAACGTCCCCACCGCGCTGCCCAGCGCGGAGCCGGCCGCCAGCAGCGCCTCGCCTGCGCCGCGCAGGCTGTCCATGATTGAGCCGTTGTCGTAGCTCCTGTTGTTGTCTTGCGTGTTCTCCGAGGTCATGATGTCCCGCTTTCGTCGAGTCGTGCCAAACCGCTAATGGAAGAGGATCTGGGACACAGTGTAAATGGCCACGCCCGCCAATGCACCGACGACGGTTCCGTTCAGGCGGATGAACTGCAGGTCTTTGCCCACCATGAGCTCGATTTTTTCGCTCGCCTCGTCACCGTCCCAGCGCTGGATGGTTTCCGAGATAATCCCGACGATCTCGCCGGCGCCGTTGTCCGCCAGGAAGCGGGTGGCGGCGGCGACGCGATCCTGCGCCTGCTCCTGGACCTCCGGGTCGCGCTCCAGCTTGCTGCCCCACTCCACGCACAGCGACACCAGCTTGCGGCGCAGGGGTGAGGAAGCGTCGGAGGAGGCGTCGATAAGCGCGCGCGAAACCTGCTCCCACAGCCCTCCGGCGGCCGAGGTGACCGCGGCGGAGCCCATCACGTCCGCCTTGACCGCCTCGACGCGGCTGATCATGTCGGCGTCGAACTGGAGGTCATACGCGAATTGGCTGATGTAGCGGCGGATCGCGCGGCGCGCCTCGTGCTGCGGCTGCGTGTCCACCTCCCGCATAAACTCCACCAGCTCCCGGTAGACGCGCTCGCCGACCAAGTCTTTGGCGAACTTGGGGGCCCAGCGTGGCATGCGCTCATCGATCATGGTGACCACGGTGTCCTCCATGCCGTCGACCTTTGTGCGCGCCCACGCGATCACGTCGTTGACTACGGGCTCCACCTTCCCGTCCTCGATGAGTCCCTCGAGCGCGCGGCCCAGCGGCGGGCCCCACACCGGCTCTCCGATGCGGCCGATCACGTGGGTGTTGATGACGCGCTCGGCATCCGCAGGGTCTATCGACGCGACCACCCGCGCGGTCAGGCCGCCGATGTACTCCGACACGCGCCGCGCATTCGACTCCTGCGCGAGCCAGGCACCGGCACGCTCCGGAACCCGGGCCTGCACCACCTTCTCCGTGATGGTGTCGGAGTTGAGGAAGTTCTCGCTCACGAAGTCGCTCAGCGCCCCCGCCACCTGGTCCTTCTTGCGCGGAATGATGGCGGTATGCGGTATCGGCAGGCCCATCGGGCGGCGGAACAGTGCCGTGACGGCGAACCAGTCCGCCAACCCGCCCACCATTCCGGCCTCCGCGGCGGCGCGCACGTAGCCGACCCACCCCGGAGCCGTGCCCTGGGCCTGCCACCACGAGCACGTCAGGAAAATCACTGCCATCACGCCCAGGAGGGCCGTGACGGCGATCTTGTGATTGCGCAGCTGACGGCGGCGCTCTGCTTCATTCGCCGGTGCCGGGAGCCCAGTAGCGTGTGTGGCCATACTGTTGATTAAAGCAGGTGTCCCAACGCAAAAGCACTCCCCGCCTGGGATCGGCGGGGAGTGCTTTTGCGTTGACTAGTTCACCTAGTTCACACGGCCCGTGCGGGTGCGGTACTCCTTGAACTCGCGGCGGCCGATCCGCATGAGCACGAACGCGGCGATAGCCGTGACCGCAACCTCAATGAGACCAAGGGTGAGGAGGCGCTGCCCGATGTTCGTCTCGGAGCCCATGCCCCAGATCGAGGCGGCCGCACCCCACACCGAGAGCCCGACGCCGAACAGCGAGGCGAGGATGAGGCCCATGGCGATCCACATCGAGTGGGTGTTCAGCGAGGAGTGAGGGGCGCCCAGGGAGACGGGATCGTAGCCCTCGATGTAGGCGTCCTCGATGCGCTGCTGATAATCCGGGAAGCTCTCGCTGCGGATGTCTGCGACCGACTCGTGGGTGTTAGCCATGGTGATTCCTTGTCTGTGACTGTCGTGGACTGTCGTGATTGCTACCCATTATAGGGCAGGTTTAGTCGTCCTTACCGCGGAATGCGGCGCGGGCGCGCTCGGCGTTGATGGCACCCACGGCATCCAGGGGAATGCCGGCGGGGCACACGTCGGCGCACTCGCCGTAGAGCGAGCAGTGGCCGAAGTTGGTCTCCAGCTCATCCACCATCTGGCGGGCGCGCTTGCCGCGCTCCTGCTTGCCCAGCGGGAGGAGCTTGAGGTGCTTCAGCTTGGCGCCCGTGAACAGGTGCGCCGCGCCGTTCGGGCACGCCGCCACGCAGGCGCCGCAGCCGATGCAGGCCGCGTAGTCGAGCGCGAGCTCAGCGGTCTCGTGGTTGACGTGCAGGGTGTCGGCGTCCGGGGCGGTGCCGGCATGGACGGAGACGTAGCCGCCCTGCTGCATCACGCGGTCGAGCGCCGAGCGGTCCACGGTGAGGTCCTTGATCACCGGGAACGCGTCGGAGCGGAACGGCTCGATGCGCAGCGTGTCGCCGTCCTTGTAGTTGAACAGGCGCTGCAGGCACGCGGTGGTGTTCTGCCCCGCACCGTGCGGGCGGCCGTTGACGGTCACGCCACAGGTGCCGCAGATGCCTTCGCGGCAGTCGGAGGCGAAGGTGAACGGCTCCTTGCCGGCCTCGACGTAGTTGTTGTTCACGTGGTCGAGGAGCTCGAGGATGGACATTTGCTCCACCGCGTCGTCCACCTGGACGGTTTCGAAGCTTCCTTCAGTTTCGGGTCCGGCCTGACGCCAGATCTCAAGTGTCAGTTTCATTACTTGTAGTTCCTTGCCATCAGAGGGATCGAATCGAAGTAGAGCGGTTCTGCGTGGCGGATGAAGGCATCCTTGCCGGCAGGCTCCCACGCCGAGACGAAGCACCAGTTGTCGTCGTCGCGCTGCGCCTCGCCGTCGTCGGTGAGGTGGTCGTCGCGGTAGTGGGCGCCGCATGACTCGTCGCGGTCAAGCGCGTCCACGCACATGAGCTCACCGAGGTTAATGTAGTCCGCCAGTCGAATCGCGGCCTCAAGGGTCTGGTTCATGTCGTTCGGGGAGCCCGGAACGGAGATGTTCGTCCAGAAGTCCTCGCGCAGGCGGCGGATCTTTTCGATACCGGCCTTGAGCCCCTCGACGGTGCGGGCCACGCCGCAGTGCTCGTAGAGGATGTCGCCCAACTGCTCGTGGAAGTGCTCCGGGCCGTGCGGCTCGGGGCCGCTCACGCTCATGATGCGCTCGATCATGTCCTGGGCGCGGGTGACCGCCTCCAGGACCTCGGGCGCCTCGATGTCGAGCGCCTCCTCGCCGAGGTGGTCAGCTAGGTAGTTCGGGACGGTGAACGGCAGGGTGAACCAGCCGTCGACGGACGCCGACAGCAGCGAGTTCGCGCCGAGGCGGTTCGCGCCGTGGTAGGTCCACGACACCTCACCCGCGGCGAACAGGCCATCCAGGGAGGTCATCTCGTTGAAGTCGGTCCACAGGCCGCCCATGGTGAAGTGGACGGTCGGGGCGATACGCATCGGCTCCTGGTAGGGGTCGGAACCGGTGGAGTCCTCGTACATCTCGAACAGGTTCGAGTAGCGCTCGCGGATGGTGTCAACGCCGAGGCGCCCGATGGCGTCGGTGAAGTCGAGGTACGCCGAGTTCTTCAGCGGGCCCACGCCGTAGCCGGCGTTGAGCTGCTGGGAGATGGCGCGGGACGCCACGTCGCGCGGCACCAGGTTGCCGAACGCCGGGTAACGGCGCTCGAGGAAGTAGTCGCGCTCCTCCTCGGGGATGTCCTTCGGGTCGCGGTCATCGCCCTTCTCCTTCGGCGTCCAGATGCGGCCGTCGTTACGCAGGGACTCGGACATGAGCGTCGTCTTCGCCTGCCACTTCGCGTTGACCGGAAGGCCGGTCGGGTGGAACTGCACGAAGCAGGGGGAGGCGAGGTAGGCGCCGCGCTCGTAGGCGCGCATCATGGCGGAAGCGTTGGAGTTCTTCGCCAGGGTGGTCTTGTGGTACACGTTGCCGTACCCGCCGGTGGCGAGGATGACCGCGTGGCCGGTAAACGGCGTGATCTCACCCGTGATGAGGTTGCGGGTGACGATGCCGCGGCAGGCGCGCTTGCCCTGGCCGGCGGAGGCGTCTGCGTCCTCGGTGACGATGAGGTCCATCAGGTCGTGGTGGGTGAAGATCTCGACGTTGCCGAGGTGGATCTGGCGCTGCAGGGCCGACGCGGTGGACAGCTGCAGCTGCTGGCCCGTTTGGCCGCGGGTGTAGTAGGTGCGCGACACCTGCACGCCGCCGAAGGAGCGGGTGGCCAGGGTGCCGCCGTACTCGCGGGCGAACGGGGCGCCAATGGCGTTCATGTGGTCGATCACGCGGCCGGACTCGATGGCGAGGCGCCAGCAGTCGGACTCGCGGCAGCGGTAGTCGCCGCCCTTGACGGTGTCCTTGGTGTGGCGGTAGGCGCTGTCGTTGTCCACCTTCTTGCCGCGGGCGGAGTTCACGCCGCCCTGGGCTGCAATCGAGTGCGCGCGGCGCGGGGCGTCGTGGTAGGTGAATGCCTTGACCTTGTAACCGAGCTCGCCGAGCGCGGCGGCCGCGGCGCCGCCGGACAGGCCGGTGCCGACGACGAGGATGGTGAACTTGCGGCGGTTCAGCGGCGAGACCAGGTTCATGTGGTCCTTCTGCCACTGCCACATGTCTTTCATGCGCACCTTGGTGCTGTCCGGCTCGTTGCTGGCCAGGATTAGGCCGGGGGTCACGCCGGCGACGACGGACTCGGGCTGGCGGAACTGTGCGCTCCCGTCACGCTCGGCGGTGTCGACCTGGCCGGCGGTGGTGGTCTCAGCCTGCGCGGCGGCGTTCGCGGCCGAAGGGTTGTGTGCGGTAGTCATAATTTTTCTCCTAGTTCGCCGTTACCGTGTTAAGCCGGGGACCCAGCCGAGTGAGATCGCCACCGGCATGGCGATGTTGCCGATCACCACGATCGCCGGGAGGATGTAGCCGAGGATCACCATGATGGCGTGGCCGCGCTTGCCCAGCCAACCCAGGTCGGAGACGGCGAGGTAGATGCCGTGGGTGAGGTGGAGAAGCAGGGCGAGGTTGGCAATCACGTAGACAGCGACCACCCACCAGCGGCCCGGGGCGAAGGTGGCGAGCATGTTGTTGCGCACGGCGCCGTGGACGAACTCGTCGGATGCCACGACCTGGCCGAAGGTCAGGTCGAGCAGGTGGAAGATCAGGAACAGCAACAGGATGACGCCGGTAATGAGCATCGAGCGCGTCGCGGTGGACTGCCAGCCGCCCATCAGGTTCGTGCGCCTGAACTTGCCACGGGACTTCGAAGAGCGGCCGCGCAGCGTGAACGCGCCCCAGACGTGGAGCACGAGCGCTACGAGCAGCACGATGCGGATGATCCAGAGCAGTCCCGCGTAAGGGAAGATCGGCTCGCCCATCGTGCGGAGGAAGTGGCCGTACTCGTCGATCGGGGCCACGCCGTTGCTGTGGAGCGGCATGAAGATCTTGAGGTTTCCGACCATGTGGCCGAGAACGTATAGGCCGAAGATCAGGCCGGTGACGGCCATGATCATCTTCACTGCCCAGGTGGGGACGGACGGCCGCTCGCGCAGCGGCGCTTCAGTAATTTTTCCGTGGCGAATTGCGTCACGGTCTGCGTTTTGTACAGTCATGGCACCTCCAGTGTCGGTATTACTCTACGAAATGGATCGGTCCTTTACCCACTTATCGCCCCGCCCGCCGGCCCGCCTGGCCGGGCCACGCAGGCCGACCGGCGGAATCAGTCTCCTGCGCGGGGCGGCGGCGGGCCGGGGGCGTTCCCGCTGCCAGGGGCTCTCACCTTCACATCCAGCACTTTGGTAACGCCCGACCCGTACGGTGCCGCGGGATTGTGAGCTTCGACACGTCTTTCACGGAGAGTGTCCGCAGCCCCTCCGGTGCCACCCCGAAGGGTGTCAAACTTTTGATTGTTCATGCGCCCACCCGGATCCTCACGGGTGCTTACACGCGGCTTAACAAACGGCTTAACAAGCGGCTTAACAAGATGGTTAAATGTGGGCCATGTCCAAGACCTACGTGGGCTCGCGGCTGCGCCAGCTGCGGCGCGAGCGCAACCTGAGCCAGGCCTCCCTGGCCGCCACGCTCGAACTGTCCGCGAGCTACGTCAACCAGATCGAGCACGACGTGCGGCCGCTCACGGTGCCCGTGCTCAAGCGCATCACGGAGGCGTTCGGCGTCGACGCCACGTTCTTCTCCCGCGACGACGATTCCCGCCTGCTCGCCGAGCTCAAAGACGTCGTCGCCGACCAGGAGCTGGGTGCGCCGAGCGTCGAGCTGCAGGAGCTCTCGGAGCTGATCTACCGCCACCCGGCCATCGCTCGATCGGTGGTGGAGATGCACCGCCGCTACTCCAACGCCCGCGACAAGCTCACGCTGGCCCTGGATTCGCGGGTGTCCAGCCACGAGACGCTCACCATGCCGCACGACGAGGTGCGCGACTTCTTCTACTCGCGCCAGAACTACCTCGACGACATCGACCACACCGCCGAGGCTTTGGCGGGGCGGCTCGGGGTCGAGCGCTTCGGCATCCATGCCACCGAGCGCGCGCTCGCCACCTATCTCGCCGACGAGCACGGGGTGGACGTGCGCACCAGTCCGTCGGAAAGCGGGGTGCTCCACCACCTCGACCTCGAGTCCGGCGTCCTGTCGCTGTCCCCCATCCTCTCCTCTGGCCAGCGCGCCTTCCGGCTAGCCTCGGCTTTGAGCTTCCTCGAAGCGGGCTCGCTTATCGACGCCCACGTGGCCGCCGAGCCATTCACCTCCGAGACCTCGGTGAACCTGGCGAAGCGCGGCATCGCCGCCTACTTCGCCGCCGCCACACTCCTGCCCTACTCCATGGTGCACGAGGAAGCCGAGCGCGGCGGCTACGACGTGGATTACCTGTGCCACGTCTTCGGAGTGGGATACGAGACGGTTGCCAGCCGCCTGTCTACCCTGCAGCGCGCGAACATGCGGGGCGTGCCGTTCACGTTCGTGCGGGTCGACCGGGCGGGCAACATCTCGAAGCGGCAGTCTGCCACCGGTTACCATTTCTCCACCTCGGGCGGCACCTGCCCGCTGTGGGGCATCTACGAATCCTTCACGCGGCCGGGCGAGACCGTGCGCCAGCACGCCGCGATGCCCGACGGGCGCGCCTACCTGTGGATCGCGCGCACGGTGCGCCACCACCGCTTCCACTTCCGTGAGACGGAGAAGCTCTTCGCCATCGGCCTCGGCTGCGAGACGCGGCACGCGGAGCGCACGATCTACGCCGAGGGCATGGCGCTTGACGACGTCTCGCAGGCGACGCCCATCGGCGCCGGCTGCCGCGTGTGCCCGAGGCAGGGGTGCGCGCAGCGCGCGTTCCCGTCCATCCAGCACGGCATCACGGTGGATCCGCACACGACCTCCATCGCCCCGTACTGAAAAAATCTCTACGCTTGGTGGCATGGCTAACTCAACTAACTCAGCAACCCGTACCATCGACGCAAGCGCAGAGGCGATCTACGACTTGCTTACCAACCCGCAGCGCCACGTGGAAACCGACAACTCCGGAATGGTTGTCTCTCTCGACCAGGGCGAGCGCTTCAAGGCCGTCGGCGACACCTTTACCATGAACATGAAGAACGAGAACGGCGACTACCAGACCCGCAACGAGGTCTTCGCTCTCCAGGAGAACAAGGTCGTGGGCTGGAAGAACACGAAGAACACCACCTCCGGCGCCGAGGTCGGCGCCAAGTGGCTCTACGAGCTCGAGCCGGAAGGCCCCGACGCAACCCGCGTCAAGCTGACGTACGACCGCTCCGAGATCGAAAACGAGCAGGTCCGCTCCTTCTCCGAGCAGTTCAACGATGATTTCCTCGAGACCGGCCTCGACGCCGTCGCCGCGGCAGTCTCCGGAGCATAAGGAATAAGGACGGCGCCCGGAGTTCCCGAGGCGCCACAAAAGGGGCCCACCGCCAGGTGGGCCCCTTTTTACGTCGCTAAGCGGAGGCTAGAGGTTGATCATGTGGCCCTCGACGCCGTGGGCGATCTCCTTGAGTGCCTCGGACAGCGTCGGGTGGATGTGGATGTTGCGCGCGATCTCGCCGGCGGTGAGGTCGAAGCGCTGGGCCAGCGTGACCTCCGGCAGCAGCTCGGACGCGTTCGCGCCCACGATGTGGCAGCCGAGGATCTCGCCGTACTCGCCGTCGGTGATCAGTTTGGCAAAGCCCTCGGTCTCCGCCAGGCCGACGGCCTTGCCGCTGGCGGTGAAGGGGAAGACGGCGACCTTGATGTCGCGGTCCGGCCAGTTCTTGCGGGCCTGCTCCTCGGTGTACCCCATGGACGCGACCTGCGGGTTGCAGAAGGTCGCGCGCGGGGTCATCATGTAGTCCTCGATCTCGAGGGTCTCGGCGCCGGCGATGGTCTCTGCGGCGATGATGCCCTGGGTCTCGGCGACGTGCGCGAGCTGGAGCTTGGCGGTGACGTCGCCGATGGCGTAGATGCCCTCGACGTTGGTGCGCAGGTGATCGTCGACGTTGATGGCGCCGCGCTCGGTGAGTTCCACGCCGGTGTTCTCGAGGCCGAAGCCCTCGACGCGCGGGGCGAAGCCGACGGAGATCATGACGCGGTCCACGGTGAGGGTCTGTGTGTCGTCCGAGCCGTTCTTCTTGATGTCGACCTCGACCGAGTCGCCGTTGTCGCGCACAGCGGTGGTGGCGTGGCCGGTGAGAAGCTTCACGCCGAGCTTCTTGTAGGCGCGGGTGATCTCCTTGGACACGTCCTTGTCCTCGTTCGGCAGGACCCGGTCCATGTACTCGACGACGGTGACGTCGACGCCGTAGTTGGACAGCACGTAGGCGAACTCCATGCCGATGGCGCCCGCGCCGACGATGACCATCTTCTGCGGCGCCTCGGGGTTAAGGATCTGCTCCTCGTAGGAGACGACGTTGTCGGACAGCTCAATGCCCGGCAGGGAGCGGACCACGGAGCCGGTGGCGATGATGCAGTTGTCGAAGGTGACCACCTTGCCCTTGTCATCGCCCTCGGTGACCTCGATGGTCTTGCCGTCCTTGAAGGTGCCCAGGCCGTTGATCTCGGTGATCTTGTTCTTCTTCATCAGGTAATGCACGCCGCCGACGATCCTCTCGGAGACCTTCCGGGAGCGCTGGTGGGCGTCTGCGTAGTCGAACTCGACGTCACCCTTGATGCCGAAGGTCTTGGCATCGTGCTTAAAAATGTGGGCCACTTCGGCGTTCTTGATCAGTGACTTCGAGGGGATGCAGCCCACGTTCAGGCACACACCTCCCCAGTACTGCTTCTCTATGACAGCTACGCTTTTGCCGAGCTGTGCTGCGCGGATAGCGGCAACGTAGCCACCGGGGCCCGCGCCGAGGACAACAACGTCATAATGTTCGTTACTCACGTCCCTCAGGATACGTGGAGTTTCGGCGCCGTGTCCGCTCAGGGCGTGCGGGCCGGCCCGCTCGACGTGAAATTTGTGCGGGATCTGGCAAGATCATGGAAATCCTGGGGTAACCCGAGCGAAAACCGATAAGAAAGCGAGCAACCCGTGAAGCTCTCCCGCACCAGCGTCGCGGCGGCGGCGCTGACCGCCCTGACGGCAGTGGCCGTCCCGTCCGCGTTGACAACCAGCCCGATCTCGGCCGAGACGGCCGACGGTGCAGTGGCGCCCGAATTCGCCGACGCGACGCCCTCCGACGCCGCGATCTTGCTCAATCTCCCCGCGGAGGCTGACGACGCGGCCGCAGCAGACAACATGCCGGAGCCGCCCGCGGCTCTTCCCGGCGAGGTCAAGCCCCTGCTCACCGCTCCCGCGACCTACACCGGCGGCAATCAGCTGTGGTTCAGCAGCGCGCCGCGCTACGGCTTTGTCCCCCTCACCGTGCACTCGGCGTCCATGGAGCGCGACATCCCGGTCGCGTTCCGCCCCGCGGCCACCGCAGGTGCGCCCACCGTGTACCTGCTCAACGGCGCGGGCGGCTCAGAGCAGAACACAGACTGGATCGCGCAAGCGGGCCAGACGGTGTGGGAGGTGTTCAAGGACGAAAACGTCAACGTGGTCATCCCGATGGAGGGCGCGTTCTCCTACTACGTCAACTGGCTATCGGTGCCGGAGACCAACAGCTACTACCACGGCAAGCAGATGTGGTCGACCTTCCTCGGCGAGGAACTCCCCGCCTCCATCGAGCCCTACGCCCAGGCAAACGGCACGCGCGCCGTGGTCGGGTTCTCCATGTCGGCGACGTCCGCCCTGCTCCTGGCCCAGCACTACCAGGGCCAGTACGCGGCTGTCGGCTCCTTCTCCGGGTGCGCCGCCACGTCCACGCCGTTGCCCTGGGCGTACGCGCACCTGACGGTTAACCGCGGCTCGGGGGAGCTGACGCCCGAGAACATCTGGGGGCCGATGGGCTCCACCTACAACCGGTACAACGACGCACTGGTGAACGCGGAGCGCCTACGCGGCACTGAATTGTATGTGTCCTCTGCGACCGGCCTGGCCGCGGAGACGGACATGGCGGGGTATTTGCAGGCGAGAGGGTTTAGCCCTGCGGCCGCGTCGCAGAATGCGGCGACCCTGCAAGTGGAGGGCGGCGTGATCGAGGCCGCGGTCAACGCCTGCACCCACGATCTGAAGGCCAAGCTGGACCGGGCGGGCATCGGCGCCCACTGGGAGCTGCGCCCGACGGGCACCCACTCCTGGCCAGGGTGGCGCGAGGATCTGAAGAAGTCCTGGGACACCACGCTCAAGCCCGCGCTCGGGCTGTAATCCGGGCTCTAGACCCCGAAGCGGGGCTTAGAAGAGGCCCAGGCTCAGAGACAGGTTGGAGGAGGCGGAGGATCCGAAGTGGATCAGCTGGCCGAGGAACTCGTTGATCTGGAGCTGGAGTGCTTCGATGATGTTCATGCTGTGTTTCCTTTGCTAGTTCGCTAGACGGTGCGGTTCCTGGAAGTGGAGTCGCTCAGATCGGGCTCATTGTTACACACGTGTGCAATCGGCGCCCGACCGCGGCTGGGAATGCGCGGCGACGGAGGCGTCGGTAAGCAACAATTTTCACTTTAGTAACAACGCCGGGCGATTTCCGTTCGAATTCCAATGAAACGTGGGCTAAGTTATCACCGATAGACCCGATAGACCCTGTCCACCCCACGCTCGAGATAAGTTTAAGGATTCCCATGAACCCCAAGCGCTCCGTACTCGCCGCCCTCGCGGCGCTGTCGATCACCCTCGGTGCCGCACCGCTGGCCCCGTCCGCCCACGCCGGGGCTGTCCCGGCCGAGCAGGTGGCAGGCTCCGCGGCCGTGGGAGTAGTCAAAGAGTGGGACGCCAAGGCGAATCCCACCATGACCGTGTCCGGAAACAAGCCCCAGTCGTGGACCCAGCAGGTGGACCACCACAACGTGCTGTCCTACAAGGTCTACTCGCCCTCGATGGACCGCGACATCCCCATCGCCGTCATCCCCGCCACCGACGCAGAAGGCCAGCGCGTCTCCGGCGCACCGATCATCTACCTGCTCAACGGCGCCGGCGGCGCGGAGCAGGACGCCGACTGGCTGAAGATGTACAACACCCGCGAGTTCTTCCAGGGCAAGGGCGTCAACGTCGTCATCCCGCAGGCCGGCGCGTTCACGTACTACACCGACTGGGTCGATGACAACGTCCGGTCCCCCTACATCACCGGCCCCCAGAAGTGGGAGACGTTCCTGACCAAGGAGCTCCCGGGCCCGATCGAGGAGACCCTCGACGCGGATGACCGCCGGGCGATCGTCGGCTTCTCCATGTCCGGCACCACCTCGCTGGTCCTGCCCACGCACAACCCGGGCTTCTACGACGCGGCGGCCTCCTTCTCCGGCTGCGCCGCCACCTCGTCGCTGCACGCCTACAACTTCGCGCGCCTGACCGTCAACCGCGCCTCCGGAACCGGGGACTTCCGCACCGTGACCCCGGAGATGATGTGGGGCCCGATGGGCAGCGAGTACAACCGCTACAACGACGCCCTGCTCAACGCAGACAAGCTGCGCGGCACCGCGCTCTACATCTCCACTGCCACCGGCCTGGCGGGCCGCCCCGACCAGGTCGGCTTCCTGGTCGGGCAGGGCGCCCCCGAGGTCGTCGCCAGCGTCGCCTCCACCCAGCTGCAGGTCGAGGGCGGCGTGATTGAGGCCGCCATCAACAAGTGCTCCCATGACCTGCGCGCCAAGCTCGAGCATGAGGGCATTCCGGCCACCTACGAGTTCCGCAACGTCGGCACCCACTCGTGGCCGTACTGGCGCGACGACATTGAGAAGTCCTGGTACACCACCATCGCGCCCGCCTTCGGCATGTAGCACAGCCGATGCGCAGCACGCGCCCGCCCCAGCTCCCCGAGAGCGGGCGGGCGCGTTTGCTTTTCGTTCCGCGGGTACACTGATGCGGCTATGAATAACCACAGGCTGCGCTCGACTCCCGTCCCCGGCACCTTCGACGCCTACACGGGCGTGGAGTTCAACCTCGGGTTCCACGTGCGCCATTACGACCTCAACCTGGATTACAAGGTCGGCCCCAACCGGCTCGAGGGCACGGCCACCCTAACCCTGACCACCTGGCGCGACGTGGACCACATGACCCTCGACCTGCAGCCGTCGATGGTGGCGCGTCGCATCACCGCCCGCAGCCGCACCGGCGGCGACATCCGGGTACGCCGGTTCAAGCAGTCGAACGGCAAGCTGCGCATCACGTTTGCGGAGGCCGTCGCGGTGGACGAGGAGTTCGACCTGATCATCAACTACGGCGGCAACCCCCGCCCGCGCCGCACACCGTGGGGCTTGCTCGGCTGGGAGGAACTGACCGACGGTTCCCTGGTGGCCAGCCAGCCCAACGGGGCACCCACGTGGTTCCCCTGCGACGACACCCCGGATGAGAAGGCGACGTACTCCATCGACATCCGCGCCGACCGCGGCTACACCGTGATCACCAACACCACCGCAAAGCCGACGGCGACGTACCTGGCCACCGTCCAGGTGGGCGAGTACGCGCACGTGGAACTCGGCCGCAACACGAGCGCGTGGCTGCCGTACAACGCCCAGCCCGGCGATTTTGTGAAGCAGCAGGCGATGCTCGACTTCTTCGAGGAGACCTTCGGCCCCTACCCGTTTGAGCGCTACGAGGTCGTGGTCACCGAGGATCCCCTCGAGATCCCGTTGGAGGCGCAGGGGTTGTCCATCTTCGGCACCAACCACCTGCGCGGTGAGGAGCGGCTGATCGCCCACGAGCTGGCGCACCAGTGGTTCGGCAACTCGCTGGGCATCGCGCAGTGGAGCGACATCTGGCTCAACGAGGGTTTCGCCTGCTACTGCGAGTGGCTGTGGGCGGATCACGTCGGCGGGAGCGTCGATACGCTCGTGCGCGAGCACTACCGCAAGCTCACGCCGCAGAGCTTCACTCTGGCGGACCCGGGCCCGCGGGACATGTTCGACGACCGCGTGTACAAGCGCGGCGCGATCACGCTGCATGCGTTACGACGCCTCGTCGGCGACGCCGCCTTCTTCGCCGCGGTTCGCGACTACGTGGCGAAAAACGCCCACGGCATCGTTGAGCCCTTCGACCTGGCCAACGCGCTCAAGGCCCACGCGCCCGGCGCGGACGTCGACGGCGTTCTCGACGCCTGGATCCACCGCACCGAGTTGCCGGAGTGCCCGTGAGGAGCCTGTCGTTTGCCACGCTCTTCGCCGCGGTCAGCGGCTTCGCGATCCTGTGGGTCGCCCAGCGCGTCCTGCCCGCGGAGACGGACTACCGCTACTTCGCCGCCTTCTGGTCGCTGTTTTTCGCCGCGACCGGGCTTATCGACGGCCTAACGCACGAGACCACCCGCGCCGTCGCCGGCGCCCGGGAGTCCGGCGCGCGCGGCACCGCGAACCCGTGGCGCGCAGGGGCGGTCATTGCGTGCGCGGTGGCGGCGAGTGCCGCCGTCGGAGGCCTGCTGCTGATGCACCAGGTCGTCCCCGTGGCCCCCGCAACTGCCACGGCCCTGATCGCTTTCGGCCTGGTCAGCTACGTGTTCCAGGCCGCGCTGTCCGGCATCCTCAGCGGGGCGCAGCTGTGGAACCAGTACGCCGGGCTCGTCGCGCTTGATTCCGGCATCCGTCTCATGCTCGCCGCCCTGGCCTGGGCCATGGGGTGGTCCCTCTGGGCGTTCGCCATCATTACTGTGATCGGCGCGGTGAGCTGGGTTGTCGTCCTCGGCGCCTCCCGCCCCGCGCGCACGAGCATCCGCGTTGCCCTGGACGTGGACCGCGCGGCGTTTTCCCGCCGGGTGGCCTCCGCCATGGTCGCCTCTGGCGCCTCAGCCGCGTTGATCACCGGCTTCCCCGTCGCCGTTAACGCCGCCTTCCCCTTCGGGGAGGGCACAGCGGTCGCCGCGATCATCAACGCGGTCCTGCTCACCCGCGCCCCCGTGCTCGTGCCGCTGCAGCGCTTCCAGTCGGCGCTGGTGGTGCGCTTCGTGGAGCAGCGCGAGCGCATCCACGCCGCGCTGCTCGCGCCCATCGGCGCCGTGCTGGGCGTCGGCGCCGTCGGCTTCGCCGCGGCCTGGCTGCTCGGGCCGCCGATCCTGCGCTTCGCCTTCGAGCCGGAGTTCTTCGTCCCGGGACCGACCCTGGGCGTGCTCACCTTCGCCTCCGCGTTCATGGGGGCGCTGATGATCACCGGGGTGGCCGTGCTCTCGACCGAGCGCCACGGCGTCTACGTGGCGGGCTGGGTGACAGCGACGGTTGTTGCGTTCGTCCTGCTTTTCGCGCTGCCCTACGGTGTGGTCACCTCGGTGTGCGCGGCGCTCTACGCGGGCCCGCTGGCCGGCGCCGCGGTGCACGCGGTCGGGCTGCGGCGGTAGGGTTTCAACCTATGGAACGGGTTCTTGTCACCGGCGGCGCCGGGTTCATCGGCGCCAACTTCGTGCGCATGTTGAAGGCCCGCCGTGACGTGGAGGTCACAGTCCTCGACGCGCTGACCTATGCCGGAAACCGCGCCAACCTGGACGGGGTCGAGGTGGAGTTCGTCCACGGCTCGGTTACCGATGCCCCGCTAGTCTCCGAGCTCGTGGCTAAGAACGACACCGTTGTCCACTTCGCCGCGGAATCCCACAACGACAACTCGCTTGCGGACCCATCGCCTTTCGTGCACACCAACGTCGTGGGCACCTACACGCTCCTGGAGGCGGTGCGGCGTTTCGGGGCCCGCCTGCACCACATCTCCACCGACGAGGTCTTCGGCGACCTGCCGCTTCACGGCGACGAGAAGTTCGCCGAAACCACCGCCTACAACCCGTCGAGCCCCTACTCGGCCACCAAGGCCGGCTCGGACCACCTCGTGCGCGCCTGGATCCGCTCCTTCGGCATCAATGCCACGATCTCGAACTGCTCCAACAACTACGGGCCGTACCAGCACGTGGAGAAGTTCATCCCCCGGCAAATCACGAACATTCTGGGCGGCCGCCCCGCCAAGCTCTACGGCACCGGCGAACAGGTCCGCGATTGGATCCACGTCGACGACCACAACGATGCTGTGCTCGCCATCCTGGAGCGCGGCCGCAGTGGCGAGACCTACAACATCGGCGGCGGGAACGGCAACACCACCAACAAGCAGATCATCGAGCTTATTTGCGAGCTGATGGGCGGGCACTACGAACACGTCGCGGACCGCCCAGGCCACGACCAGCGCTACACGATGGACGCCACGAAGATCAACCGTGAGCTCGGGTGGCACCCGCAGCACGCCCCCAACCTGCGCACCGGACTGGAGAACACCATCGCGTGGTACTCCGAGCACGAAGACTGGTGGCGGGGCGTGAAAGAAGGCGTCGAAAAGCGGTATGCGGATAATGGACAGTAGGCAGCCGGCACGGCGATTTCAAGGCCGTCGCCGCTGAAGAACGTGGCACACGTCGCTGCGCTACACACCGCCTAGTATGACTGCCATGGAGAACACCCCCATCGACGGCCTGGAGATCCACCGCTTAACCCTCCACGAGGATAACCGCGGCTGGTTCAAGGAAAACTGGTCCGGCCAGCGGTTACGCCCGGTGCAGAACAACATCTCCTTCAATGCCCGGCGCGGCGCTACCCGCGGCATGCACGCCGAGCCGTGGGACAAGTGGGTCTCGGTGGCCACGGGCCACGTTTACGCCGCCTGGGTGGACTTGCGGGAGGGTTCGGCCACCTTCGGCGAGATGTTCGGCATCGAGATCGGCCCGGACACCGCGGTGTTCGTCCCGCGCGGGGTGGCCAACGGCTTCCAGGCGCTCGCGGACGCCACCACATACACCTACCTGGTCAACGCCCGCTACAACCCGAACGGCGCGTACGCCTACTGCTCCTACCGCGAGATCGACTGGCCGCTGGAGCCCGCCGAGCTATCTGAGGCGGATCTCAATCACCCGCCGCTTGTCGACGCCCCCACCGTGCCACCCCGCAAGATCCTCGTCACGGGGGCCAATGGCCAGCTGGGCCGGGCGCTGCGCACACTCTATTCCGAGCGCGAGGCCGAGTTTTGCACCCGCGAGGACTTCGACATCACCCACCCTCCGGCGCGCGATTGGAACGAGTACCGGGCGATTATCAACTGCGCCGCCTACAACGATGTCAACGGTGCGGAGACCGACAGGAAAACAGCGTGGGCGGTCAACGCGGACGCGGTCGCGGGGCTTGCCCGCATCGCCTCCGAGCACGACCTGACCCTGGTCCACGTCTCCAGCGACTACATCTTCGACGGCACGGTCGAGGTGCACACCGAAGACGAGCTGCCCTCGCCGCTGAGCGCCTACGGCGCGTCGAAAGCCGCGGGCGAAACCGCGGCCACGGGCGCGCCGCGCCACTACGTCATCCGCACCTCCTGGGTGTTCGGCGAGGGCGCGAACTTCATGGCCACCATGGCCCGGCTCGCGCAGTCCGGCGCCACCCCGAGCGTCATCTCGGATCAGCGCGGCCGCCCCACCGCCGCCAGCGACCTGGCCAAGGGCATCGCGCACCTGCTCTCCACGGGCGCGGACTACGGGGTGTACAACATCACCTCCGACGGGGACACGGTCGGCCGCGACGAAATAGCCATGAGCGTGTTCATTGGGATGGGCAGCGACCCCGCCAACGTCACGCCCGTGACCACGGCGCAGTACCACGAGCTCAATGGCCCCGAGGCCCCCCGGCCGGCGGAATCGACGCTTGCGCTGGACAAGATTAAGGCCGCCGGGTTCACGCCGACCAACTGGCGGGCGGCGCTGGCCGTCTACCTCGCCCACTAGAGTGAGCACCCATGAAGGGCATCATCCTCGCGGGCGGATCGGGCACGCGTCTCTACCCGATCACCAAGGCCGTTTCCAAGCAGCTCATGCCGATCTACGACAAGCCCATGATCTACTACCCGCTGAGCACCCTCATTAGCGCGGGCATCCGCGAGGTCCTCGTCATCACCACCCCCGAAGACGCTGACGCATTTCAGCGGCTGCTTGGCAGCGGCTCCCAATTCGGCATCATGATCCATTACGCGGTGCAGCCGAAACCGGAAGGCTTGGCCCAGGCCTTCATCATCGGTGAGGACTTCATCGGCGACGACTCCGTCGCGCTCGTACTCGGCGACAACATCTTCGAGGGCGCCGGCCTGACAGAAATCCTCGGCGGCGTCCGCGACGTCCAGGGCGGCGCCATCTTCGCCTACGAAGTCTCCGACCCGCAGCGCTACGGCGTCGTTTCCTTCGACGAGCACGGCACCGCGACCTCCATCGAGGAAAAGCCCGCCCACCCGAAATCGCCCTACGCCGTCGTCGGGCTGTACTTCTACGACAACGAGGTCGTCGACATCGCCAAAACCATCACCCCGAGCGAGCGCGGTGAGCTCGAGATCACCTCCGTCAACGAGGAGTACCTGCGCCGCGGCGCGCTCCAGGTGCACCGCCTGCAGCGTGGCGACGTCTGGCTCGACACCGGCACCATCGATTCCATGAGCGAGGCCAGCGCCTATGTCGAAGTGATTCAGAAACGCACCGGCACAGTCATCGGCTCCCCCGAGGTCGCCGCGTACCGGGAGGGACTCATTTCCGCGGAGGCGCTTGCGGAACTGGGCCAGTCGATGCTCAAATCCGGTTACGGGCGTTACCTCATCGACGCCGCGAGGGACTAGGGGCGCGCTAGTATCAGCCCCATGCCCAGCCTCTCTGCCCTCGTCACCGCGTATCACCGAACCGGCGCTGACGAGCTGGACCTCGCTCTTGGCTCTCTTCTCGCCCAGACCCTCCCCCCGGACGAGATCGTCCTCGTTTTCGACGGGGCCGTCTCCGACGAGGTGCGCCAGGTAGCTGCGGCGCGCGGGGTGCGCGTGGTCACGCTCGAGCGCAACGTCGGCTCCGGGCTGGCCTCGCAAGCGGGGTTGGACACGATCACGTCGACGTATGTGGCGCGGCTGGACAGCGACGACGTGGCCAAACCGGAGCGCTTCGCGGCCCAGGTGGCCTACCTGGAGGCGCACCCCGAGACGGGTGCGGTGGGCACGGCCGTCGAGGAGTTCGCCGACGCACCCGGTGACGGCGGGGCGATCCGCAGGCTCCCCGAAGACCCGCACGACTACCTGCGCATCAACTCCCCCATCAACAACCCCTCCGTCATGCTGCGCACCGCGGCGGTCAAGGAAGTCGGCGGGTACACGGACGTGCACCTCATGGAGGATTACGACCTCTACGCGCGCCTGGCCGCGGGTGGGTGGCGCCTGCACAACCTGCCCGAGCCCCTGACGTACTTCCGGGTCAACCCGGCGCAGTTCGCGCGGCGCACGGGCAAGGGAATGTTCGCCGCGGAAAAAGACATGCAGGCCAGGCTGGTCTCCTACGGGCTCATCGGCCCGTGGCGCGCCCGGTTCAACCTGGCGGCGCGCACCGCCTACCGCATGCTGCCAACCGCGCTGCTCACCCGCGTGTACGCGCAACTTTTCCACCGCAGCTAGTAACGTGGGCGGTGCTATGGACGATATCCAGGACCACCCGGAGAACCGGGACTTCTCTGACACCTGGTTGGTCATCCCCTGCTACAACGAGGGGCCGGTCATCCAGGAGGTCATCGAGCACGCGCGCGAGACGTTTCCCAACGTCGTCGCCGTCAACGACGGCTCCGAGGACAACTCCGCCGCCGCGATCCGCGCCGCTGGCGCGCACCTTGTCAACCACCCCGTGAACCTTGGCCAGGGCGCGGCCATCCAGACGGGTGTGGAGTACGCCCGCGCGCAGCCCGGCGCGAAGTACTTCGTCACCTTCGACGCCGACGGCCAGCACCAGGTAAAAGACGTGGTCAAGATGGTTCGCCGGCTGCGCGAGGAACCCATCGACATTGTCGTGGGGACCCGCTTCGCCGGCCAGGACAACACCCAGGTCCCCTGGATCAAACGAGTGGTGCTCAAGACTGTTGTCCTGCTGTCGCCGCGCACACGACGCCTGGGCCTGTCGGACGCCCACAACGGGCTGCGCGCCTTTAACAAGAAGGTCGCCGACGAAATGAACATCCGCATGAACGGGATGTCGCACGCCTCCGAAATCGTGTCCATGATTGACACGCAGGGCTGGCGCGTGGCCGAGGAGCCGGTGGACATCCTGTACACGGAGTACTCGATGAGCAAGGGGCAGTCGCTGATCAACGGCGTCAACATCCTGGCCGACGGCATTGTCGCACGGAGGCTGCCGTGATCCAGGTCCTGCTTCTCGTCGCCGCGCTCGCCCTGGCGTTCTACTTTTTCACCAACCGCAAAAAAGCAAACGCCAAGGCGTGGGTCAAAATCGGCTTCGTCGCCCTCATGGTGGCCGCTGTGTGGGCGATCCTGCGCCCCGACGACGTCACTGTCGTGGCCAACTGGCTCGGCGTGGACCGCGGCACCGACCTCATGCTCTACGTGCTCATCGTCGCGTTTTTCTTTACGACGATCTCCACGTGGACCCGCTTCCGCGAGCAAGAACTGCGCTACGCGCGCCTCGCCCGTGCCGTCGCGCTGCAGAACGCGACGGCACCCGACGGCGCTAGTGGCCGCGCCTGATCCACTCCTCCAGGTGGGGGGCTTCCTCACCGATGGTGGTGTGATCCCCGTGCCCGGTGCGCACGATCGTCTCCGCGGGCAGATCCAGGACCCGGGTCTTCAGTGACTCAATGATCGTGTCAAACGACGAGTACGAGCGCCCCGTCGCGCCGGGGCCGCCCTGGAACAGGGTGTCGCCGGAGAACAGCTCGCCCGCCTCCTCGGCGTAGAGCACCACCGACCCGGGCGAGTGGCCCGGGGTCGACAGAACTTTCAGCTCGGTGCCGGCGATCGGGAACACCTGGCAGTCGGAAAGCTCGAGGAACTTTTCGCCCGGGTTGGCGTCGAGCCATAACATGTCGTCGCCGGGGTGCAGGTACACGGGGGCGTCGACAAGCGTGCTCAGAAGGGGCGCGGCGTCAACGTGGTCGTTGTGGCCGTGGGTGGCGATAATCCCCTTGACGGTGCGCTGCCCCACGGCCTTGGCAATGGCTTCGGCGTCGTGGGCGGCGTCGATGATGTAGACCTCGGAGTCGTCGCCGACGATCCAGACGTTGTTGTCCACGTCCCACTCGCCCCCGTCGAGGCGGAACACGCCCGAGGTGACCACGTTTTCAATCCGCAGCGTCATGAGAACTCCACCACGCTTCGCAGCACGTCGCCACGCTTCATCTTGGCAAACGCCTCCTCGACATCGCCGATGCCGATGCGCTCGGAAACGAACTCCCCGAGCGGGAATCGTCCCTGCAGGTGCAGGTCGACGTAGGCGGGGAAGTCGCGCTCCGGGAGGCAGTCTCCGTACCAGGCCGGCTTGATGGACCCGCCCCGGGAGTAGACGTCGATGGCGGGGAGGTCGATGTGGTCGGTCGTGTTGGGCACCCCCACCATGACCATCCGCCCGGCGAAGTCGCGCGAGTAGAACGCCTGGCGCCACGTCGGCTGGATGCCAACCGCGTCGACGGTGACATCCGCGCCGAAGCCACCGGTGAGTTCCCGCACCGCGTCGATGACCTCGTCCTCGCCCAGCCCCTTCGAGCACACAGCGTGGGTCGCGCCGAAGCGCTGGATGGCGGCGTCACACTTGCGCTGGTCCAGGTCGACCGCGACGATCGTGGTCGCTCCCGCCAGCTGCGCACCCGCCACGGCGGCTAGGCCCACCCCGCCGAGGCCGAAAACGGCGACGGACTCGCCGCGCTGTACCGCGCCCGTGTTCACAGACGCGCCGAGCCCGGCCATGATCCCGCAGCCGAGCAGGCCCGCGGCCGCGGGATCCTCCTCGGGGTTGACCTTCGTGCACTGCTTCTCGTGCACGAGCGTCTTTTCCGCGAACGAGCCGATGCCGAGCGCGGCCGTGAGCTCGGTGCCGTCCGTCAGCGTCATGCGCTTGGAGGCATTGTGGGTGTTGAAGCAGTTTTTCACGTCGCCCTTGCGGCACGCGCGGCACTCCCCGCAGATGGCCCGCCAGTTCAGCACCACGAAGTCGCCCTCCGCGACGTGGGAGACGTCCGAGCCGACGGATTCGACGATGCCGGAGGTCTCGTGGCCAAGAAGGAACGGGTACTCGTCCGCGATATCCCCGTCGCGGTAGGCGAGGTCGGTGTGGCACACGCCGGTGGCTTGGACGCGCACGACCACATCGTGCGGCCCCGGCTCGGGAATGACGACGTCAACGAGCTCGACGTCGCTCCCCTTCTCTCGGGCAACGATTCCTTGGACTGTGTGACTCATACCCCGAGACTAGCGCCGGCGCCCGGCACGGTGCTAGGACGCCGCGATGACGTTGGATACGTGCTCGTGTCCGCGCTGGTTGACGTGGATGGGCAGGTTGCCCGCGCCGGCGTAGAAGTCGACGAGGCCGGCCCACATCCGCTGGCTGTCCGGCGAGCACATGTTGTTGTCCCACGTGGAGGGCTTCAGGTCGAGGAACTCGGTGCCGGTCGCGACCGCGGCATCCACCTGCATCCACTGCGCCTGGTTTTCCCAGCGCTCCACCTGCGGAAACGGGGTCCAGTCGGAGGTGTTCGGGGCGACGTGGAACAGGCAGACGCGGTCGCCGGAGGTGATCTTCGGGTACCCGACGAACTGGATGCGGGCGTTGGGCGCGGCGGCGCGGATGCGGCTGATCTGCGGAACCATGTAGTTCACAAAGTCGCGCCGGACGTCAGCGTCGGGGCGTCCCTCGTTGTTGTACGTGTCGTTGAAGCCGGTCGAGATGATGACGCGGGCTGTGTTGGCGTTGAGCCCGCCGTCGTTAAGCGCGCGATCAACCTGCGTGTACAGCTGCGGGCCGCGGGAGATGGTGGTGGTTCCGGTGCACGAGTAGTCCCACGCCTGCAGACCGAGCTTGGCGGCGGCGAGGCGGCCCCAGTTGGTCGGGCTCTGCGGGCACCATGTGCCCACGTTGGAGGAGCCGCGCGGATCTAGGCCCAGCTTTCCGGCGAGCCACTGCGGCGCGTTGGGGTCCGCAATCACGGAGTCGCCGAAAATCACCATGTTGCGCTCCTGCGCGTGCGCCTGGGGCGCCTGGGCAACGGCGCACGCGGTGATCACTGCTGCGCATGTGGCCGCGACGCGGCGGAGGAAGGTACGTGGGGACATGTCTAGGCTCCTCTGAGGTTGTGCGTGCTCCATGGGTTAATCCCCGGGCGCAGCCCGAGCGTTACTGGGCGGAGAGCACCCGTATACAACAGAGGCTACTCTAGCCACATATGTAACATACGCAACACTTCGAGCGTTGTTAGGGATATCATGTAAATGATTTTGACCCGCAAATTGTCAAACCGTCCACTCACGCCGCGACCCCGAAAGTTGACACATGCCGCCACTGAACCCCCTGCAGCGCGCAGCCTTCACCGCCACCTCCCTCGCCCGCTTCGTCCGCGCCGCCGTCCGCGCGGGGGTACTCGACGTCGAAGGCACACCGCGCGGCCTCGCCCTGACCGTGCCCACCCTGGCGCGGTACCGCTTCACCACCGCCCGGGAGATCGAGCAGGGTGCAACCGTCAGCCCGCAGCGCAACGCGCTTATCGACGACGACGGTGTCCTCACCTACCGCCAGCTGCGCGACCAGGCGCGCACCGTCGCGCGATGGCTGCTCGCGCGCAAAGAGGAACGCCGGCTCGACGCCCTGCGCATCGGCGTGATGGCCCGCAACGGGCGCGGCATCATCCTGCCCATGGGGGCCAAGGGCTACGCCGGGGGCGAGCTGTTCCTTCTCAACGTGGGCTCCTCACCCGAGCAGCTCGCCGGCATCTTCGCCGAAAACAACGTGAACGTGCTGTTCATCGACGACGAGTTCGCCGAGCGCATCCCCGACGAGATGGACGGCATCGACGTCGTCTGGGCGCACACCGCCGCCGCGCACGGCACAGACGACACCCTGGACAGCATCATCAAGGCAGGCGACGCGGGCCTGCCGAAACTCCCCGCCTTCCCGCGGCACGGCAACATCGTGCTCATGTCCTCGGGCACCTCCGGAGTCCCGAAGGGCATTCTGCGACCCGAGCCCGTGCTGCCCCTAGTCGTGGCCGGCTACCTCGCCGCCGTGCCGTGGCACGCCGGCATGACGATGCAGATCACCGCGTCGATGTTCCACACCTGGGGCTGGTCCGCCGTCAACGTCTCGCTCGGCGCCCGCAACACCATTGTCACCCAGCGCGTCTTCGACCCGGAAAACGTCTTCCGCCAGATCGACCACTACCGGTGCGACGGCCTGTTGTCCTCGCCGATCTTTTTCAAGCAGATGCTCGACGTCGCCGACAACGAGAAGTGGGACACCTCCAGCCTGAAGTTCATCGCCTCCGCCGGCAACGCGCTGACCCCCGTCATCGTGGAGCGCATGATCGAGCGCTTCGGCCCGATCCTGGCCAACTACTACGGATCCACCGAACTCGCGCTCGCCGCCTGCGCCGAGCCCGAACTCGTGGCGGCGAACCCCACCGTCGCCGGCCGCGTGCCCCCAGGCACCATCCTGCGCATCTACGGCCACGACGACAAAGAGGTCGCCCGGGGCCAAGTCGGGCGCATCTTCCTCAACAACGAGACCGCGCTGAAGGGATACTCCAACCCCGAGACCCCCATCGTGACCATCGACGGGCTCGTGGAGATGGGCGACCTGGGCTATTTCGACGCCGACGGGTTCCTCCACGTGCTCAGCCGCAACGACGACATGATCATCGTCGGCGGCGAGAACGTCCACCCGCAATCCGTCACCGAGACGCTTGAACGCATGCCCGGCATCGACGACGTCCACTCCGGCGGCGTCGATGACGCGGACGCCTTCCAGCGCATTGCCGTATGGGTGGTACCCACGCGTGACAACGCCGGGCGGGCGCTCACCGCCGACGCCGTGCGCGCGTGGGTCCGCGACAACTTGGCGGACCACTCCATTCCCCGCGATGTCAACTTCGTCGAGGACCTGCCCCGCAACGCGACGGGAAAGGTAGTCCCGCGCCTGCTTCCGGCGTCGACACGCGAAGACGAGCGGTAGGCGCGGCGTTAAACCGGCGTTAAACTCTGGCAATGCACTTCTCCGCGAAAACTCTGCGCCGTTACATGAACTTTTGGCCGCCATTCATCGGCGCCGGAATCCGTCTCAAGGAATTTACCGACGACGGATCCCGCGTCGTGGTCACCCACACGGTAAACACACTCACCCGGAACGCCGCGGGCGTCGCCTTCGGCGGCACCATCATGGCCATGACGGACCCCTTCTTCATGCTCGCCTCGATGGCGCGCCTGGGCAAGGAGTACACAGTGTGGGACGTCGCCGGCGAGGTGAAGTTCCTCAAACCCGGCACGGGCACCATCACCGCGGTGATGGAGATCCCCGACGAGACCTACGAGCTAATCAAGGAAAAAACCGCCGACGGGTCCAAGTACCTGCACTGGTTCGACACCGAGGTGACCGATGAGGCGGGCGACACCGTGGCCACGGTACGCCGGCAGGTGTACTACCGGCGGAAACAAAAGTGAGCCACCTGCGAGAATCGAACTCGCGACCTTCTCATTACGAGTGAGATGCTCTACCGACTGAGCTAAGGTGGCCGGACAAACACACAAGGCGGTTGTACCGAGGCACTAGCTTAACCCAGGTCTCGCCCGCCACGAAAACCGGCAGGTTATTTCACGTTGCAGGCCTGCCGGATGCGGCCGATCATCCCGTTGAAGGCGATGACGGGGGTGACGTTCTGGTCCAGGCTGCCGCGGCAGATCGCGATCGCGTCCAGGCAGGCCACTAGGCCCTCCGGGGTGACCTGCTGGGCGATCTCGCGTGCCTGCCCCTCGTAGTCCGGATGGGTCAGCCCCACGGTCGCGCCGGTGCGCAGCACGAGCGCGTCGCGGTAGATTCCGGCGAGGTCCACCAGCACCAGGTCGAGGACGTCGCGGGTGCGGCGGGTGCCGCGCTTCTTCTGCAGCGCCTCGAGCTCCTTGACGCTGGCCGCCGCGCCGCGCAGCGCCTTCGCGGCCCCCTTGCCCCGCGCGCCCACGCCGAGCGCCTGCTCCAGCTTCTCCCGCTCTAAGGCGTCGCCCGATTCGTGGGCGGCCACAGCCTCCTTGTCGGTGGCCTTGAGCAGAGTGGCAACGGCCTTGAACACCTCGTCGCCGTGGAACACGAGCTCGGCCAGGTTGATCACCTGCGCGCGGAACTCCCGTGCGTCCTTGTCGCGCACGAGGCGGCGTGCCCGACCGATGTGGCGCAGTGAGGCGGCCGCCGCGAGCCGCGCCACATCCTCGCTCGCCCCCTCCTCCCGGGTGAGGATCCGCACCAGCTCGCTTTCCGACGGCTCCGGGATGTAGACGTGCCGGCAGCGGGAGCGCAGCGTGGGGGAGAAATCCTCCGGATCGGTCGACGGCGCGCAGAGGATGATCACCGTCGACGCGGGGGGTTCTTCGACTGTCTTGAGGAAGGCGTCGGCGGCGGCCGTCGAAAAGCGGTCGGCTTCGTCGATGATGATGACGCGCCACTTCCCAATCGTCGGCAGGCGGGAGGCCTTGCCGATTATGACGCGGACGGTCTCCACCGAGATCGACAGCTCCTTGGGCTCGATGCGCTCCACGTCCGTGTGCGCGCCCTTGAACACGGCTTGGCACGCCGCGCAGCGCCCGCAGCCGATCTCCTCCGGGTTGGTGCACACCAGCGCCGCGGCGAACGCGACGGCGGCGTGGGAGCGCCCCGCGCCGGGAGGGCCGGTGAACAGCCACGCGTGCGACATGGCGTAGGGGTCCCCCTCACCCCGCGCGGCCTGAGCGGCCCGCAGAACCGTCTCGCGCACGCGGGGAATGTCCGCGAGGCGCTCGCTCACGCTCACCCCAGTCACACATGCAACAGTACTACCTGCCCCGCGGGCCCCGCCATCGCATTAAGGTAGTACGGCGTGGACAGAATCTGGCGCGGTTTCAAGTGGCTGTGGGGCACCTCGTGGCCCCTCTACGCCGCCACCGTGCTGGGCACCAACGTCGTGGGCGCCATCGCCATCATGGCGTTCATCCGCTACCTCCTGCCCATGGAAGAGGTCGAAGAGCTCTCCCTGACCGGCGGCGGACTCGGCGTGATCGGGGTGAGCTACTTCGCCTTCGCCGTGGTGGTGGGCATTGTGGTGACGTTCTTCCTGTTCAGGCCCGTGCTGGAGTGGCAGCGGGAGCCGGAGGGCCACGACCCAAACATGGTGCGCAACCTGGTTCTACGCATCCCCACGCTGCAGACCGCCATCGTGGTCGCGGTGTGGCTCATCGGCATCGCGATTGCCACCATCGCCACCTCCCGCGTCAGCGGCCGCCTCACGCTCGTCGTCGTGGTGTCCACGCTGATGGCCTGCCTTGTCGTCGCGCTGCTCACGTACGTCCAAGCCGCGCGCCTGGTGCGCCCCATCGCGGCGTCCGCCCTGGCGAGACGCTTCGAGGACTCCACCCTGGAGCCGCCGATCAAGACACGGCTGTACATGACGTGGTTCACCACCACCGCGATTCCCCTGTGCGGCATCCTCCTGCTCGTGTGGGCGCAGCGCAGCGGGTTTTTCACCGACGCCCCCGGCGAACTCATGCCCGCGGTGGCGGCGTTGTCCCTCACCGCGCTGGTCACCGGAGGAGTGGGCACCATCTTCGCCATCATGGGCGTGGTCGACCCCGTCAAGGAGCTGCAGGCGGCAATCAACCGGGTGCGCCGGGGCGAGGCGGACACCCAGGTGGACATTTACGACGGCTCCGAGATCGGCGTCCTGCAAGCCGGCTTCAACGAGATGATGCGCGGGCTCAACGAGCGGCAGCGGGTGCGCGACATCTTCGGCCGCTACGTGGGCACCGAGGTGGCGCAGCGCGCTCTCGAGGAAAAACCGGAGCTCGGGGGCGAGGACCGCAAGGTTGCCGTCGTGTTCGTCGACGTCATCGGCTCCACCACGTTCGCCGTCAACCACTCGCCCGAGGACGTCGTCAGCGCGCTCAACGAGTTTTTCGAGGTCGTCGTCGATGTCGTGCACCGCAACAAGGGCGTGATCAACAAGTTCCAGGGGGACGCCGCGCTCGCCGTCTTCGGGGCGCCCACGGCGCTTCACGACGCCACCTCCCACGCACTGCAGGCAGCGCGCGAACTGCGCCAGGAGCTGCGGGACCTGCGGCTCCAGGCCGGTGTCGGCGTGGCCTCCGGCCACGTCGTCGCCGGGCACATCGGCGGATCTGACCGCTTCGAGTACACAGTTATCGGCGACGCAGTCAACGCCGCGGCGCGCCTGACAGATCTGGCCAAGGACACCCCGGGGCGCGTGCTCACCAACGCCGCGACGTTGCGCGCCGCCAACGAGGTGGAGCAGCAGCGCTGGACACTGATGAAGTCCATCGAGCTGCGCGGCCGCAACAAGATGACGCAGCTCGCCCGGCCCGTGCGCTCCACCTTGGCGGACCGCTACTAGCGCATCACTTCCTGCGGCTGCCCGCCTTGACAACGCGCTTCGTGGTCTTCTTCACTGCCTTTTTGGTTGTCTTTTTGGTTGTCTTTTTGGTTGTTTTCTTGGCCGTCTTCTTCGCCGGCGCGCCGCCTTCCTCCGCTTCCCTGGCGCGGCGGGCCGACAGCAGCTCGTTGGCGCGCTCATCCGTGACGGTCTCGGGGGTGTCGCCGCGCTGCAGCGACGCGTTGGTCACCCCGTCGGTGACGTACGGGCCGAAGCGCCCGTCCTTAATGCTCATGGGCTTGCCGGAAACGTCGTTGTCCCCCAGCAGCTTCAGCGGGGGCTTCGCGGCGGCCCGGCCGCGGCGCTTCGGCTCCGCGTAGATGCGTCGCGCCTCCTCCAACGTGATGGAGAAGATCTGCTCCTCACTCGCCAGAGAACGGGAGTCGGACCCCTTCTTCAGGTAGGGGCCGTAGCGGCCGTTCTGGGCGGTGATGACCTCGTTGTCCGCCGGGTCCACTCCCACCTCGCGCGGCAGGCTGAGCAGCTTCAAAGCCTCCTCCAGGGTCACCTCCGCGGGCTCCATGGAGGAAAACAGGGAGGCCGTGGCGGGCTTGAGCTGCTCGTCGACCAACTCGGCGACCCGCTTCTCCTTCTGGGCCGCCGCCGTTTTCGTCTCCCAGTTCTTCGCCCGCTTGCCCTCGGCGGCGCGCTGCGCGTCCTCCTCCTCGCGCTCCTTGGCCACGATTTCCAGGGCTTTCGCCTCGGCGCTGGACAACTCGTCATCACGCACGAGCTCGGTGACGTACGGGCCGAAGCGGCCCTCCTTGGCCACCACCGTGCGGCCGTTGTCCGGGTTCACACCCAGCTCGCGGCCCGACTGCGGGGTGGCGAAGAGCTTCTCCGCCATCTCCAGCGTGATCTCGTCCGGGGTGGCGGACTCCGGGAGGTTGGCGCGCTGGTACTCAGGCTCCCCGGTGGCGTCGGTGCCCACTTCCCGCTCAATGTAGGGCCCGTAGCGCCCGACGCGGACGTTGACGGGGCGCCCCTCGGAGTCGTCGAAAAGCTTCAGCGAGTTGACCTGGCGGGCGTCGATAGACTCCAGGTTCGCCTCGATGAGGTGCTTGAGTCCACCGCGGCGGGCGATCTCCTCGGCCATGTTGTCGTCCGCGTCGGCGTCACCGAAGTAGAAGCCCGTGAGCCACTGGGTGCGGTTCTCGTTGCCGTGGGCGATCTCGTCGAGCTCGTCCTCCATCGAGGAGGTGAAGTCGTAATCCACCAACGTGTCAAAGTTGTTCTCCATCAACCCGATGACGGAAAACGCCACCCACGTGGGCACGAGCGCGTTGCCACGGGTGACCACGTACCCGCGGTCCTGAATGGTCTTGATAATGGAGGCGTAGGTGGACGGGCGGCCGATGCCGAGATCCTCCATCTTCTTGACCAAGCTGGCCTCGGTATAGCGCGCCGGCGGGTTCGTGCTGTGCCCATCGGCGGTGATCTTTCTCGCCTCCAGCGCGTCGCCCTCCGCCAGCTGGGGCAGATGCGTCTCGCTGTCCTGGGAGTCCGAGTAGGCGCGCAGCCAGCCCGGGAAGGTGATGGTGCGGCCCGTCGCGGCGAACTCGACCCGCTCCCCGGACTGCGCCTGCCCCGCCACAGTCACCTTCATCGACATCCCCCGGGCGTCCTCCATCTGGGAGGCCACGGTGCGCTGCCAGATCAGCTCGTAGAGCTTGAACTCCTCGGCATCGAGCGCGCCCGCCAGCTGCCCCGGCGTGGCAAAGCGTTCGCCGGCCGGGCGGATCGCCTCGTGCGCCTCCTGGGAGTTCTTCACTTTCCGCGCGTACGTGCGCGGGGAGGGCGTGACGTAGTTGGAGCCGTAGAGCTCGGTGGCGGCGTTGCGCGCGGCTTCCAGGCCCTGCGAGGACAGCGCGGTAGAATCCGTACGCATGTAGGTGATGTGCCCGTTCTCGTAGAGCCGCTGCGCGATCCGCATCGTGCGCGCCGAGGTGAAGTGCAGCTTGCGGCCCGCCTCCTGCTGCAGCGTCGAGGTCATGAACGGCGCGTAGGGCTTGCGCGAATACGGCTTCTCCTCCACGCTCGCGACCTGCATGTCGCGGCCTTTTAGCCCCTCGGCCAGCGCCTCGGCGGCGGCCTGGTCCACAACGTAGACGTCCTTCGACTTCACCCGGCCCCGGTCGTCGAAGTCGCGGCCCTGGGCGACGCGGCGGGAATCCACGCTGACCAGCTTCGCGTCGAACTCGCTCTCGCCCGCAAGCGTGGCGGTGACGTCCCAGTACTCCGCGGAGACGAACGCCATGCGCTCGCGCTCGCGCTCCACGATGACGCGGGTCGCCACCGACTGCACGCGGCCCGCGGACAAGCGCGGCATGACCTTCTTCCACAACACCGGGCTGACCTCGTAGCCGTAGAGGCGGTCGAGGATGCGGCGGGTCTCCTGGGCGTCCACCAAGTTGTAGTCGAGCTCGCGGGTGTTGCGCGCGGCCTCGCGGATCGCCGACTCGGTGATCTCGTTGAACACCATGCGTTCAACCGGCACCGAGGGCTTCAGCGTTTCCAGCAAGTGCCACGCGATGGCCTCGCCCTCGCGGTCCGGGTCTGTGGCGAGTAGCAGCTTGTCGGACTGCTTGAGCTTCGCTTTGAGGTCCGCCACCTTCTTCTTCTTGTCGGGGCTGACCACGTAGATGGCCTCGAACCCCGCGTCCGGGTTCACGCCCAGCTTGGCCCACGGCTCCTTCTTGTACTTCGCCGGGATATCGGCCGCGCGGCCGGGAAGATCGCGGATGTGCCCGACCGACGCCTCGACAATAAAGTCGTCTCCCAGGTACTTCTGGATCTTCTTGGCCTTCGTCGCCGACTCGACGATGACGAGGGTTTTGCCGTTGTCCGCCACGCTGAGTGACACCTCACTTCGCATTGTTCATCCGCACCTTATTATTAACGTCTTATTTGCGTCCACTCGACGCCTGCGACGCGACGGCGGGATCGCCACCACCGGTACGGTAATAAAACTCTCTTAGTTGTATCAGAGAAATATGACCGCGGGTGCAACCCGTGCGCGCGGGTGGGGCCGGCGCACTAGAATCGCTGAGAGGTTCGGGGCGCGACATTCACAAGGAGGTGCGTCGGTGATTGATTCCCTGATCAGCTTCCTCGAACAGCTGATGCAGATGCCGATCTTCTACCCGTTGGTGACACTGCTCATCATCGGGGACGCCCTCGCCCCCATCATCCCCTCGGAAACGGTGCTCAACCTCGCGGGCGCGTTCTCCGCCTCCGTCGGCGTGCCCAACCCGATGGGGGTGATCGTCGCGGCGATTATCGGCGCCGTCATCGGCGACAACATTTGCTACCTGCTCGGCAACCGCCTCATCGGCGTGGTCAACCGCCTCGACCCCAACTCCAAGGCGGGATCGGCCATCACGTGGGTGAAAAGGAACATGAAGCGGCGCGCCGGGGTGACCATCATCGTGGCCCGGTTCATCCCTTGGGCGCGGTGGGTGGCCACGATCGTATTGGGGTCGATCCGCTACCCGTGGCTGTCGTTTTTCGTCTACGACACCATCGGGGCAGTGATCTGGGCGTTTCTGGGGGTGGGCGTGGGCTACCTCGGCGGCTCGCTGTTCGCCGACTGGCCGCTCCTCGCAATGGTCGTCGGCGTGACCCTGGGCTCCCTCGTCGGCCTGGCCATCCAGCGAATCCAGGTGCGCCTGTTCGAATGGCTCGACGTGCGCCGCGGAGTGTCCAAGCTCTAGGGCGCCAGCTTTGGGGCGTGCAAAAGCCCCCTCCCGGAGGAAGGGGGCTGTTATATATTCTGCGCGCTTAGAGCGGGCGGACAGCCTGAGCCTGCGGGCCCTTGGCGCCCTCGCCGATCTCGAACTCGACCTGCTGGTTCTCCTCGAGGGTGCGGAAGCCGTTGCCCTGGATCTCGGAGTAGTGGACGAAGACGTCTGCAGAGCCGTCTTCCGGAGCGATGAAGCCGAAGCCCTTTTCAGCGTTGAACCATTTGACAGTTCCGGTAGCCATTGATGTGCCTTTCAAAAAATCGTGGTTGAAACTCGGTCGAGGAACCACCAGGCCATGAATGGACCTGGTGCCCGCGTACAAACACTCGCGAGCACCTAGCTAGGCGCGCACAGAATCTGCGACCGACAGTCATTGTGCCATGAATCGCCCACCCAGTCGAGTGGTGGCGTAATCTTCTCCCCCGATGTCAGTTTCAATCGGCGACGAAATCCTCGCGCACTTGCGCAGCAGCATGCCGTCCGCGACGGTCACGCACGTCGAAAAGCTCCCCGGCTCCCCCGCCCGCTTCGCCGAGTGGCCCGAGTGGGTGAACCCCGATCTTCGGGCCATGCTTGTCGACGCCTCCATCACGCGCCCCTATTCCCACCAGCGAACCGCCGCTGACCTGGCCTGGGAGGGCCGCGACGTGGTCGTGGCCACCGGCACGTCCTCGGGGAAATCCCTGTGCTACCAGCTGCCCGTCCTGTCCACCCTGGCCTCCGACGCGACGGCGTGCGCGATGTACCTCACCCCGACCAAGGCCCTCGGCTCGGATCAGCTCCAGGCGACGACGCGGCTGACCCGGGGGGTGCCGGGGTTGGCGGGGGCGCACCCCGCCCCCTACGACGGCGATACCCCCGTCGAGGCTAGGGCCGGGATACGGGAGCAGTCGCGTTTCGTGTTCACCAACCCGGATATGCTCCACGCGGCGATCTTGAGCGGCCACACCAAGTGGGGGCGCCTGCTGCGCAAGCTGCGCTACGTGGTGGTCGACGAGTGCCACACCTACCGCGGGGTCTTCGGCGCGAACGTCGCCCTCGTGCTGCGACGGCTCCTCCGGCTGTGCGAGGCGTACGGCTCCTCGCCGACGCTCATCTTCGCCTCGGCGACGGCCGCGGACCCCGCCGCGCAGGCCTCCCGGCTCAGCGGCCGCGACGTGACGGCCGTGACCGCCGTGACCGACGACGGCGCGCCGACCGGCGAGAAGACGGTCATCCTGTGGGAGCCGGGGTTCATCGAGGGCGCCGAGGGCGAACACGGCGCGCCGGTGCGCCGCGCTGCCACCACCGAGGCCGCGGATGTCATGGCCCAGCTCATCCATCAGGGAGCGCGGACACTCACGTTCGTGCGCTCCCGGCGCGCCTCGGAAATCGTGGCCATGCGCACCGCCGAGAACCTCGTGGCCGCCGGGCGCGCCGACTTCGCCCAGCGCGTCGCCTCCTACCGTGCGGGATACCTGGCCGAGGATCGCCGCGCGCTCGAGCGCGCCCTGGACAACGGGGACCTGCTGGGCGTGGCCAGCACGAACGCCCTCGAGCTGGGTATCGACGTCGGGGGGCTCGACGCCGTGGTCATGGCCGGCTTCCCGGGCACCGTCGCGTCGTTTCGCCAGCAGGCGGGCCGCGCGGGCCGCCGCGGCCAGTCGGCGATGGTGGTGTTGATCGCCCGCGACGAGCCCATGGACACCTACCTGGTGAACCACCCTGAAGCCCTGCTGGGCAGGCCCGTGGAAAACAGCGTGTTCAACCCGGCTAACCCCTACATCCTGCGGGGGCACGTCTACTGCGCGGCGGTGGAAAAGCCGCTCACCCCGCGCGACGTCGACGACTTCGGGGCGCGCGCGGTGGTCGACGGCCTTGTGGCGGACGGCTTTTTGCGGCACCGCGCGGCGGGCTGGTTCGCCGTCCCACAGCTCGCGGGCGCCATCTCGCCCGAATCCGCGCATTCCTCGGTGAGCCTGCGCGGCGGAACCGGTGAGCAGGTCATGATCGTCGACACCACGGACGGTCGCCTTTTGGGCACGGTGGATTCGGGCCGCGCGATGAGCCAAGTGCACGACGGCGCTGTCTATATCCACCAGGGCGAGTACTACGTCATCGACACCCTCGACCTGGACGACTACGTCGCGCTGGCCACCCCGGGAACGCCCGGGTACTCCACCCACGCGCGGTCCACTACCGAGATCACCATCCTGGGCGAGGCCCTGGAGTGCTCCAACCCGTCGCCCGGACTGTGGGTCGCCAGGGTGGATGTCGAGGTGGTCGACCGCGTCACCGGCTACGTCGTGCGGCTTGACGACGGCACCGTGTCCGAGCACATCCCCCTCGACCTGCCCGAGCAGCGCCTGACGACCCGCGCCGTGGCCTACACCATCGACCCGCTGGTGCTGGACGAGATCGGCATCGGCGCCGGGGACGTGCCGGGCGCGCTGCACGCGGCGGAGCACGCCGCGATTGGCTTGCTGCCGCTGCTGGCCACCTGCGACAGGTGGGACATCGGCGGCGTGTCTACCGCGCTGCACCCCGACACTCTGCTGCCCACCGTCTTTGTCTACGACGGACACCCCGGCGGGGCCGGGTTCGCCGACGAGGGTTACGCGCGGTTTGCGGAGTGGATCGCCGCGACCTACGACACCGTGAAATCCTGCGGGTGCGAGGCGGGGTGCCCCTCGTGCGTGCAGTCTCCGAAGTGCGGAAACGGCAACCAGCCGCTGGACAAGCGGGCGGCGTTGGCACTGCTTGGGGCGCTGGTGAGCATGACCGCCAGTTAGAGGGGTCCAGCCCGGGCGCGCGCCTCGGCCCCGCCCACCGCGGCAGCGACGATGACATCGCCCCCGGAGAGCTCGCAGGCGGTGAGCGCCGCGGCGTTGGCGGCCGCGGTCTCGGCGGCGACGCGGCACGCGTCTGCACCCTGGTAGTGGGCCTGCGCGCCCGCGACGGCGGACAAGTCGGCCGCCGCCTGGGCGCGGTGCGTGTCCGCCACCCGGGCCCCGGCTGCCGCGACCACGAGGAAGAGCCCCATTACGGCGGCGATAACGCCCGCGGAGGTGACCGTGGCGTACCCCCGGTCATCCCGGGGCCGCCACCTTCGCTTGGCGTTCCAGATGCGCACGATCACCGGAACTCCACCGGGAAGGTAGCCGTCGCGGTCATCGGCGTCACCGGGGCGGGCACCACGGCGGTGACTGTGACCATCCCGCCCGCCTGCTCGACGGTGACGGTGCCGCGGCTCGGCGTGAAGTCCACCCCAATGGCGTGGGAGCGCGCCGCCGCCGCGGCGATGTCCACCGCCGAGATGTAGGCCGCCATGGTGGCGACACCCGCGACGATCGCGGCGGCCACCGTCAGCAGGACCGCAAGGGAGAGGGCGGCTTCGACGGTGACGGAGCCGCGGTCGTCGACAAGCATCAGGCGACCCCCTTAGCCCGGCGTGTTGGAGAGGGCGTCGGTGATCACGCCTTCGATCGCGGATGTGACGCCGTTGCCGTTGACCACCATGTACAGCACGCCCGCGAGCGCGGCCGCGGCCAGGGAGCCGAAAGCGTATTCGATGGTGGACATTCCGCGGTCGTTCGTCATTTTCGTGTGGATGCGGGTGAGAAGAGCGGCGGTGAGAGAGTTGATTCGATGCATGGTTGTGCTCCTTACGTAAGTGATGCCCCGAGGCTGATTGCCGTCGGGATGAGTCCGAGAACAAAGAAGGCGGGTAAGAAAAACGCGGTGAGGGGGATGGCGATGAGCACCCCGGCGCGCTCGGCCTTCGCCGTCGCGTCGTCAGTGGCAGCGTGCGTGAGCTGGTCCGCGATCCTCTGGCACCCCGCGGTAACCGCGGTGCCCGAGGCATGCGACAGGGCGACCACGCTGGCGAGATCGGCGCCGCCGGGAACCTCGTGGAAGTCCGCCCACGCGCGCTCCGGCTCAACGCCGAGGGCCAGCAGCGACGCGGTGGTGCGCCACTTCTCGGCCAGCGGATCGGTCGAACCGGGACGATAGGATTCGGCCACGGCGGCGGCCGACGCCTGGGCCGTAAGCCCCGCCGAGTAGCACACGGCGAACAGCGAGATGTCGGCCGCGGCGCGGTGCCGGTCGAAGGCGGGCGCGCGGCGCCCGCGCGGCCCGTCCCGGGGGCTCTTCGTGGTCAAACCGGCCGCGCCGCCGCGCAGGCGCGACGCCGGGGGCGCTCCCGGCGCGCACAGCGCGGCGGCGGTGAGAAGGGCCGCGAGCCCGTAGCCGCTCATGCCGCCGCCTGCCCGATGATGTGCTGACATGCGAGGAAACCTGCGCACACCAGCGCCGTGCCCGCCACCAGCAGCCACCCGCCCGCGCCCGGGCCGAGCAGGAGACCGAGCGGGTTGGCGCCCATCGCGGATCCCATCGCAACGCCCGCGAGGGGCAGCAGCGACAGCACTACGGCGGTCGTTTTCGGGCCTGCGAGCGCCGCCTCGGTCGCCGCGCGATGGCGCTGCTGCGCGTCTATGCGGTCCCTCGCCTGGGCGAGAAGCGCCGCCAGCGGCAGGCCGCGGTTGACGGCCAGGGCCCACAGCGCCGCGACGTCGGCGACCTCTCCAAGCTCGCCGGCAGTGTCGTGCGGGGCCGCGCCGTGCGCCGCCGACACGCCGAGCTGCCGGAGATCCCGCGCGAGCGGCGCCGGGCACGAATCCGGGAGGTGGTCCTCGGCGCGCCTGCACGAGTCGCTCGGCGTGGAGCCGGCCTCGAGATGGGTGACCACGTGGCCCAGGAACCCGGCCACGATGGCCCGGTTGCGCCGCGCCTGGCGCTTGTCCCGGTACGCGGCCGCGGCGCGCGCAAGGGTCATCCCCGCAATCCCCAGGGAGACGACTAGGGCCAGGCGGTCCGACACGATGACGGCCAGCGAAACCACGAACACCGCGGCCGGAATGACGGCCGGGTGGAGGCGCGTGCGGTGGGTCGCGCCGCCCAGCCTGTGCGCGGGGCGCGGCGGGGGCGTGGCCAGGGCCGCGGCGATGAGCGCCGAGGAGACGGCGTTCATGGGCCGAACACCTCCGCGTAGCCGTCTAACTCCCCCGCCTCCGCGTCCCACACCACCCTGGCCGTGACCGGGTTGCCCTCCAGCACGCCGAGCTGGTGGAGGATTCGGGAGCCGTCGGGGCGCCGCTTGACCACAATCACCACGTCCACCGCTGCCGCCAGCTGGGAATGCAGGCTCGGCCGGTCCAGCCCGCCGAGCGCGGCGAGCGCCTCCATCCGCGCCGGGACTTCGTGAATGGAGTTCGCGTGCAGCGTCCCCGCCCCTCCGTCGTGGCCGGTGTTCAGCGCGGCGAGCAGGTCCACCACCTCGGCACCCCGGATCTCTCCGACGACGATCCGGTCTGGGCGCATGCGCAGCGCCTGGCGGAGCAGGTTCGCCAGCGTGATTTCGCCGGCGCCCTCGGCGTTGGCGCCGCGCGACGTCAAGTTGAGCACGTGCGGGTGGCGCGGCGTGAGCTCGAGGGTGTCCTCGATGGCCACGATGCGCTCCCCCGGATCCACCTCGGAGAGCATCGCCGTCAGCAGCGTCGTCTTCCCGGCGCCCGTGCCGCCGAGGACGAGGAACGCACGGCGCCGCGTGACCACGCGGCGGAGCACCTCCGCGCGCTCCGCATCCATCGCGCCGCGCCGCGTCAGGTCATCGAGCGTGGCCGTCGTGGCGCGCAGCACCCGCAGGGAGATGCACGTTCCCGCCCTCGCCACGGGGCTCAGGATCGCGTGGAACCGCAACAGGGTGCCGTCCTCCCGCAGGATGTGGCCGTCGCAGTAAGGTTGGGCGTCGTCAAGCCGGCGCCCGCAGTTGGCGGCGAGCCGGGCGGCTAAGTGGCGCACCTCCGCGTCCGAGGTGAACTGCACGTCGGTGAGCTCGAGGCCCGCTCCGGAATCGGCGTACACGCTCGACGGCCCGTTGACGCAGATGTCCGTGACACCGGGGTTGCCCAGAAGGGACTCCAGGCGCCCCACACCGGTGGTGTCGTCGCGCAGCTGCCGCATGATGCCCAGCACTTCGACGTCGCTGAGCACGACCGCCTCCTCCCTGATCAGGGCGGACAGGCGTGCCGGGTCCGTCACGGGCTCGTGAGCGAGGCGGCGCTTGACGCGCGCGATGATCTCGCCCGCCTCCGCGGCCGGCCTCACAGTCCCACCTCCGCCAAGACGGCGCGAGCGCAGCGTTCCAGCGCCCGCGGGAGGCGACGCGGCAGCCCCGCCGTCTCCAGCTTCTTCGTCAGCCCGGGCACGTCGGGGACGTCGCCGACCACGCGCAGCTTGGTCACGCGCTCGAGTTCGGCGCCCGACAGGCCCGACCACGCCCGGCGCCTGGCCACGGCCACGCACTGCACCCCGCGCGCGCTCAGCTCCGCGCCGATCCGGGTGGCGGCGGCCGCCGCGCGCACCTCCCCCGGCGTGACCACGACCGCGAGGTCGCAGCGCTGCGGCACGAGCTGCACCGGGCAATCGACGACCGTCAGCCCGGCCGTGCCCAGCGCGGCGACGGTGCGCTCGACGGCGGGCGCGTCGAACACGAAAGGGTCACTGATCGTCGTGCGCGAGCAAGTCAGCACGGCAATCCCGTCGGCGGTCGCGGGCAGGGCCCGCCGGATGTCATCCCGCGCGACCTCGCCCTCGCCAACGGTGATCTCGCCCCAGCGCGCCCCGACCGCGTTCTCGACGCCCAGCAGGAGGTCGAGGCCGCCGGAGTACCGGTGGGCGTCGACAAGCGAGGGGGCGAGCTCGGCGCCGCACGAACGGCTTATCGACGCCCCCAGGACCGACGCGCCCGCCCCTCCGGCCGCACCCACCACCGCGACGACCGTGCCCCGCGCGCGGTGCTCGAGCCCGCCGTGGCGCAGCGCCCCGATGGCGCGCAACAGATCCGCCGCCTGGGCGGGGAGAACGAAGGCGTCATCGCTCCATGGGCGGGCCGCGAACTGCTTATCCAGCTCGTCCGGCTCGCCGCCGACGAGGAACACGCCGGGGCGTCGGTGCGGCGGGGGCACGACGGAGGAATCAAGGAGCACCGCGAAACACGACTCATAGCTGCGCTGGAAGGCGGCGGGGTCAGCGCTGGCATCCACGACCGGGTGCCCGGCGACGGCGACGAGGTGGACGGCTTCAGAGTGCACTGTCGGGTCGTCGACGGCGACGAGGATGGGCGAGGTGCGTGACATGCTTCGACTCTCGCGCAGCGCGCGGGGCGGAACAAGGGCCCCGCAGAAAACCTGTGGATAAAACGCCAGCTAGGTGACGTTTCACCATCGCGCTGTGGACAACATGCTGTGGATAACAAGACGGGGACAACATGCCGGGGACAACATGCCGGCGGCGGAGGAAGGCATAAGGGACGGCCCGCGCCTCGGGGGGGGTGTGCGCGGGCCGTCGGTAACCCGGTCTCGGGGGGGGTGGACCGGGGCAGGCCACACTGTATATCGGGGCCGTGCGGGAACGATTATGACACATACCATGAAAACGTTGCAAGCACATCAACAACTTTTCTCGTACTTTTTTTCGAAAATGGTGCGCCCGCGGGTCAAGCGGCCCGTCTACAATGTCGGGCATGGACGTCGACGACAGCACCGGGGAGCCCACGGGCGCCGCCGCGCGGCGCACCGCCGCCTTCTTCGACTTGGACAAAACCATCATCGCCACCTCCTCCGCCTTCGCGTTTGGAAAAGAATTCCTCAACAACGGGATGATCACCCGCCAAGAGGCCGTGGAAATCTACATGACGAAGGCGTCCTACATGCTCATGGGGCTCAGCAGCGAGCGCATGGACTCCACCCGCGATTATATGGCGCAGCTTGTCACGGGCTGGGCGGTCGACGATATCGACCGCGTCACGACGGAAACGATGCGCACGGTGGTCACGCCCGCCATATACGCCGAGGCCAGAGAGCTCATCGGGTTCCACAAACGCCACGGCCGCGACGTCATCATCATCTCAGCCTCCGCGGACATCCTCGTCGAGCCCATCGCGCGCGAGCTGGGCGTGGACATGATCGTGGCCACCGAGCTCGAGGTTGTTGACGGCAAGCTGACCGGCAACGTCACCCGGTTCCTCAAAGGCGATGCCAAGGCGGACGCCGTGACCGAATTCGCCGAGTCCCACGGCTACGACTTAGCTGGCAGCTACGCCTACTCCGACTCGGCGACGGACATTCCCATGCTGGGAATGGTCGGCCACCCGGTTGCGGTCAACCCCGACCGGGCGCTGCGCAAGCACGCCCAGGAGCACGGTTGGGAGGTGCGCACCTTTAAGAACCCGGAGCCGCTCATCCAGATGCCCAACGCCCGTGAAGTGGGGATCGGAGCGGGAGTTGTGGCGGGCGTCACCGCGCTCGCCGCGGCCGGAATCTGGGTTGCGCAGCGCATCGCCAAAGACAACCGCAGCGCATAATCCTCTAGGATTGGGTACGTTCATTAGAAAAGCAAGTGTGGTTTTATGTTGAACTAGCTGGCACGAGCCACCGAGGAAGGTAAAACATCGTGAGCAACAAGGGTCTCTACACAAACGGTTCGACCGCCATCTCCGCCAAGGTCGACTCCATTCCGCTGCGCGACACCGACGTCACCCAGCCGGGCCAGGACTCCATCGGCGCGCTGGTCTCGAACGCCTCCGAGCAGGTGTCCCGCCTCGTCCGCAGCGAAATCGAGCTGGCTAAGACCGAGGTCATGGGCGAGGTGAAGAAGGGGGCCGTCGGAGGGGGGCTGTTCGCCGCCGCCGGCGTGATCGCGCTGTACTCCACCTTCTTCTTCTTTTTCTTCCTCGCCGCGCTGCTCCACCTGTGGATGCCGTGGTGGGCCGCCTTCCTCATCATCTTCCTGGTCATGCTCGCGGTGGCCGGAATCCTGGCCTTCGTCGGCTTCCGCAAGTTCAAGAACGTCAAGGCCCCCGAGCGCACCATGGAGTCCGTGGGCGAGCTGAAGAACCTCGTCCCGGGCCAGGCGCAGAAGAACCTCGCCGAGGATGACAGCGCCCTGTACACCGGCGGCCCCGCGCCGACCGGCCGCATCCCGGTTGTCACCGACGAGCGCTCCGTCACCCGCACGGTGCCGACCCGCGGCGGCTCCACCGCCGTGACCAAGGACTAATACGGGAGACGCAGACGCAGTGCCCGCGCTCAGCCGCAGACTCCCGCCCACAGTCGTGGAGCTCGAGGGCGACTTCGAGCACGAGCTGCTCCATACCCGCGGCACCCGCCTGCACGCCGTCACCGCGGGGGAACCCGCACACCCCCTTGTCCTGCTCCTACACGGTACGTTCGGCGGGTGGTTCGACTATCGCGACGTCATCGCCCCGCTCGCTGAGCGGGGCTTTCACGTCGCCGCGCTCGACATGCGCGGTTACGGGATGTCGGACAAGCCGCCGCCGAGGCCGGGCAACGAGATGCTCATCGCCGTAGGCGACGTCAAGGGGGCGATTTCCACCCTGGGGCATAAGTCCGCGATCGTTGTCGGGGCGGACACGGGCGGAGGCGTCGCCTGGGTCACCGCGGCCCTGCACCCCGAACTCGTCTCCGGCCTGGTCTCTGTTTCCGCGGCGCATCCGGCGGACCTGCGCGCGGCTATGGCAGCGCGGCCCTGGGACTTCATGCCCCTGCTCGGCCGCATCACCGTCGCTCGTCTGCCGTCGCGCCTGCTGAGGCGCTTCCCGCGCACCCGGCGCCGCGTGTACCGGGACAACCTCGTGATCAACACCACCAGCCAGTTTCACGGCACCGCACGCTTCGACGA
This sequence comes from Corynebacterium mycetoides, assembly GCF_900103625.1. Classification (NCBI taxonomy): domain Bacteria; kingdom Bacillati; phylum Actinomycetota; class Actinomycetes; order Mycobacteriales; family Corynebacteriaceae; genus Corynebacterium; species Corynebacterium mycetoides. Next base: position 1,815,269 of record NZ_LT629700.1, on the reverse strand, counting down.
GGTGCTGAACGTGCGCCGCACAGCCGCCGACATCGACAACGCCTTCGTGCACAGCGTCCACAACTCGCGGCTGATCACGCCGCCCCTAGTCTCCCTTTCCGGTTCCGCCGCGAACGACGCCCCCGTCGCGGCTCCCACACTGCTCATCCACCCGGGGCAGAGTTTGTGGAAGCCGGTCGTGGCGCGGCAGAAGGCGCGCGTGACGGGCACGGTCCGTCAGCTCAGCGTGCCGGGTGCCAAAAACCTTCCCCACATCGAGAACCCGGCGGAGTTTACCGCGGCAGTCGCGCAGTTCGCGGCGCTCACCGGGGGCACCGGGGGCACCGGGGCCGGCTCCTAACCGGCGACGCACGCGCCGGTGTCCACCGGTGCCGTGAGCCCGCGCAGGTCGGCGATCGGGCCCACCACAGAGAGCACCTGGTCCGTGGTCAGTGCGTAGCCGGTGTCGCTGGAGTCCACGGACGCCCCGAAGATCACGCCGGCGACGTCCCCGGTGGGCGTGAGTAGCGGGCCGCCCGAGTTGCCCTGGCGGATGTTGCCGCGCAGCGTGTAGGCCTCGCGCTCGACGCGCCCGGTGGCGTAGATGTCGGGCCCGGCGATGTTGATGCGGCTGCGAATCCGCGCCGGGGCCGCCTCGAACGGGCCGGAGCGCGGATACCCCATCACCACGGCGTCGTCGCCCGCTCCCAAACCGGCGTCCGCGAACGGCAGCGGGTCCAGCCCCAGGCCGGGGGCGCGCAGAACGGCGATGTCCACGTCCGGGTTGTAGTAGACCACCTCGGCGCTTTTGACGCCGAGCACAGTGTCAAGGTCTACCGCCCCTGTGCCCGCCACCACGTGGGCGTTGGTGATCACGTAGTCGTCGGCGGCGACGAACCCGGACCCCATGAGCTTGCGGCTGCAGGATTCGGCGTCGCCCATCACGTGGACCACGCTGGGGCGCGCCTGCTCCACCATGGCGACATCCACCACGTCGGGGTCGGGCGCGTCGACCTGCTGCCCGACCGTGGGCGCGAAAGGTGAGACCAGTGGCGGAAGCCCTGATTCGTTCAACAAAGCGGCGAGCCGCGCCGGCAGCTGTTCCGCCCCGGCAGGTGCCGCGGCGTTGAACGCCCCCAGCACCGCGGACTGGCGGATCCCGTCACCGACCTTGCCGGGGACGGCCGACGCCAGGGGGATCGAGATAAACCACACCACGAGCGCAACCGCGACAGCCTGGAACACCGAGCCCACGACGGAATCCACCACCTGCGTGGAGCGCCAGCGCGCGCGGTCGCGCAGCCTGGAGCCGACGATGACCCCCACGGAGCTTCCCATCGCCGCGAAAATCAGCACCACGACCAGCAGGATCGCCAGCTTGAACGCGAGCGCTTCGGCGGCGTTCACCAGCGCCGGGGCGACAGCGAGACCGACGATGAGCCCGGCGACGATACCCACCGTGGACAGAATGGACGTCAACGCACCCCGGCGCCAGCCACTGATGAAAGAGGCAATGATGGCAAGAACCAAAATTGCGTCGACAATGAAGGCTGCGTCCAAACCGGCGATACTCCCTACTACCTTCTACTACCTTCTACCTTGCGACCACGTGCGGACAAGCGAATGCTCATAGTACCCCGGACGCGGTCAGAAATAGCGCTCGTCGTTGCGCGAGCCCGAAAGCGCCCGGCGCAGCGGCACAACCGTGGTGTCGTACGGCTGGGTCCATCCGGCGGCGTCGAAGATGACGTCGAGAAGCAGGCCCGTAAACCCCCACACGAGGTAGCCGTTGATCGTGAACGCCGGGCCCTTGAAACCCATGACCCCCACGGTGAGGCGGTTGCCCGGCTCGAGCAGCTCGGAGACCGGGGCGAAGAAGACGTCGTCGGTTTCCGCGGGGCTGGCCGGGTGGGGATGCCCGGGGTCGGCCGAGTACCCCAGGACGGGGCGCACGGCGCGCTGGTTCCCGGCGGTGGACACGGCGTTTAGCGTGGCCAGGGGAATCACCAGCTCACGCTGAAGGCCGGTCTCCTCCCACGCCTCGCGCAGGGCGGCGTCGACGGGCCCTGTATCGGTGGTGTCGATACGCCCGCCGGGGAAGGCCATCTGGCCGGAGTGGCTACGCATGGCGGGCGTGCGGTGGGTGAGCAGGATCTCCGCGGTGTCCGGACTCTCGCCGGTGAGCAGCATGAGCACCGCGGAGTCATCGGGGGCGCCTGCGCGCGGGGCGCGGCTGTCCAGGGTCCGGCGCATCCGCTCGGAGCTGCGCGCCTGCGCCATGCCAGCGACCATTCCCGTCATCCAGTCGGGCGCGAGCTCGGGGCGAAGGGGCACGTCAGCCATCTACAGCACCCCGCTCACGGCCGCGTCGAGCTCCGCGGCGGAGTGGAACACCTCGGGGAACACGCCCACGCGCTCGCCCCCGCGGAACACGAGCGTGATCGGGATGACCCCGGGCAGCCCCAGCGTGCCGGCGAACGCGTTGGTGCTGTCCTGGTAGCTGGGCAAATCCACGCCCAGCTCCGTCAGCAGGGCCGCGCCCTTGGCCGCGGACGCGTCCGCGTGCACGCCCACCACGGTGACGTCCGGGCGGGCGGCCGCGTACTCCGCCAGAACTGGCAGCTCGTCGCGGCACGGCTCGCACCACCACGCCCACACGTTGACTACCGTGACTTCGCCGCTGGGCGGGGCGTACCCGCCGCCGAGGCACTCGAGCTCCACCCCGCCGACGGCCGGCCCCGGGCAGTCGGGGCGCGCGCCGATGTCAGCCTGCCCGCTGCTTATCGACGCCTCACCCGACGCACCCCCAGAAGAATCCGACGCAGTTCCCCCCGAAGGCCGCAGCAGAACGAACGCCCCGGCGAGCACGATGACCGTGGCCGCCAAGGCGGCGATGACTCCTGTCAGGACGGACCTGTTCACCGTGGCCTACTCCCCTACTCCTGCGAATGCGAGGATGTGTGAGCGCTCCGGGCCGGTCACGCGCGCCGCCGCTTCCGCCGGGCCGGTCGGGCCCGCCCCGAAGCTGGGGCAGTCGAACCGCAGCGGGCAGGCGCCGCACGCGGGCGTGCGCGCGTGGCACACGCGGCGGCCGAGGAAGATGATGCGGTGGGAAAACATCGTCCACTCCTTCTTCTCCACCAGCGCCGCGATGGCGTGCTCGATGGCCACCGGGTCCGTCTCCTCGGTGAGCGCGAGCCGGTGCACGAGGCGCTGGAAGTGCGTGTCCACCGTGAGCCCGGGCATGTCGAAAGCGTTGCCGCGCACCACGTGCGCCGTTTTGCGGCCCACCCCGGGCAGCGTCACCAGATCATCCAGCGCGGTGGGAACCTCCCCGCCGAAATCCGTCACCAGTTTCTGGCCGAGGCCGATGAGGTTGGCAGCTTTCGCCCGGTAGAAGCCGGTGGGGCGGATAATCTCCTCGATATCGGTCTGGGAGGCAGAGGCGTAGGCCTCGGGCGTCGGAAAGCGGGCGAACAGCTCAGGGGTGACCTGGTTGACCCGCACGTCCGTGGTCTGGGCGCTGAGCACAGTGGCCACCAGCAGCTCCAGCGGGGTGGTGTAATCGAGCTCGGCGCGGGCGTCGGGAAACACCGCCGCCAGCGTGCGGTTGATCCGCCGCGCGCGTTTCTTCCGCCCGATCGCGGTCTCCTGGCCGCGGGCGGCGGGGTGGGTTCCCGAACGGCGGCGCTGCGGCGTGAGCGAGGCGGCGGGGGCCGTAAGGTCAGTCATGCATCTCACTATAATGGCGGCGAAAGGTAGCATCGGCACCATGACGGTTCTGTATGCAGCGTTGGCACCCGTGATCCTAGGCGCGTTCGCGGTGGGCATGGAGCGGCTTGAAGCCGGCCTGCTCGCTGATTGACCACACTTTTCGCCTTTTGTGACGTATGTCCCAAGGCAATGGTACTGTGGCTGCTGTAAATCAGCCGTGCATCGTAGGAGGAATGATGACTGGGGAGCACGACATCCTCGCCCGCGCCGGGATTTTCCAGGGCGTGGAGGCCGACGCGGTGACCGCGCTGATCAGCGAGATGGAGGATGTCCACTTCCCTCGCGGCACGACCATATTCGACGAAGGCGAGCCCGGCGACCGCCTCTACATCATCATCGAGGGCAAGGTGAAGCTGGCCCGCCACGCCCCGGACGGGCGTGAGAACCTGCTCTCCGTCATGGGGCCTTCCGACATGTTCGGCGAGCTGTCCATCTTCGATCCCGGACCGCGCACCTCCTCGGCGGTCTGCGTCACCGAGGTCACCGCGGCCACTATGAACTCGGACTCCCTGAAGAAGTGGATCAGCGACTACCCGGAGATTTCCCAACAGCTCCTGCGCGTGCTGGCCCGCCGCCTGCGCCGCACCAACGCCTCGCTCGCGGACCTCATCTTCACCGACGTCCCCGGCCGCGTGGCCAAGACGCTGCTGCAGCTGGCCAACCGGTTTGGCACGCAGGAGGGCGGCGCGCTGCGCGTCAACCACGACCTCACCCAGGAGGAGATCGCCCAACTTGTCGGCGCCTCGCGCGAGACCGTGAACAAGGCGCTGGCCACGTTCGCCCACCGCGGCTGGATCCGCCTCGAGGGCAAGAGCGTGCTCATCGTCAACACCGAGAACCTCGCCCGGCGCGCCCGCTAACCCTCGTTCTAGCCTTCGTTGCGGATGTAGCGCAGGGCGACGCGGGTGGATTGCTCCGCCGCGCCGCGCAGCACCGGGTCGACATCGTCGTAGATCGCGTCCACGATCGTGCTGATATCCGCGTCCTGCCCGTGCTCGGCGAGCGCCTGGCGGATCTGCTCGAGGCGGTGCGTGCGGCGGTCAATGTACTTGCGCGCGAACCACGCCACATTCTCGCCGTCCGGCCCGTGGCCCGGCAAGAGGGGCACGCCCTCACCCTGCTCCTCGAGCATGGTCAGCGTGTCAAGATAATCTCCCAGGTCGCCGTCGGTCTCTGAGATCATGGTCGTGTGGCGCCCGGCGATGGTGTCGCCGGTGACGATGCCTTCGAGGTCCCCGCTGCCGTCCTCACCAATCGGGCCCGTATAAATAAAGAAGCTCACGGAGTCGCTGGTGTGCCCCGGGGTTGCCACAACCTTGATGTGCGGTGAGACGCCGTCGAGGGAGATCACTTCGCCGTCGACAAGCGGCTCGGCGCCGGCGCAGTACTTGGGGTCCAACGCGCGGACCGGGGCGCCGGTGAGCTGGCGGAAGCGCTCGGCGCCGTCCGCGTGATCGTGGTGGCGGTGCGTGAGCAGGATGAGCGCGACCTTCTCCCCCTTGGCACTTAAGACGTTGAGGTGCCCTTCATCTTCCGGGCCGGGGTCAATAACAATGCTGAACTCGTCCTCCGGGGCGCGGATGACCCAGGAGTTCGTCCCCTCAAGCGCCGCGTAGCTAGGGTTCGGGCAGAGCACGACGGACGCGGAGGGAGTGACCGGACGCAGTTGGCTGTAAGCGGGATGCTCCATAAATGCCAGCCTACAGCTGTTGCGCAGCTTTAGTCCCGCAACTCGACGACCAGCTCCACCTCGACGGGGGAGTCCAGCGGCAGGACCGCCACGCCGACGGCGGAGCGGGCGTGCGCGCCGGCCTGACCGAAAATCTCGCCGATGAGCTCGCTCGCGCCGTTGACCACGGCGGGCTGGCCAGTGAAGTCAGGGGCGGAGGCCACGAACCCGACCACCTTGAGCACCCGGGCGACGTTGTCCAGGCCCGCCACCGCGTCCACCGCGGCAAGCGCGTTGAGGCACGCGCGCCGGGCGAGGTCGTAAGCCTCGTCCTGGCTCACCTCCGCCCCCACCTTGCCGTGCGCGGGCAGCGCGCCGCCCACGAGCGGGAGCTGGCCGGAGGTCCACACCTGGTTTCCCACGCGGGTGGCGGGGACGTAGGCGGCCAGCGGGGCTACAACCTCGGGGAGTTCGAGGCCCAAGGCGGAAAGCTTCTCACTGAACGTCTCCGCCACGGCCTACGCCTCGCGCTTCATGTACGCGACCAGGTTCTCCGGGGTGGGCCCGGGGGTGATGGTGACGAGCTCCCAGCCGTCTTCCCCCCAGGTGTCCAGGATCTGCTTGGTGGCGTGGGTCAGAAGAGGCACGGTGGCGTATTCCCATTTAGTCATGCGGCAATCCTACCCAGCCGTGCGAATTACAGCACCGATTACAGCCCGGCGACCTCGGCGCCGGAGGCGAGGTGCGCCGCCCAGTCGGTCACGTGGGGGTTCTGCCGCAGGACGGCGCGGCGCTGGCGCTCGGTCAGCCCGCCCCACACCCCGAACTCGATGCGGTTGTCCAGCGCGTCGGCACGGCACTCCATCACCACCGGGCAGCCGCGGCAGATCGCCGCCGCCTTGCGCTGCTCCGCACCGCGCACGAACAGTGCGTCCGGGTCGCCCGTGCGGCACGTCGCCAGGGTGACCCACTCGCCGCGATCGATCACCATCTGGCCCACGGAACCCGACTTCCGGGGCCCCAGCGTTGTCGTCATAGCGTCTCCTTTGAGGCTTTAAGGCGATGTGGTTTTCATAACCGAACAAAATAGTGTCTGTAAGTGTATTCACAGCGCCACGGCATTGTCGAATGGGTCACACATATAGGGGGGCTTGACTATTCCCCCGCGCTGGTGGCGTGGTTTAGGGTAAGGGGGTGTCAGCACTCACTTCGCTCTGGAAACTTCTCCTGGCAATCATTACCGCGGGCCTCGCCGTCGCCGTGTGCCTCGCCCCCGTCGCCGGGCTGGGCGGGGTGGCGGTCGCGCGCACGGCACAGACAATGCAGACGAACCTCTCCGACCTCAACGACGGCCACGTCCCCGGCGTGACCACCGTGACTGACGTCGAGGGCACGCCCATTGCCTGGGTGTTTAACCAGCGCCGCTACGAGGTGCCCAGTGAGGCCATCTCTCAGTACGCGAAGGATGCGCTGGTGTCCACGGAGGACCGCCGCTTCTACGAGCACGAGGGCGTGGACATGCAGGGTTTCGCCCGCGCTATGGTGACCAATCTCCTCGCCGGCGGGGTGGAGCAGGGCGCGTCCACCATCGACCAGCAGTATGTGAAGAACTACCTCTGGCTTGTCGACGCCGACTCGCACGAGGAGGCCGCCGCCGCCACCGAGCAGTCCATCCCGCGCAAGCTGCGCGAGATGCGCATGGCCTCCGATCTGGACAAGACCTTAGACAAGGACACGATCCTCACCCGGTACCTGAATCTTGTGTCCTTTGGCAACCACTCCTACGGCATCGAGGCAGCCGCGCGCACCTACTTCGACGTCCCCGCGAGCGAGCTGGGCCCCAAGCAGGCCGCGCTGCTCGTCGGACTGCTGCAGTCCGTGGAGTATTTGAACCCCTACACCAACCCCGAGGGGGCGACGCAGCGGCGCAACACCGTGCTGCAGAACATGGCGGGCTACGGGTCCATCACGCAGGAGGAGGCGGACGCGCTGTCTGCCGAGCCGCTGGATACCCTCCCCCAGCCGAACCTGCTTCCCGACGGCTGCGTGGCCGCCGGGGACGCCGGCTTCATGTGCGACTACGCCTTGAGCTACCTCGCCTCGAAGGGCCTGTCGCAGGGCGAGTTGGAAACGGGCGCGTACACCATCACCACCACGCTCGACCCGGACGTGCAGGCGGCGGCCGTCAACGCCATCCGCACGAGCGTGTCCCCGAACGCCGACGGCGTCGCGGGCGTGCTCAATGTGGTGCGCCCGGGGGAGGATTCCCGGGACATCGCCGCGATGGCGTCGTCACGCTACTACGGCCTCGATCTCGCCCAGAACCAGACGATCATGCCGCAGCCCTCCTCGCTGGTGGGCAACGGAGCGGGGTCGGTGTTCAAGATCTTCGCGGCCGGGGCGGCCCTCGAGCAGGGCATGGGGCTGGAAACCATGCTGGACACCTCGGAGCGCTCCGTGGTCTACGGCATGGGCGCGGGCGGCGCGAAGAACTGCCCGCCGAACGCCTACTGCGTGGAAAACGCCGGGCGGTACGCCGACAAGCTCTCGCTTCGCGACGCTTTGGCGCAGTCCCCCAACACCACCTTCATCGAGCTGGTGCAGAAGGTCGGGGTCAAGCCCACAGTGGACATGGCGGTGCGCCTCGGCCTGCGCTCTTACACCGCCGACGGCACCTACGACGGGCAGCGCTCCATCCAGCAGGCCGTGGTGGACGGCAACATGGGCTCCTTCGTGCTCGGCCCCGTGGCTGTCAACGCCCTCGAGCTCTCCAATGTCGGGGCCACCTTGGCCTCGAACGGGCGCTGGTGCGAGCCCAACCCGATCGCGCGCGTGACCGACAAGCACGGCCAGGAGGTGTTCATCGAGCGCCCGGCGTGCGAACAGGTGGTGGACAAGGAGGTCGCCGGGACACTCGCGCAGGGCATGTCGGAGGACGTCAAGAGCGGCACGGCGAAGCGCGCCGCCTCCGCGGCCGGCTGGACCACCCCGGTGGCCGCCAAGACAGGGACGACGGAGTCGCACCAGTCCTCGGCGTTCTTCGGGTTCAACAACGCCCTGTCGGGCGCCCCCTACATCTTCAACGACGGCACCCAGACCACCCCGTTGTGCACGAGCCCGGTGCGGCAGTGCGCGGAGGGCACCCTGTTCGGCGGCAACGAGGCCGCGGACGCGTGGTTCCGTATGGCCAACGCGGTTCCGGGTGCGCGCGACGCGGGGCTACCTGCGTCCAGCGCCCTCTACGAGCGCGGAACCCGCCAGGCGGCGCTGGACTCCGTGGTCGGGCTGGACACGGACGCGGCGCGCAAGCACCTGGAGGACCAGGGCCTGCGCGTGGTGCTGCAGACCGTCTTCGGCGACGGCGCGCCGCGGGGCACCGTGGTCGCCGCCGAGCCGACGGACCCGAACCTCGCCCCCGGTTCGCTGGTCAAGCTGAGCGTGTCCGACGGCGCCGCGCCGCGGCAGACTCAGACGAGGAACACGCCCGAGGCGCCGCGGGCGCCGGAGGCAGGTCCCCCGCCCGAGCTCGAGGAGCTGCAGCGCCAGATTGATGACGCCCGCAGCCGCCTCAACGAGATTTTCGGCTAGCCGCTCGCTGGCCCGAAGCTAGCTCAGCCGGGCCTTCACTGCGGCGGAGAGGCGCTTGCCGTCGGCGCGTCCGGCGGCCTTTGCCGTCGCCGCCTTCATCACGGCGCCCATCTGGGCCATGGACTCCGCGCCGGTCTCGGCCACGGCGGCGTCGACAAGCTCGGCGAGCTCGGCGTCGTCGAGCTGGCGCGGTTGGTAGCCCTCGAGCACCTCGGCCTCCGCGAGCTCGTTGTCGGCGAGATCGGCGCGCTCGTTGTCGCGGTAGATCTCGGCGGAACCGCGGCGCTTCTTGATCTCGCGGGCGATGATCTTTTGAATCTCCTCGTCCGTGACCTCGTGCTTGGACCCCTCCGTCTCCGCCGCCTGGATCGCTGCCAGCAGCATGCGGATGGTGCCCGTGCGCTGCTTCTCCTTGGCCTTCATGGCCTCTTTCAGATCGGCGCGGATTTTGTCTTTCAGCTCACTCATGGGTCCCCAGGTTACGCGACCTGTAACGTTGGGAGGGATGAAGACTCGACACACTGTTTACCTTGCGGCGGGTGCGGCTGTCGCCGCTGGCTTGTCGACGCTCACCTGGGGCGCCGCCGAATTACACAAGTTCCGGTTGAAGACGTACCGGCTGCCGCTGCTCGCGCCCGGTACCCTGCGCGGCGCGGACGCGTTTTCCATCCTGCACGTCTCCGACCTGCACATGATCCCGGGTCAGCGCGACAAGATCGCGTGGGTGAGCGCGCTCGACGCGCTGAACCCGGACCTGGTGATCAACACGGGCGACAACCTCTCCGACGTGCGGGGCGTACCCTACGTGCTCGAGGCGCTCGGCCCGCTGCTGGATCGGCCCGGCGCGTTCGTCTTCGGCACCAACGACTACTGGGCGCCCCGGCCCGTGAACCCGCTGAAGTATCTCTCCGGCTCCAAGCGGGAGCCCTCCTACGTGGATCTGCCCTGGGAGGGGATGCGGGCCGCGTTCGTCGAGCGCGGCTGGCGCGACGCGACGCACCAGCGGTTGGAGTTCAAAGAGGCCGGCGTCCGTCTCGCCCTAGCGGGCGTGGACGACCCCCACCACGACCTGGACCGCTACGAGGAGATCGCCGGCACCCCGAACGCGGACGCGGATCTATCCATCGGCCTGCTCCACGCGCCGTACCGCCGGGTGCTCTCCGCGTTCGAGGCGGACGGGTACGACCTCGCGCTCGCCGGGCACACCCACGGCGGGCAAATTTGCCTGCCCGGGGAGCGCGCGCTGGTGACCAACGCCGACATCGACCGTGAGCGCGCCTCCGGCATGCACCGCTATGGCGGCATGTGGATGGAGGTGTCCAACGGGCTGGGCACGTCCAAGTACGCCCCCGTGCGCATCTTCTGCCGGCCGTCGGCGGCGCTCATCCGCGTCACCGAGCGCGAGGGCTGACTCGCGCCCCGATCGTGGCAATCGGGGCCTGAGCAGGCGTTTTGGAGCGCCCCCGGCGCTGGAGTAATGTATCCGGGGTACATCACGTACGCCGGGATATGGCGCAGCTTGGTAGCGCGCTTCGTTCGGGACGAAGAGGTCGCAGGTTCAAATCCTGTTATCCCGACCAACCGCATCCGCACTGACAAACACTTTCGTGTTATCGGTGCGGATTCTTTCTACGACGAACTGGCCTGCCGCTCGGCGAGGATCATCATGTCGATCGCCACGGCGATGCCGATGATTGCGCCGCGCAGCCGCTCGTCGGTGTGGGGCTCGAAGCCCAGGGTGCACCTGTGCGGGCACCCGAATTCCTTTAACACCCCGTCCCACTGCCGGCGCAGGGTGGCGGCGGGTTGAGCGCCGAGAGTGAGCCGGGCGGTCAGCTGCGACGTGGAAAACTCGATTCCGCAGGGTGCGCCGTTGATCGTTGAGCCCATTTTGTGGCGGAAGATCGCGTTCCCCGCCTTCGCGGTGGCGATCTCTTCGCCGCCAGGGGTTGTGATGCTGTACCTACTCCCGCTGCGGGTCAGGGTCAGCGAGACGCCGCCGTCGCCGGTAATCGCGAATTTCGCCGGGGTGAAGAGTTTTTTGAAAAACCCCTCGCTCACGCGGGTGACTTCCCCGATGCGCTGGCCGGTGTCGTCGTCAAGGCTGTAGGTCGGGCTGAACCCACGGCCCGCGCGGACGACGACGATGCTTTCGTAGGAAGTCAGCTTCCGTTGCGACTCCTCCGGGCTGGGTTCGGGGTGCTCCTGAAAGCGCGGGTGGTTATCCCACTACGACGTCGGTTTTCGTTGATCCATATGCGCGGCTCCTCTCGCCGCCCACTGTATCGCCGTGCACGCCCTGCGTCGCGGCGTTTCGGGCCACCATCCGCCTGCCCGCCGCGATGACGAGGAACATGTTCACGTACATGACGATCGAGTACACCGCGGAGACCACGCCAACCTCAGGCTTCTGCATCACCGTAAACGCCAGCACCATGGCGAGCGTGGTGTTGCGGATGCTGTAATAAATGTGATCGCAAGCTGGTCTTTCACGTCCAGCCTGCCGAGCCAGCCGACGAGCCCACCGATGAGGATGAGGCAGACGTTGAGCAGGCCAGCGACTGGGGCTCCAGCGATGAGCAGCACCAGCACAATCACGCCGACCATGCCGACGAAACGCTCGATCTTCTCTGCCAGCTGCGGCTGCTTCGCGCGCAGCACCATGCCGATGGCCACCGGGGTGAGGATCACGCCGATGAGCAGCGCGACCGAGCCGCGCGCCAGGTAGGTCGCGAGGTTCGACGTCGCTCCCCCGGGGGCAGCAGCCACAAGCACTACCCCAAGCGCCATGAGCGGGGCTAGTCCAAACGCCCACGCGATGCCGAGGGCCATCAACGGAGGCAACGTGAGCTGTCCGATGAGCCCGACTACCGACGCCCTCGGGCGCCGCGCGTGGAAAGCAAAATCGGCGCTGGTCAGGCTCAGGCCAATGCCGATCATGATGACGAACAGGGCGATCGGCAAGCCGATTTCGATCAATGGGCTCTGGCCAACAGCGCCAACTCCCTAGATGTACAGAACTGCTCTGTAACGTATATCACGCGGAGAGGCGACGCGGGCGGGAATTTACGCTCGGGTTCGGTTCACGCCGATCAGGCCGAGCACCGCGATGGCCGCGCTCAGGCCGATTCCGACCCACAGCGCGGTGGTGGACCCACCGTTGCCCGCCGCCGACAGCGCGGCCGTAAGCCAGTGCATCGGCAGCGCGCTCGACACGGCAGCGGCGACGGAGGACACGGCCCCAGCCGCGGCGGACTTCCACACCCACCCGACAAGTCCGATCTCGGCCACGGTAATCACGGCGGCGGCTCCCAAACCGGCCTTCGTGCCGAAGACCGCCATCAGCATCCAGCTGACACCAGCCGCAGCGAGAGTGGACAGTGCGAGCGCGAGCGCCGCGGTAGCAACGGCGAGCGGGGAGAGGGACACGCCCAGCACCATCACCAGCACGAGCCCAATCAGCGTGAGGAACCCGGTGCCGGCGGCGACGGCCCACCACTTCCGTCCAGGCAGGAAGGCGACAGCGACGGCGAGCGCGAGGCCGCCGATGGTGACCAGCGCGGCGATCAGCATCGCCGCCAGCGGAGCGAGCGCCGACGCCGGCGCGCCCTGCTCCGCCTGGCCTGACGACGCCGCAACGGGCTCCGGGGCCGGAATCGCGCGGCGTACCGTGTCGATGGAGTCCGCCGTCTTCACGGCCATCTCGTCGAGCTTCTCGGAGCCGTCGCGAAGCTGCTTGATGCCGTCCTGCGCTGGGGCGGCGCCGTTGTTGAGTTCGTTGAGACCGCTCGCCAATTGCGCGGCGCCATTGGTCGCCGAGTAGACGCCGTCATGGTAGGCGTAGCCGGGCACTGAGAGCTGGTTGGCCACCTCGCGCGAGCCGTTTTTCAGCTCGGTGAGCCGCGACACCGCGTCCGCCGGCAACTGCGCGGTCCGCGCCTGCTCCCGCAGCCCCTGCAGGGCTTCGCGCGCCTGGATGACCTCCGGGTCCCGAGCATCCTTCATCCGCTCCAGGGCGGAATCGATCGTGGACAGCACTTGGCCGCGGACCGCCTCGAAACCGACAACCTGGTCCACCACGCCGCCGACGCCATCGGCCACGCGGGTAGCGCCCGCGGCGAGCTGGCCCGTCCCCGCCTGCAGCTCCACCATCCCGTTGGAGAGCTGGGCCGCACCCGTGTTCGCGGCAGCGATGCCGTCGACAAGCGCAGTCGAGCCCTCGTCGAGCGTGACCACGCCGTCCTTGAGCTGGCCGGTGCCGCTGGTGAGCATGCTGGCGTTCGCGGCGGCCTCGCCGGCGGCGCGACGGGCGTCGACAAGCCCATCGGGCCCGGGGGTCACCCGCGGCGCGCCCGTCGCCTCATCGCCCGACGACCACGTGCTCACCGGGGACATCGGCAAAAAGGCCCCAGCAATCGCAATGACTAGGGCTACGAGAAGACGCCATTTCATGCAAGGCAATATAACGCCGCGTACAGCGAGAACGGAGGAGGCGCACCGTTGGGTACAGCTAGCGCTCCTCCACCGGCGCATCGCGCCCGCTCATGCGCGCTTCAAACTGCTCCGGGGTAAGAACGCCCAGTTCATCGGCCACAGGTCGGGTCATCTGCGTTCCCCGCAACGCCGCGGACCTCGCGATAAACATCGACCCCAGCGCGGACGTTCCCAGCAGCAACAGAATCGCAACGAGCGCGACGAAAAAGCCCGCCAGCGAAGGATCCTTGAACCACACACCGAGAACGACGAAGGAAATTCCGAACCCGGCCGCGGTGCCCACAGCCGAGACGCGCGCATAGAAATCATAGAAAGTGATCAAACCCATGGCGCAAATCGCGAAGTTGAGTGCCCCGAAGATGACCAACACATCACCAATGACGTCCATGATGTCCATCAGCGATCACCCCGCAGCAGCACGCGAGCGTACGACACCGTAGACAAAAATGCCACGAGCGCCGCAACCAGGACAATGTCGAGGGTGTAGCCGGAGCTGTTGCGGAAACCAATCAAGGCAACCATGCCGATGAGCAAGAACACCATTAAGTCCGCTGCCGTCGCCCGATCCGCCCGTGACGGGCCGACGAGCATCCTGTAGCCGGCTGGCATGGCGCACAACCCGAAAATCACGATCGCAATTTCAACCGCTATCACAACGTGGCCTCCTTGTTCAGCTTGGGGCGAAGCATCAGGCCCTTGAGCATGCGCTCCTCCATTTCGCGAAGGTCCGCGCGCAGTTCATCCATGTCGGTGTAGTACAACGCATGAACATACATCACGCGCACCCCCTTGCTTGTTGTGTCGCCGGCGCCCACTACGAGCGTGCCGGGTGTGATCGTGATCAGCGACGCCAGCAGGGTGTAGAACCCTTCCGTGAAGCTTAAGCACTCAAGCCTCACGATGGAGGGCGTCGCGTCGTTGCCTACGGTGACCACGTCCTTAATCACCGCAACATTCGCCACTGCGAACTCTTTTGCGTACCAGGCCCAGAACCCGAGGATCCTAAACGGCCACGTTAGAAAATCTTTCATCCGTTCATCACCGCATTCACGTAACCGGAAGTGTCCAACAGATTCTGCGCCGCTACTTCAGACCATCCCATGAGGACTTGCGCACCCAGTCCGATCGCCAGCGTCAGCGCCGCGAGAATAACGGCCGGGGCACCCATCCAGAATCCGATACGAGCTCGGCCGTCGTCAGCTGACGCGACCTCAGCCTTTTCTGCCCTCCCCCAGAACATGCCGTCCCAGATTTTGAGCATTGACAGCAGCGTGATCAACGACACCACAACCATGACTACCAGGGCGTAGAACTCGCCCTTTTCGTACGCCGCGAGCATGAGCGAGAACTTCGCCACGAAACCGGAGAACGGCGGGATGCCCGCAAGGGACAACGCGGCCGCGAAAAACGCAACGCCCATCCACGGCTCGCGCCGAGCCATCCCCGCCAGGGCTCCGATCTTGCCGGTCCCGTACGTCACCTCAATGGCGCCGGTAGACATGAACAGAGAGGCCTTCACAAGCATGTGGTGCACCAGGTAGAAGATGCCTGCGACGAGTCCGAGCTCGGTAAATATCGCCAGCCCCAGCAGAATGTAGCCGAGCTGGGACACCATGTGGAAGGTCAAAATGGAGCGGGCGTCTTTCTCCCCCACTGCGCCGAGCACGCCGATCAGCATCGTCAGGGAGAAGAGTGCGACGAGGATCCAGAGGAAGCGTTCATCGCCGTCGAAAAGCACGGCGTAGATGCGGTACAGAATGTACACGGCAACCTTAGTGTGCAAGCCGGAGAACAGCGCTGTCACCGCCGGCGACGTGTACGGGTAGGAGCGTGCGAGCCAGGAGTGAACCGGGACAACCGACGCTTTGGTCAACATGGAGAGCATGACCACGCTGGTCGCAATCGCCACCGCGGGGTCTTGCGCCGCGGCGCCCTGCAACTGCGCGAGGTTGACGGACCCGGCCGTTCCGTAGATCAGCGCCACGCCGGTGAGGAACATGGTTGATGCCAACAGGTTGGCGGTAATGAACAGCCGCACTCCACCAACCATGATGTTGCCGCCACGGCGGTGAATTGTGTAGACGTACAACCCGTAGGAAGGCAAGAGCATCACTTCGAGGAAAACGAAGAAGTTGAAGATATCCGCGGTCAGGATCGCGCCGTTGACACCCGTCATGAGCACCAGCACAAGCGGGGCGAAGTAGCGCTCTCGGGCGTACCCGCTCGCGACCGCGAACCAGGCGCACACGATCGCCAGGATGCCCGTTGTCGTCAGCATGAGCGCGGAAAACATGTCGGCAGCGAACGGGATCGCGATACCGAACGGCCAGCTTCCCGTGCCCTTGGCATACGTGGTGCCGTCTGCGGTGCCGGCGATTAACCCACCCGAGGCCAGTAGGCTCAGCGCCAGCGTGGCAAACATGACGACGTACTGCAGCCACTGCACTCGTGCAGCGATAACCAGCACTCCGGCACAGATGAGGGGAATGGCGACGAAGAGAGCCAGGTAAGTACTCACGAAGTCGTAGGTAAACATCATCGCGTCTTGTCCCCTACCTCGGGTGTCGCACGGGCGTCGGGCGCGAGCTCGTGGTAAAGCTCATCGACATCGTCCGCATCTGGGCGCCGGGGCGATTCGCGGGAGACGTCGTCGTCCGCTCGGGTGGCGTCACCCGGTTTGCCGATCACGGATGACACGAGCATGACGATGGTGATGGAAAAGGAAATGACGATCGCGGTGAGCACAAAGGCCTGGGGCAGCGGGTCGGCAGCACCGGTTGTGTCGTCGTGTGCGCCGAAAGGCTCGCCCCGCCACGACACACCTCCCGCCGACATGATCACCAGGTTGGCGGCGTGGCTGAGCATGACGAAACCGATGGTGATGCGGAACATGTCGGGCCGCATCATGAGGTACACGGCACCCGCCATGAGTATGCCCACTGATAGTGCGAGGATCATGCGTTTGTCCTTTCGTCCTCTGCGGCGGGGTGAGCGCCGGCGGGTATCGGCAGTTGTTCTCCATCGACGATGAGCCCGACGTCACCCTGGCCGGCCTCGGGAACCCCGTCATCTGGTTCCCCTGGGTCATCTGCGGGAATGCCAGCGAGATTGATCGCTGCAAGGATGACACCGAGGACGGCGAGGTAGACACCGAGATCGAAGATGAGCGCGGTGGTCAGGTGGATGCCGAAGACGTAGGCGTGTAGCGGGGTCAGGTAGGACCCCTCGAAGTAGCCGAGCAGACCGGTGGCGGCGCCGATGGTAATGCCAGCGCCGATGAGGGTCATGTACGGCCACCGCACTTTGGCGGCCTGGTCAGTGGGCGCCATGAGGTAGAGCAGCGCGAACCCGCCTGCCCCGACGAGTGCGGCAACGAATCCACCACCCGATGAGTTGTGACCGCGGAAGAACAGCACCACAGAGATGATCGCGATAAGCGGCAGGATCACACGCGCTGCCGCGCGCAGGAAGACCACGTTGTTCTCCGGGTCCGAAACTGGCGATAGCTTGTTCAGCCGTGCGTTGCCCCGCGGCTGAAGCGGGCGGGAGCGCAACATGACCGCCACGGTGATGCCGGCGACGCCGAGCACGGTGAGCTCACCGAGGGTGTCGAAGGCACGGAACTCCACCAGGATGACATTGACGATGTTGTCGCCACCGGTGGCGATTGGCCCTTCGCGCAGAAACCATTCCGCTGCCTCCGATTTTTCGCGCCGCCCTGTCAGCGCCAGAACACCGAGGGTGGAGAAGACTCCTACAGCGATGGCGAGCACACCAGAGGACAGGATGTTGGAGCGCTTCTCGCGGGGGAAACGGTCGGGCAACCGGTTCAGGATCATCACGATGACCACGGCGGTGAGGATTTCGACCATGAGCTGCGTCGTTGCGACATCGGCGGCACCGAGTTGGTAAAACCACAGCGTCACGCCGAAACCGACAGTGCCCACGACGATTGCCACGGTGACGCGCGAACGTGCCTTCATCGCCGAGGCGGTGCCGATGGTGACAAGGAACAACAACATCCAATCCACCGGGTCGTAGCGGTCGCCGACCACCTCCGGGACGCCGCCGAGCGTAAACAGTCCCACGACACCAATGACGACGAGTCCCAACAGTGGGGCCGCGAGGTGGCGACGCTGGGATGTGGTTCCGGTGGCCGCGGTGAAACGCTCGCCGAGCGCGATTGTGCCAGTACGGAAGGATTCGACTACTTCGACTCCGGTGATCGGCGCGCGGAAGTCGTCGAGGAAAGCGCTGACGGCCCTACGTCGCCACGCAAGCACCGCCCCGCACGCGATGACCAGCGCCGAGAGCGCGAGGGGCAGGTTGAAGCCGTGCCACAGCGCAAGGTGCGGGTCTTCGTAGTCGCCGGTGGTTGCGAGCCCAGCGCCGGCAACCGCGTCATTGAGCATCTGCGGGTAGAGGCCAATCGCGACCGTCGCGGTCGCCAGGATCGCGGGCACCGCAATGTAGCTTGGCGACGCCTCCCTCACCGTTGTGGTCGTGCCCGACAGCTTCTTCCGGCGATCGCCCAGCACCCCGAGCACGTAGCGGTAAGAGTAAGCGAAGGTGAAAATCGAGGTGACCACGATCCCACCTGTAATCAGCGTCACCAGAGCCTCCTCGTGCGGAACGGAGAGCCCCGCGGTAAGAAGCATTTCTTTGGATACGAAGCCTGCCAGCGGGGGGATGCCCGCCATTGAGGCGGCGGAGATGACCACGATTGCCTGGGTGACGGGCATGCGCACGCGAATGTTGCGCAGCTCGTGGAAGTTGCGCGTTCCCGTTTCGTGCTCAACGATGCCGATCGACATAAACAGCGCTGCCTTGAACACGGCGTGGGCGATGGTGTGAACGATGGCCGCGGTGAGTGCTTGCTGCGTGCCAATGCCGACGACCGTGACAAGGAGGCCGAGCTGCGACATGGTTGAGTACGCCA
Source organism: Corynebacterium mycetoides (assembly GCF_900103625.1). Classification (NCBI taxonomy): domain Bacteria; kingdom Bacillati; phylum Actinomycetota; class Actinomycetes; order Mycobacteriales; family Corynebacteriaceae; genus Corynebacterium; species Corynebacterium mycetoides. The sequence continues at coordinate 1,796,826 of NZ_LT629700.1, read as the reverse complement.
GAAGCGCTTTGAGGTCTGTTTGTTTCACGGCCGTGACCGCGCCGAACAACGACGTAATGAGGCCCGCCGTGACCAGCGCGATGTGCCATGCATCCACGCCCGCGAACATGGGTGAGTAGCGCAGGATCAAGTAGATTCCGGCTTTGACCATCGCCGCAGCGTGGAGGTACGCGGAGACTGGGGCGATAGCGACCATGGAGTCGGGCAGCCAGGCCTGGAAGGGAAATTGCGCTGATTTGGTAAACGCCGCACCGGCTACCAAGAGCGCCACGAGTGTGGTCAACCCGGGCCGCTGGGCCCACGTCTCATGGGCGAGCACGACGGAAAGCTGAGTGCTTCCAGTGGTGACGCACATGATCACCGTGGCGGTGAGCAGTAAAAGCCCGCCTCCTACTGTGACCAGCAGCGTGCGGATCGCGGGCGCGTAGCCCTTTTCTCCCCCGTTTGCGATGAGGAAGAAGGAACAGAGCGTGGTCATCTCCCACGCGATGTAGAACACAACGAGGTTGTCGGTGATAACGAGTGTACTCATCGCCGCGGCGAAGCCGCACATGAGAAGGTAGAAAGATGGCTTGCTTTGATGCAGGTACCGGGTTGAGTAGGCGAGCACGCCTGCGCCGATAAGCAGCACCAGCATGAGAAAGACTATCGAGAGTCCGTCGATGCGCAGTGCGAAATCCACGCCCAGGGACGGGATCCATGGAATTTGCTCTGTATGTACGTCGCCTGTGCTCGGTGAGACGTAGGCAGAGGCTCCCAGAACGGCCGCTCCGATGAGGGGCAAAGCCAGCAGCCAACCTGCGTCCCGTCCAAGGAGGCGCCCCACAAAGGGCGCGAGGACGACGGTTGCGCCGAGTACTGCGAGGAGAAGAAGTAACATAGGTCCCTCGTTTGACGCCGAGGTTGAGAGCAGCCGCAGCTTACGGGTAGGCCACGTCTACACCACCGCGCCTATCGGTAGTTGGATAGGAATAGACACACTAAACACTACTCTTGCCGTGGCCGGGTCCGGAAAGATGCGGACCCCACGACGTGGTGTACCCGTTCGTCCCAGGCGCAGCCAGCCACCCGGAGGTGGCATTGCTCTGGCGTGTGGGAGAAATCACGCAACCATCGTAGCAGGACGCAAAAGCAAAAACCCGCATGCCTGTCCGTGTGAACTGCTCCCCATTAGTTGGACTGAGAAATCAGTTACCGACTAGTGGGGAGCAGTTTTCATTGAGATCACGAAGTTCGCTGAGTGAGCATCAGCGCGAGCGGTTAGTTGAACTATTTGAGCAAGGCATGGGTTATAAAGCCGCTGCCAATGCTCTTGGTGTCTCCAAAGACGGCGCCCGTATGCTCTATCGTCGGTTCACGCTGCATGGCAGGCTATGTCTTGTGGAGAAACCGACTGAGCAGCAGTATTCGTTCGACTTCAAGAAGGAAGTTGTCCAACGCCACCTTGCTGGTGAGACAGCGATGGATCTTGCGCGCGAATTTGGCCTGTCATCAGACCAGCTAGTTAAAGGGTGGTCGTGGAAATGGCGTAAAGGTGGCGATGAGAGCGTGTCAAGTTGTTTGTGTGTGGGGCGTGATTATTAGAGGTAGGGCTCGAAGCGGTCAGGGTAAGCCACAGACATCTGGTTGATGGCCTGCTTCCAGTTCGTCACCCGCCTGCCCTCGATCAGCCGGCCGCTGGTCGCCGCGACCCGTTTGCCCTGCTTAGCACGCTTGGCGGCCCGTTTGTCCTCAATGTTGCAGATCATCAACCACAAGGTTTTGATCGCAGACTCATCGTTGGTGAACTGCACCCGATTCCGGGTGGCTTTACGCAGCTCGTTGTTCATCGACTCAATCGAGTTCGTGGTGTAGATCACCTTCCTAGCCATCGGTGGGAACTCCAGGAACGGGATGAACCGGTCCCACGCATCGCGCCACACCTTGACTGACTGCGGATACTTTTCCCCCAGCTCGGAGGCCTCGAACTCCGTCAACGCCGCCAGAGCGGTTTGCTCGGTGGGGGCGGTGTAGATCTTCTTCAACTCGGCGGACACCGCCTTACGATCTCCATAGGCCACCCACCGGTTTGCTGCCCTGATCAGGTGGACGACACAGGTCTGGACCATCGAATCCGGCCAGGTGGCTTCCACAGCCTCCGGCAGACCCTTGAGCCCGTCACAGCACACGATGAACACATCGTGCACTCCGCGGGTAGCGAGGTTGGCACACACCTGCGCCCAGAACGAGGCTCCTTCCTCTTTAGCCAGCCAGATACCCAGGATGTGTTTGATCCCCTCCATGTCCACCCCGATAGCCAGGTACGCGGATTTGTTGACCACCCGGCCCCCGTCACGGACTTTGATCCGTAACGCATCGAGGAAGACCACGGGGTAGAACTCATCAAGTTGGCGGTTCTGCCAGATCATGACCTCCTCGAGGACCGCATCGGTGATCGCGGAGATTGTTTCATGGGAGATGTCCACGCCCATGGCGGTGGCCATGTGGTGCTGGATGTCTCGGACGGTCATGCCACCGGCATAGAGACTGATGATCATGTCGTCGACGTCGGTCAGCCGGCGGGATCCTTTGGGCACCATTGTCGGCAGGAAGGATCCGTCACGGTCCCGGGGAACAGCGACATCGACCGGTCCGTAGTTCGAATCGACCCGCTTGGGGTAGGAACCGTTACGGGAATTGTTCTGACCAGCGGCTTCCTTGCTGTTCCGGTCGCCGTGCTGGTAGCCGAGGTGGGCATCCATCTCGGCGTTGAGGCCCCGGTTGATCGAGGCCTGGAGCAGGCCCCGGACGAGATCGTTGGCATCCGTGGTGGAGGTGCCGAGCTCGTCGATCAGCTTCGCCATCTCAGGATTGGCGAGGAGCTTTTCCTCGATCGCTTTGATCTTTGCGGAGTCCTCTGGGTTTCGTCGTGCCACGGTAGTCATTCTGGTTCATCTCCTTGGTATGAGGGGAATCCCTCACACACAAACCATCTGACACCCTCGGCGATGAGGCACTAAAACCGAAGCCGAAAGGCAGGCCCAAAGGCTCGGCTGCACCGACACGTCTCACGGAAGAGGAGCGGCTGCGCCGCCAGGTTGCGCGACTGGAAGCAGAAAACGCCTACTTAAAAAAATTGCGGGACTTGAGGAACCAGGGACACGCCTAAAAGCCCAGGCGATCGTCATCCTCAAGTCACACCACCGCTTGGAGTACCTCCTGGATGCGGCCGGCATGGCACGGTCGACATTCTTCTACCACCAAAAACGACTCAGCGAGCCAGATAAGCACGCTGCGCTCAAAGACCGATCCGGGAAAGTTTCGAGCGCAACAAGCATCGCTACGGCTACCGACGAGTGCTCCTTGACCTGCGCAACCAGGGGTGGGTGGTCAACCACAAGCTCGTCTACAAACTCATGTGCGAGATGGGGCTTCGAGCCAAGGTACGCCAGCGCAGGCCCTATGTTTCCTACAGCGGGACGATCAGCCACATCGCCGACAACACACTTGATCGCAACTTCACCCCAGATAAGCCAAATGCCGTCTTTGTCAGCGACGTCACCGAGTTCAGGGTCGCAGGCCGCAAGGTCTACCTGTCCCCGGTGATGGACCTGTTCGACCGTTCAATCGTCGCCCACACCGTGGCTACATCGCCGTCGACAGCGTTGACCTCGGTTTCGTTGGCGCAGGCGATCGAAACGTGTGCACCTGAACCGGGCTGGATGATGCACACCGATCAAGGTTTCCAGTACCAGCATTCATCCTGGCGCAACCTGATTCATGACAACGGTGGTGTTCAGTCAATGTCACATAAAGGCAACTGCTACGACAACGCGGTCATGGAGAACTTCTTCGGGCACTTGAAAACCGAGATGTACCACGGAGAAGTCTTCGACACCGTCGCAGATTTCAACCAGGCGATCGACGAGTACATCCAGTGGTACAACACCGAACGCATCCAACAACGACTCAAGGGCCTGACCCCGATGCAATATCGAAATCAGACCCTTGAAGCCCTAACCGCCTAGAATTAAACCAGTCCAACTTTCGGGGGCCAGTTCAGTGCGGACGGGGGCGGGTTTTTAGCTAGAGCGTCTTAGAACACGGAAGACTGATCTTCCTTGTGGTCGTAGCCTGCCTCCTGGCGCTTACGCGCAACCTCGGCGCGGAGCTTCTGCTCCAGGTCGGCGTCCACGTTGCCCCAGTAGGCGAAGGTGCGCTCCTCAATGTCCTTGTTCTTGATCGGGAGCATCTTGTTGGAGACGTTGTGCACGAAGCGCTCACGCTGAGCGTCGTCGAACACCTCGGTGTAGAGGGTGCGCGCCTGACCGAAGTCGTCGTCCTCAGCGTGCTTGACGTACGCTGCGCGGGTCAGGTCGGTGCCGTGCGGGTCCGGGTTGACGTAGAGGTCGCTGGCCTGGCCGTAGGTGGTGTGGTTCGAGGAGGAGTCCTCGTTGTTGTCCAGGTAGCCTGCGCCCTTCTCCGTGTTGTTCGGGGTGTAGTTGTGCTCACCCTCGTTGTTGAAGAAGTACGCCATCGGGCCGCGCTCCTGGTAGGAGTTGACCTCGTTGACCGGGCGGTTGACCGGCAGGTCCTTGTAGTTCGGCCCGATGCGGTAGCGGTGCTGGTCCGCGTACGCCCAGACACGGGCCTGCAGCATGCGGTCCGGGGACAGGCCGATGCCCGGGACGAGGTTGCCCGGGTCGAGGGCGATCTGCTCGATCTGTGCGTGGAAGTTCTTCGGGTTGCGGTTGAGCACGAAGTAGCCCACGTCGACGAGCGGGTAGTCCTTCTGGGACCAGGTCTTGGTGAGGTCGAACGGGTTGAAGCGGTAGTTCTCCGCGTCCTCGAACGGCATGATCTGCACCTTGACATCCCAGATCGGGTAGTCGCCGCGCTCGATGGCGTCGAACAGGTCCTGGCGGTGGTGGTCGGCGTTCTTGCCGGCCATCTCCGTGGCCTCCTCGTCGGTGAAGGTCTCCCAGCCCTGGCGGGTCTTGAAGTGGTACTTGATCCACACGGCCTTGCCCTCTTCGTTGACCCACTGGAAGGTGTGGGAGCCGAAGCCGTCCTGGTGGCGGGAGGTCTTCGGGGTGCCGCGGTCCCCCATCAGGTAGGTCACCTGGTGAGCGGACTCCGGGGTGCGGGACCAGAAATCCCACTGCATCTCGTCGTCGCGCAGGCCGGTGTGGGGCTGGCGCTTCTGGGAGTGGATGAAGTCGGCGAACTTCATGCCGTCGCGGAGGAAGAACGTCGGGGTGTTGTTGCCCACGATGTCGTAGTTGCCGTCCTCGGTGTAGAAGCGCAGCGCGAAGCCGTGCACGTCGCGCCACGTGTCGGGGGAGCCGGCCTCGCCAGCGACGGTGGAGAAACGGATCGCCATCGGGGTGACGGTGCCCGGCTGGAAGAGCTTGGCCTTGGTGTACTGGGACACATCCTCGGTGACGTGCAGCTCGCCGAAGGCGCCGTGACCCTTGGCGTGCGGGATGCGCTCCGGAACGTTCTCGCGGTTGAAGTGGGCGAGCTTCTCAATCAGGTGAATGTCGTTGAGGACATTCGGGCCCTGCGGGCCGGCGGTGATGGAGATGTTCTCCGATGCGACCGGCTGGCCGCTCGGGCGGGTGGTCGTGCCTTTGCCAGCGGGACGTTCGCCGCGTGCGACGATGTCCTCTGCCTTCGACTGGTCTGCCATGGTAGTAGGCCTCCTCGGCTTCATTCGGTAAAGCTATAAATGGCGGACATTTGATATCCACTGTTCATAGTACGTGGCGGCCCCGCGGTCGGCAACGGATTTCGGGGGCTGGGGGGTGTTCTGGGGTAGTTGCGATACTGTCCGGACGTAATTTCCCGGTAATTGGCCCGCTGGTAGGGTTTCCACCTGTGAGCAGCAGCGACGACTACGTCACCCAGCTGGCCCTCCGTGCGGGCCGGGGCGATCGGGGCGCGCTGACGGAATTCATCGAACACACCCAGGATGACGTGTGGCGGTTCCTCGCCCACTTGGCGGGCCGAGAGTACGCCGACGACCTGACGCAGGAGACGTACCTCCGCGTCCTCGGGTCGCTGCCGCGTTTCGCCGGGCGGTCGTCGGCACGCACGTGGCTGCTCACACTGGCGCGGCGGGTGTGGATTGACTCCGTGCGCCACGACATGGCCCGTCCCCGCAAGTCCGCCGCGGAGTACGACGACGTCGCGGCCGGCTCCCCCAGCCCCGACAACCCCAACACCTGGTCGGAGGTGATCGACGCGCGCACGCTTCTCGACGCCCTCCCGGCCGAGCGGCGCGAAGCCCTCGTGCTCACGCAGGTCCTCGGCTACACCTACGAGGAGGCCGCGAGGATCTCCGGCGTTCGGGTGGGCACCATCCGCTCCCGCGTGGCGCGGGCCCGCCGGGACCTCATCGAAGGCTCTTAGGACGCGAAGAATAGGGCGAGCTTGCCCACGAGCTCGCTGACCCAGCTCGACGAGCTCGAATTTCTGTGGCCCGTTGGGGTGGGCGCGGCGGTATCGGCCGCGCCGGCGACGACGACCCGCAGCGTGTGCGCATCGCCCTCCGGGCCGGTGGCCTTCACGGTGGCGAACTCCCCGTCGGCGGCGGTGGCGGAGGCCGTGATGCGCAACCCCGTGGGGCTGGTGAGCACGCTCCACCCCGCGGGCAGCGTGGACTCTGGCCCCTCTTCGATCTGGTACGTCACGCCCGCGGGCTGACCGGACTCGAGCGCCAAGGACTGGCCGGGCTCGATGCGGATGTCATCGTCCGATCCCGCCGTGACACCGCCGACCGCGGGCGCGGGAGAGCCCGCGGGGGCAGCGCCCGCCACTCCATGGGCGGACAGCGCCACCGCGGCGGCGAGCGCTGTGGCGCACATGCGTTGGCGGAGAGAGAACATCATTGGGTCAATTGTCGTCGTATCAACGTCTAACGCAAGTCATTCGGCGCTTCTTTACCAGACTGAAACTAATTTGTGGCCGTAGCGATGAGCTCCGCGATCTGGATCGTGTTCAGTGCCGCGCCCTTGCGGAGGTTGTCCCCGGCCACCACGAACGTGAGCCCGCGGTTGCCGTCGACGGCCTGGTCCTGGCGGATGCGTCCGACCAAAGACTCGTCGATGCCGGCGGCCTTGAGGGGCGTGGGGACGTCGACAAGCTTGACGCCCGGCGCCTCGGCCAGCACCGCGCGGGCCTCCTCGGGGGTGATCGGATTGGCGAATTCGGCGTGGACCACCATGGTGTGCCCGGTGAACACGGGCACACGCACGCAGGTGCCGGAGACCTTGAGATCGGGGATGCCGAGAATCTTGCGCGACTCGTTGCGCAGCTTCTGCTCCTCGTCGGTCTCCTCCGTGCCGTCGCCGACAAGGTTGCCGGCCAGGGGCACAACGTTGTACGCGATCGGCTCCACGTAGGGGCCGAGGTCGGCGGGTTCAAGCAGCGAACCGTCGCGGGTGAGCGCGGGCGCGCGCTCGCCGATTTCCGCCACCTGCCGCGCGAGCGTGTCCACACCCGCGACGCCGGAACCGGACACGGCCTGGTACGAGGCGACGCGCAGGGTTGTAAGCCCCGCGGCATCGTGCAACGCCTTGGCCACCGGCATGGCAGCCATGGTCGTGCAGTTCGGGTTGGCGATGATCCCCTTGGTCACCTCGCCGGCGGCGTGGGGGTTGACCTCGGAGACGATGAGCGGGACCTCGTCGTCGTTGCGCCACGCCGAGGAGTTGTCCACCACGGTCGCGCCCGCCTGCGCGAACACGGGTGCCCACTGCTTGGAGGTGGAGCCGCCCGCGGAAAACAGCGCGATGTCCACGTCCGCGACGGACTCGGGCGTGATCTGGGTCAGATCCTCGACCTCGATGTCCTGGCCACGAAACTCCAGAGTGGTGCCCGCCGAGCGGGGGGAGGCGAAAAAGCGCACCTTGTCTGCGGGGAATTCGCGGTCGACGAGGATCTCGCGCATGACGCGGCCGACTTGGCCGGTCGCGCCTACTACGGCAATGGTGGTCATGGGTGGTGCCCTTTCCTACGTGTCGTTAGCTGCTGGTTAGCGCCCCGTGCCCGCGTAGACCACGGCGGGCTCCTCGCCACCGAGGTCGAACTTCGAGTGGATGGCGCGCGCGGCCTCGGCGAGGTCGCCCTGGCGCACCACGGCCGTGATGCGGATTTCGGAGGTGGTGATCATTTCGATGTTGATGCCCGCGTCGCGCAGCGCCTCGGTGAAGTCGGCGGTGACACCCGGGTGCGATTTCATGCCGGCGCCGACGAGCGAGACCTTGCCGATGCTGTCGTTGTAGGCCAGATCGTCCCAGCCCTCGGCGTCCTTCAGCGCGCTCAGCAGCTCCACACCCCGGACGCCGTCGGCGACCGGGAGGGTGAAGGTGATGTCGGTCTTGTTGTCCTCGGCCGAGGAGATGTTTTGCAGCACCATGTCGATGTTGATTTCGGCGTCCGCCAACGCGCGGAACACCTTGGCCGCCTCACCCGGGTTGTCGGGGATGCCGAGGATGGTGATCTTGGCCTCCGAGTCGTCGGTGGCCACGCCGGACAGGACTGCTTCTTCCACGGGGATATCCTCCAATGCTCCGGCGACCAGGGTGCCGGTGTCGTTGCTGTATGACGAGCGTACCCGCAGGGGCACGTTGAACGCGCGGGCATATTCGACGCTGCGCAGCACGAGAATCTTCGAGCCGCTCGCCGCCAGTTCCAGCATCTCCTCGAAGCAGAGCTGGTCCAGCTTGCGCGCGTCCGGCACGATGCGCGGGTCAGCGGTGTAGACGCCGTCCACGTCGGAGTAAATCTCGCACTCGTCGGCTCCCATGGCCGCCGCCAGCGCCACCGCCGTGGTGTCGGAGCCGCCGCGGCCCAGCGTGGTGATGTCGCGGGTGTCGCGGTTGACCCCCTGGAACCCGGCGACGATGGCAATCTTTCCCTGCTCCACGGCGTCCTGGACGCGGCCGGGGGTGACCTCGACGATGCGGGCGTTTCCGTGGCGCTCCGTGGTGATCACCCCGGCTTGGGAACCTGTGAAGGACTGCACGTCCTCCCCGTGGGCGGCAACGGCCATGGCCACCAGGGAGTTGGAGATGCGCTCCCCAGCCGTGAGCAGCATGTCCATCTCGCGCAGGGGCGGGGTGGGGTTGACCTGGGCGGCCAGGTCGAGCAACTCGTCGGTGGTATCACCCATGGCGGAGCACACGACGACGACATCGTTCCCTGCCCTGCGGGTGGCCACGATGCGCTCGGCGACGGCGCGGATGCGCTCGGCACTCTCGAGGGAGGACCCCCCGTACTTCTGGACGATCAGAGCCATGCCTGTGAGTCACCTTCCGGTCGCAGTTTTTGGAATGCGCGTCCCAATATTACCTGTCGCCGGGTTGGCCCTCTACTGTGGATGGCCGTGCACAACAATGCCCTCGCCGTCACCTTCGCGCTGCTGTCTGCGGTGACGATTGCGGTAGGCACCGTCTGGCGCCACCACATCCTGCGCGCGGGGCTGGGACACGCGGAGGCGAACCGCTTTCCCCTCGCCTCACTGAGGCGGCCGCAGTGGTGGATGTCCATCGCGCTGGCGTTCGTGGCCTACGGCCTGCAGGCGCTCGCGCTCGCCTTCGGCTCCCTGCTGGTGGTCCAGCCGATCCTGGTGCTCTCGCTGATGTTCACCCTGGTGCTCGCGGCGCGGGTCGAGCGCCGCGTGATGGACGCGGACGAGGCCCTGTGGGCGCTGGTGCTCACCATCAGCGTGGGCGTCGTGGTCGTCCTCGGCCGCCCCCTGCCCGGGCAGCACGGCGCGCCCGCCTGGGAATGGGCGGCCGTCACCGCGGTGGGGCTGCTCGCATGCGCCGGCACCTTCGCCTACGCCTCCACGCGCTCGCCCGCCACCCAAGCCCTGCTCTACGGCGTCGTCTGCGGCGTGGTGTTCGGCTACCTCGCGGTGTTTTCCAAGGTGGCCGTCGACGCGTTCGCCTCCGGCGGCGTGGCCGCGATGATTGGCACGTGGCAGTTCTGGGCGATGGTGGCCACATCCCTGGTGGGGACGGCCGTGCAGCAGTACGCGTTCGGGGCGGGGGTGCTCTCACGGTCGCTGCCCGCAATGAAGATTGCGGAGCCCCTCGTCGCCTTCTACCTCGGGTGGTCCATCCTGGGCGAGAAAATGCAGGTGGCCAGTGTGTTCGGGTGGGCCGTCATGGTGGCGTCGATAAGCTGCATGCTCGTTGCCACGGCCATGTTGGCCCGCAAACCGGTGACGTGATCAGGGCGCGGGTGTATGCTGTGGTGCATGTCATCGGCGAAGGCTCTTCTGCTTCTACGCCGCGGCGGGACTCAGGCCACCACGAACTAGCACGGCCGGCACCCCGCCGCGGAGATTGTCGTTGCCGGCCGTGGAACGAACCCACACCGAATACGAGGATGACGAAAGCGCCATGAGCCCCCTGCACCCTGAATTTTCCGCCCCGAACGAGATTCGCACCCCTTCCGGCCCCCGCAACGAGGGCCAGCCCGCCTGGAACAAGCAGCGCGGCTCCCACATGCCGGTATCGCGCTACCTGCCCTTCGCCGATGAGGTCGAGGACATCGTCCTGCCCGACCGCACGTGGCCCGACAAGAAGATCACCGCCGCCCCGCAGTGGTGCGCCGTGGACCTGCGCGACGGCAACCAGGCGCTCATTGACCCGATGAGCCCGGAGCGCAAGCGCCGCATGTTCAACCTGCTCGTGCAGATGGGCTACAAGGAGATCGAGGTTGGCTTCCCGTCCGCGTCGCAGACGGACTTCGACTTCGTGCGCGAGATCATCGAAAACGACATGATCCCCGACGACGTGACCATCCAGGTCCTCGTCCAGGCCCGGGAGCACCTGATCCGCCGCACGTTCGAGGCCTGCGACGGAGCGAAGAACGTCGTCGTCCACTTCTACAACTCCACCTCCAAGCTGCAGCGCGAGGTGGTCTTCCGCAAGGACCGCCCCGCGATCAAGAAGCTCGCCACCGACGCCGCCGAGCTAATCAAGTCCATCGCCGCCGACTACCCGGGCACCCACTGGCGCTGGGAGTACTCGCCGGAGTCCTACACCGGCACCGAGCTCGACTTCGCCCTGGAGGTGTGCGACGCGGTGGTCGACATCATGGAGGCGACCCCGGACAACCCGATGATCATCAACCTGCCGTCGACGGTGGAGATGATCACCCCGAACGTCTACGCCGACTCGATTGAGTGGATGCACCGCAACTTTGCCAAGCGCGACAGCATCATCTTGTCCCTGCACCCCCACAACGACCGCGGCGAGGGCGTGGCCGCGGCCGAGCTGGGCTACCTCGCCGGCGCGGACCGCATTGAGGGCTGCCTGTTCGGCAACGGCGAGCGCACCGGCAACGTGGACCTGGTCACGCTCGGGCTGAACATGCTCACGCAGGGCGTGGACCCGCAGATCGACTTCTCCGACATCACCCGCATCCGGGAGGTCGTTGAGTACTGCAACCAGCTGCGCGTGCCGGAGCGCCACCCCTACGGCGGTGACCTGGTCTTCACCGCGTTCTCCGGCTCCCACCAGGATGCCGTGAACAAGGGCCTCGACGCGCTCGCGCAGAAGGTCCGCCCCGGCGCGTCGTCCACCGACGTCAGCTGGGAGGAGCTGCGCGACACGGTGTGGGAGGTTCCCTACCTGCCCATCGACCCGAAGGATGTCGGCCGCACCTACGAGGCCGTGATCCGCGTGAACTCGCAGTCCGGCAAGGGCGGGGTGGCCTACATCATGAAGACGGACCACGGCATCAACATGCCCAAGGCCATGCAGCCGGAGTTCTCCGCCATCGTGCAGAACATCACGGACACCGAGGGCGGCGAGGTCAACTCCAAGAACATGTGGGACATCTTCGCGGCGACCTACCTCGACCTGGATTCCCCGCTCGAGCTGGTCAGCTACAACGTCACGGGCGCGGTCAACGAGGACGAGGACTCCTCCGTCACCGCCGAGGTGGTCTACGACGGCGCCACCCGTGTGCTCACAGGTTCTGGCAACGGCCCCGTCGCCGCGTTCGCGCAGGCACTGGAGACGCTCGGCATCGACTTCGAGGTGCAGGACTACACCCAGCGCTCGCGTACCGCGGGTGATGACGCCGACGCGGCCTGCTACATCCAGGCCGACGTCAACGGTGCGACCGCCTGGGGCGTGGGGATTGCGGGCTCGACCACCCGCGCCTCGCTCAAGGCGATCGTGTCCTGCGTGAACCGGGGCCTGACCAGCGCGAAGATGGGCGGGGTCTAAGCCTGTGGAGGAGCAGTACCCGTTTGTTGCGGTGAGCATCCAGGCCACGGGGATCCACCCGTCAACGGGCCGGATGGTCACACTCGACGCGGTCACGTTCGACGACACCGGCGCAATCGGCGAGGAGTTCCACTCCGTGTTCAGCACCGGGGCGGACGCCGGCCCGTGCCACAACCACGGCCTCGCGCCGGGGGATTTCGCGCAGGCCCCGCGTTTCGCGCGGCACCTCAAGACGCTGGACCGCATCGTCGACAAGCGCACGCTCGTGCTTCACGACGCCCCCGTGACGTGGGGATTCATCGTCTCGGAGGCCCGGCGGGCGATGAACGCGGCGGCGCGCGCGAACCGCTCCCGGGCGAAGCGCAACGGGCGCAGGCGCCAGCGCGTGGGGCACGTCCCGCGCCCGGAGCTGATCGTGGACACGCTCGCCAGCGCGCGGCTGCAGGGGGTTATCCCGCTGGATACCCGCCCGGGCGCGGTGGCGCGGCTGCTCGGCCTCGACGCACCCGACCCCACCGCGAGCGTGGAGCGCGCCCAGCGCGCCGAGGAGGACACGTCCCGGGAGCAGACGATGCTGGTCAAGGACCTGTTCTTCGCCCTGCGCGGGGGTGAGTTAGCTGCCGCGGCGCCGGAGGACCTGGCCCCGGACCGCTTCGGGCTGCAGCGCTCCGTCGTGCGCGTCGACGCGGAGAACGACACCTTGGACGTGGACAACCCCGGCGTGTATTCAGCGGAGACCGGCCTGCGCGACGGGATGGAGATCGTGGTCACCGACGACATCGCCGCCGACCCCGACGCGATCATCGCCGCCGCGGTGGAGCACGGGCTCAATTACGCGGAGAAGCTCACGCGCCAGACGTCGCTGGTGGTCTCCGACGCCCCCGCCCGCGGCGTGGAGCTGCGCGGCAAGGCCATGCACGCCGCGCGCAAGGGCATCCCCGTGCTGTCCGCCGAGGAGTTTGAAACCGCCGTGGCACGACGTGGTTAGAGGGGCCGTAGGCGTAGTGTGGTGCGCATGAAAAATAGTCCTCTTTCCCGGTTGCGCTCCCGCGCGGCGGTCGCGGCGGCACGGGTGGCCACCACCGCGTCTCGGGCCACCGGGCGCGGCGCGGGCGGAATGATCGGCGGCCTGGTCGCGGGCGTGATCGACCCCACCATCATGGAGTCGCTCGGCCGCGGCCGCCCCGCGGTGCTGGTCACGGGAACGAACGGCAAATCCACCACGACCCGGATGCTCGCCGGCGCGCTGGGCGCGCGATACACCGTGGCCACCAACGACGGCGGCGACAACATGGACGCGGGCATCGTCTCCGCGCTCCTGGCGGGCAGGGATGCCTCGCACATCGCCCTCGAGGTGGACGAACTCCACGTGCCGGCGGTGGCCGAGCGGCTTAGACCGCAGGCGCTGGTGCTGCTCAACCTCTCGCGCGACCAGCTCGACCGCGTCGGCGAGATCAACAAAATCGAGCGCGCCCTGCGCTCGGCCGTGGAAGCGCACCCGGAGATGAAGGTCATCGCCAACTGCGACGACGTGCTCATCTCCTCGGTCGCGTTCGACCACCCCAACGTGGTGTGGGTCGCCGCGGGTGCGGGGTGGCTGGGAGATTCGGTGACCAATCCGCGCTCTGGCGGCCACGTGGTCCAAACCGAGGGCGACTGGTACGGGGTCGAACCGCTTGCCGACGGCCGCGAGTTCCGCCGCCCCACCCCCGCCTACTGGCTCGAGGGGCAGACGCTGCACACCCCGCACGGCGCCCGCGAGCTGAACCTGAAACTTCCCGGGCGCGCGAACCTGGGCAACGCCGCCCAGGCGATTGCCGCCGCGGTCGAGGCGTTCGGCGTCGACCTCGAGCAGGCGGTGCGCGCCACGGAGAAGGTGGACAACGTCGCGGGCCGCTACTCCACCGTCACGCTCGGCGAGCGCGAGGTGCATCTGTTGCTGGCGAAGAACCCGGCCGGGTGGCAGGAGGCGCTGAGCATGGTCGACCGCGGCGCGGACGGCCTGGTCATCGCCACCAACGGCCAGGTCGCCGACGGCGAGGACCTGTCGTGGTTGTGGGACGTGAAGTTCGAGGACTTCGAGGGGGTCAAGGTCGTCGCCGCCGGCGAGCGCGGCACGGACCTCGCCGTGCGCCTGCTCTACGCCGACATCGAACACTCCCTGATCCACGATCCGGTTGAGGCGATCCGCGCCTGCCCCCCGGGCCGCGTGGAGGTGCTGGCCAACTACACCGCGTTCCGCGACCTGAAGAAGGATCTGACCAAGCAGGAGGATTATCGTGGCTAAGCATCTGCGCATCGGCCTCGTTCTGCCGGACGTGCTGGGCACCTACGGCGACGACGGCAACGCGCTCGTCCTGCGCCAGCGCGCGCGGATGCGCGGCATCCCGGCAGAGATCGAGCGCATCCTGCTTGACGGCACCGTCCCCGACAACTGCGACATCTACACCATCGGCGGCGGCGAGGACTCCGCGCAGGTCATCGCCGCAGCAAAGCTGGCCGCCTCGCCGGGGCTGGCCTCCGCCGCCGCCGACGGCCGCCCGATCTTCGCCGTGTGCGCCGGCATGCAGGTGCTCGGCCGCACGTTTACCGCTCACGGCACGCAGGTGGACGGGCTCGGGCTTATCGACGCCACCACGTCCCCCATGTCCACGCGCGCGATCGGCGAAGTGTCCGCCAGCCCCACCCGCGCGGGTATCACAGCTACGCTAACCGAGCCGTTGACGGGGTTCGAGAACCACATGGGCGGCACCGTGCTGGGCCCGGACGCCTCGGCGCTGGGGACCGTCAAACGCGGAGTGGGCAACGCGGACGGCTCCGTTGAGGGCGTTGTTCAGGGCAGCGTGGTGGCCACCTACATGCACGGCCCCGCGCTGGCGCGCAACCCGCAGCTCGCCGACCTGCTCCTGGCCAACGCCCTGGGCGTGACGCTGGCTGAGCTGGAGCCCCTGGAGCTGGGGGAAGTCGACCGCCTGCGCCTCGAGCGCCTGCGCTAGAGGGTCAGCCGCCCGGTCAGGGCGCGCGAGAGCGTCAGCTCGTCGACGAACTCCAGGTCGCCGCCGAGCGGCATGCCCGAGGCGAGGCGGGAGACCACCAGGTCGGGGAAATCTTTGAGCAGACGCGCCAGGTAGGAGGCCGTGGCCTCCCCCTCAGTGTCCGGGTCGGTGGCGATGATCACCTCGTGCACGTTCGGCGGCTCCGCACCGTCCACGTCCGGCAACACGGCGCCAATGCGCTGTAGCAGCGGCGCGATGGCCAGGTCCTTGGGGCCGATGTTGGACAAAGGGTCGAGCGCCCCGCCGAGCACGTGGTAGCGGCCGCGGAACTCCCCGGTGCGCTCAATGACCTGGATGTCCTTGGCGTCTTCGACCACGCACACCAGGCCTGCGTCGCGGCCGGAATCTGCGCAGATGCGGCAGACGTCCTCGCGCGAGACGTTGGAGCAGATGCGGCAAAACGTCACCCCGTCACGCACAGCGTTCAGGGCGCCGACCAAGCGGTCGACGTCATCGGGGTCCTGCTTGAGCAGGTGGAAGGCGATCCGCTGCGCGCTCTTCGGGCCGATGCCGGGCAGGCGCGAGAGCTCGTCGATAAGATCTTGCAGCGGTCCTTCAAACATGGAGGCGAATCTTAGATGATGCCGCCAAAGGGGATCTCGCCGGGGGCCTGCTGAGCGCCGGCCGGGTTGGTCAGGGGGCCGATCTTGTCCTGGGCGAGCTGTCCCGCCTTGTTGTGGGCGTCGCGGTAGGCGGCGAGGATGAGATCCTGCAGCGTCTCCACGTCCTCCGGGTCCACGGCCTCGGACTTGATGGAAAGATCCTTGATCTCGGCGCCGCCGGTCATAGTGACGGTCACGAGGCCGCCGCCTGCGGTGCCCTCGACAGTGGTGTTGAGCAGCTCCTCCTGGGCGCGCTGCAGCTGCGCCTGCACCTCAGCGGCCTGGCGGATAAGTTCCTGCATGTCAGCGGGCATGTTCGGCTGGGTCATGGTGGGGTAGCACCCTTTCGATTCGTCGGGTTGTCAATGAGTGATTTTCTCCGTCAGTCTACCTGCCCTACAGCGGGCGCGCCCCGAGCTCAGAGGCAAGCAGATCCATGGCCACCGCGGTCGCGTCCCTGCGGTCCCGCGCTCCTTCCTCCTGCGCCTGAACCACCATGTCGCGCTCCTCGTCCTCGCGCGTGTAGTCGGGCGCGGGCTCCTCCGGTTCTACGGTGTCTTCCGGGTCCTCTGGTTCCGGCGGCAGCGGGATCTCCTCGCGCTGCGAGCGCGACGACGCCCGCCTGCTCGCGGCCTCGGCAGCCGCCCGCCAATCGCGCTCGTCCGGGGCCGGGGCAGGCTCCTCGGGCTCGGGGTCCGGCCGGTCCTCGGCGGCACGCGGGGTCCGGGCTGCAGTGGTTGAAGGCGCCGTGGTGCCCACCACGCAGCGCACCTTCACGTCGCGCCCGAGGCGCTCGGAGAACACCGCGGCGATGTCGGCGTTGTTGCTCTCGGCGTTGATGCGCTCCGCCAGGGCCCCGGTGTTGTGCCCGACGACGAGGGTGTCGCCGTCGAACTTCAGCGGCTTGGCCTCGGTGAGCATGATCTCGGCGACCTTGTTGCGCTCGCCCACGGCCTGACGCATGCGCGTCCAGTCGGCGCGGACCTTCTCAAAGAGGTCCTCATCCGGCGCGGCGGGGGTTTCCACGGGTGCGGGGTCGGGCTTCGGCGCGCGCTGCGGGCCGGGCGTGGACGTCGTGCGCGGGGTGCTGCGTTCGCTCGCGGCCGCTGCTGCTGCCGCGGCGGCAGCGGCCCCGGAGCGGTTCTGCGTCACCGGGGCGGGCGAGTTCGGGGCCAGCTGCGCGGGCTGCGACGGCAGATCCGGCCCCGGGACCTGCACCGGCGCAGATACCTCCGGGGAGGTGATCAGGTGCGCCATCATCACCTCGAGCAGCAGGCGCGGGCTGGTGGCGCCACGCAGGGACGCCATGCGGTCGTTGACCTCGGAGGCGAGGTTCGCCAGCTCGTTGCCCGAGAACCGCTGCGCCTGGGCCGTGAGCACCTCCACGCGCTCCGCCGGGGCGCTGACCAGGCCCTGGCCGAAGGCGTCGGGCACGGTACGGATGAGCATCAGGTCGCGCAGGCGATCCAGCAGGTCGCTGGCGAAGCGGCGCGGTTCGTGGCCGGCCTCGATGACGTCATCGATCGTGCTGAACATGGCGCTCGCGTCGCGGGCGGCCAGCGCGTCGACGGTGGCGTCGACAAGCGAAAGCTCGGTGACCCCCAGCAGCGGGATGGCGAGGTCGTACGTCAGGCCGTCCGGACCCGCGCCGGAAAGCAGCTGGTCCAGGATGGACAGGGTGTCGCGCGGCGAGCCGCCTCCTGCCTGGATGACCAGCGGGTACACGGCGTCCTCGACAACCACGCCCTCCTCGCGCACCACCTTCTCCAGCAGCTCGCGCATCGCCTGCGGCGTGAGCAGCCGGAACGGGTAGTTGTGGGTGCGGGAGCGGATCGTGCCCAGCATCTTCTCCGGCTCGGTGGTGGCGAAGATGAAAATCAGGTGCTCCGGCGGCTCCTCCACCACCTTGAGCAGGGCGTTGTTGCCCTCTTTCGTGATCATGTGGGCCTCGTCGATGATGAAGACGCGGTAGCGCGACTCCGCCGGCGCGAACAGCGCGCGCTCGCGCAGTTCGCGCATGTCCTCCACACCGCCGTGGGAGGCGGCGTCCAGCTCCATCACGTCCAGGTTGCCGGGGCCGCCCGGCGCCAGCGAAACGCACGACGCGCACTTGCCGCACGGCGTCGACGTCGGGCCATGGACGCAGTTGAGGGAGCGCGCCAAAATGCGTGCCGACGACGTCTTCCCGCACCCCCTCGGCCCGGAAAACAGATACGCATGGTTGATCCGCCCGTTGTCCAGCGCCGTTGACAGCGGCCTGGTCACCTGTTCCTGGCCGATCACCTCGCCGAACGACGCGGGACGGTATTTCCGGTACAAAGCCACGGCAGCCAGCTTAGCCCTAGCCTTCGTCAGCGTCCCGCTGCCAGTCCCCCACCCGCACGCCGCGGCGGCGCAGGCGCGTGGCCAGCCCCGAATAGCCGCGCTCGCGCAAGACGTCTCGCTCGTCGTCGGTGAGCAGGATGAGCTCCAGCAGCAGCGTCATCCTGCCCGGCTCGTTGAACAGGGGCGTGCCCCGCTCGAACAGTTCCGGCTCACGCAGGTAGCCGTGGCGCACGTGGTTGCTCGGCAGCAGATTCTCCAGCAGCGTGCCGGGCTGCGCGGGCACGCCCAGCGACTCAATCATGCGCGTGGCGGCCACGACCACCTCGGCCACCTCCTGCGGCTGCGCGTCCGCGCGGCACACAATCTCGCAGCGCACCTGCGTGTTCGCGTCGTCCTGCATCACCAGGCCCGTGTCCACGCTCGAGAACCCCACCGTCACCGCGACGGGGAGGCCGCCCAGGGTCGCGGTGGCGTAGGGGCGGGCGTCGGTAAGCGAGAGGCGAAGGTCGGGAAAAATCCCCGCGAGCCAGGCCGCGACCTCGTCGCCCGTCATGCCCCAAGCTTTTCGACGGCGGCGAGCAGGACACACGTAGCAACGCCGTCCATCGCCTCGCGGACCTCCTCCAGCGGCGGAAGCGACGGGGCGAGGCGGATGTTGCGCCCGCGCGGATCCTTGCCGTGCGGGAAGGACGCGCCCGCCTTGGTCAGGGTGATGCCGGCCTGCTTCGCCAGCTCCCACACGCGGTCCGCCGTGCCGTCAATGACGTCCAGCGAGATAAAGTAGCCGCCCTCCGGCTTCGTCCACGTCGCCACGTTGTGCTCGCCGAGGCGCTCCTCCAAGATCTCCAGCACCGCGGCGAACTTCGGCGCGAGCGACCCGGCGTGCTTGCGCATCAGGGCGCGCACCCCCTCGGCGTCGTGGAAGAACCGCGCGTGCGCCAGCTGGTTGACCTTGTTCGGGCCGATCCCGCGGGTCCCTGCGATCCGGGAGTACCAGTTCAGGTTCTCCTTCGACGACGCGAAGAAGGACACGCCCGCGCCGGCGAAAGTAATTTTCGACGTCGAGCTCATGTACCAGAAGCGGTTCGGGTTGCCCTGGTTTGCCGCGATCGTGATGACGTCCGGGTTGTCCGGGAACTCGCCGGTCAGCGTGTGCACGGCGTAGGCGTTGTCCCACACGATGCGGAAGTCGGGAGCCGCGGTCTCCATCGCGGCGAGGCGCTCGATGACGTCGCGCGAGTACGAGATGCCGGTGGGGTTGCCGAAGATCGGCACCGACCACATGCCCTTGACCTGCGGGTCCTGCACCAGTTTCTCAATCGCGTCGATGTCCGGGCCGCCCTCCAACATGGGGACCTGGACCATCTCGAAGCCAAACTGCTCCGTGATGGTGAAGTGGCGGTCATAACCCGGCACCGGGCACACCCACTTGACGTCCGCCTCGTCCTTCCACGGGCGCTCGGAGTCGTTGTTGCCGAACGCGTAGGAGTAGGAGATGAGGTCAAACATGATGTTGAGTGAGGACGCGTCGCCCGCGATGACGTTTGTGTGGTCGACCCCGAGGACGTCGGCCCACAGCTCGCGGATGTCCGCGATGCCGGCCAGGTTGCCGTAGTTGCGCACGTCGGCTCCGGTCCCGTCGGTGACGTCCCCGTCGCCGGGCAGGCTGAGCAGCTCGTTGCTGAAATCGAGCTGCTCGCTCGACGGCTTGCCGCGCGTCAGGTCCAGCTTCAGGTCTTTGGCCTTCAGGTCCTCGTAGCGTGCTCGGACGTCGGCGGCGAGCTGGTCAAGTTCGTTCTTCTCAAGATCCAGGAGAGACATCGGGTGCGTCACTTTCGTCGGCGGACAATCTGTGCCCATGGTACGTGGCCGGCGCGTGTCTCCAGGGCCTCGCGCACTGCGTGTTCGACCGGAACGGTTATTCCGGGGCTGCGAAGGCCTCATTCAGCGCTTCCGGTCGAACAGGTACTTCTGGGCCGGCAGGGCGAGTTCGACCGGAACGGGCTGCAGGTTTGTTCAGGAGGGGTTCACGGCGCTTCCGGTCGAACAGGGATTGCGCTTGGCTCCACGGCACGATAAAGGGACCCCACGCACCTGCCAGAGCTCGCTGACCCTTGCTGCGTTCCCGCCCTGGGGGAGTTCACAAGATAAGCACCGCGTGGGATCCTAGGGCCACACTTTAGCCGGTGGACACGCCAACCTCAAAAGCCCTCGAGTGACGCAAAGTGACCTGCCGTTTTGGCCCGCAAATGCCCATCGGCTAAAGTTATCCCCCGACGCGTGAGCGTTGCTTTTTGGAGGATTCGACTAGCGGCCTATGTCACACGCCTGGAACGCGTGCGGGTAGCAATACCCTCGTGGGTTCAAATCCCACATCCTCCGCCCTCCGACTCCCCTGCTTACGCGGGGGAGTTTTCTTACGTGCCCCCGAGAGTGGGTGCTCTCGCCCCTCTGTTCTCTTGCCGCCCAGCACGCCGCCTGGGTTAGCGTTAGTATCCACCTGTGATCAAACTTGCTCGCTCCTGCGCGGCCGCCGTACTGGCATGTGCGATAGCCGCTTCTGTCCTGCGTTCCGGCGCCTGAGCATCCCAACCCCGTCGTACTGATCCACGGCACCTACGCCAACGCATCGATGTTCACTCAAATGGCCTCTCACCTGCGCGGTCAGGGCTACTGCATCTACGCCGTCAACTACGGCCGGGAGCCGCTGAGCCCCTACGGCACCGCCGACCTGATGGAGAGCTCGCAAGAAGTGGCCGCCTTTATCGACAGCGTCCTCGAGGAGACCGGCGCGGAAAAGGTGGACCTTGTGGCCCACTCCCAGGGCGCGCTGCATGCGAAGAACTACGTCTCCCGCTTCGGCAACGCGGACGAGGTCGGCCGCGTCGTCACCCTGGGCGGGAACCTGCACGGCACCACCCTCAACGGCACGGCCGTATTCTCGCTGTTGTGGTCCACCCTCCTGCCCACGTTCACCTCGCTCGTGAGCTCCCCTGCGGCAATCCAGCAGGTCGCCGGGTCTCCCACGATGGTGGAGGCCAACTCCTACCCCGATACCGCCGCGGGCGTGACGTACACGTCGCTGGTGTCCAGCTTGGACACGGTGGTCACCCCCAACTCCGCGTCCTTCTTCGAGGCGGTTCCCGGCGCGAACGTGGCGAACCTCGACGCGCAGGCCGCCTGCTCCCCCGCCATCCCGATCACCCACCCGTACATGCCGACGCACCGAACGATGATCGCGCTGACCCAATGGGGGCTCGAGCGCCCGTTGGACGAAGTGGTGCCCGGCCCGGAGGACTGCCGGGCGTAGGTACTTCCCTCTAGCACCACACCCACGGGTCGCGCGGCAGCGCCGCCGGGTCGAAGGCCTCAAGCAACACGGACGTCGAGGAGACGCCCGCGCACCCCACGGACTCCGAAATGCGGGCCACGACGTCGTCCACCGGGCCCATCTCGCGCAGGGTGACCGCCCCGTCGCGCTTGGCCAGGCGCCGCCCCTCCCGGTTGACCACCAGCGGCACGTGCACGTACTCGGGCTCACGGAAGCCCAGTAGGTGCGCGAGGTACGCCTGGGTGAACGAGGAGTCCAGCAGGTCGTCGCCGCGCACGACCTGGTCGACGCCCTGCTCGCCGTCGTCGACGACCACGGCCAAGTTGTACGCCCAGTCGCCGGCTTGGGCCTGGTTGACGTTGCCACCGCGCCGCAACACGACGTCGTCGACGGCGCCGGTGTACTCTCCGCGGTAGAGATCCCGCACTGTCCATTCTCTTACCGACGCGCGCAGGCGCAGAGACGGGAGGCGGTTTTCGGCGCGTAGCTGGGAGCGTCGATAAGCGCGCTCATCCTCGCTGAGGTCGCGGCACGTGCCCGGGTACATGCCGGGCATCACGTGGGGCGCGCCGGACGCCTCGCGGATGTCGCGGCGGGTGCAGTAGCACTCGTAGACAGGCAGGCGAGACAGCGCGGCCTCGTACAACTCCGAGCGCTGCGACTGGTAGATAACCGGCGGGTCGAAATCCAGGCCGATCGCCTGCAGATCCTCGATTTGCCGGCGCGCGGACTCCGGGGAAGACCGCTCCGAGTCAATATCCTCGACACGCAAATAAAAGGCGCGGCCGCTTTGCCGCGCGAACAACCACGCCAGCACCGCGGTGCGCAGGTTGCCGAAATGCAAATCCCCGCTCGGGGAGGGTGCATAGCGTCCGGCCGTCATGGCCTTAAGATATTACGCGTGAATCATCCCACTACCCGCTCCCCGTACCCCATTCTTGTCGCCGTGTTTTGCGCGGTGTTCATCATCTCGAACATCACCGCGCAAAAGGGCGTGCAGCTCGGGCCTCTGATCACCGATGGAGCCTTCTTCCTCTTTCCGATCTCCTACATCATCGGCGACGTCATCGCAGAAGTCTACGGCTTCAAGGCGGCGCGTCGCACCGTCTTCATCGGGTTTGGTGTCACCCTGCTAGCGGTGGCATCATTCAGCATCGCCATCGCCCTTCCTCCCGCGCCCTTCTACGAGGCGCAGGAGACCTTCGCCTCGATTTTGGGCACGCTGCCCCGGATCCTCATCGCCGGGCTGGCGGGCTACGTTGTCGGCCAGCTGCTCAACGCGTGGGTGCTGCAGAAGATGAAAGACCGCTTCGGGCCCAGCCACCTGTGGGCGCGCCTCATCGGCTCCACGATCGTCGGCGAGTTCTTCGACACCCTCATTTTCTGCGCGATCGCCGCCGGCGTTATCGGCATTGAGACACCGGGGCAGTTCATCAACTACGTCGTCGTCGGCTTCGCGTGGAAGACGCTCATGGAGGCTGTGCTCGTGCCCGTCACCTACCAGGTCATTGCGTGGGTGAAGCGGCTGGAGCGTAATACCGTCCCAGAAACTCGGCCTTGAACTCCGGGTAGGTCCCGTCCTGGATGGCGGCGCGGATGTTATCCACGAGCCGGATCATGAACTCCAGGTTGTGCATCGTGCACAGCGTGCCGGCGAGGAACTCCTTCGCCTTGAGCAGGTGGTGGATGTACGCACGCGAGTAGTTCTCGGAGACGTAGCCGCCGAACTCCTCGTCAATGCCCGTGAAGTCGCGCTTGAAGCGCGCGCCGGTGAGGTTGAGCCGCCCGTCCAAGGTGTACACCCCGCCCCGCCTGCCCAGGCGGGTGGGGGCCACACAGTCGAAGGTGTCCGCGCCCGCCTCCACGGCGGCGAAAATGTCGTCCGGCTCCGAGATGCCGAGCAAGTGGCGCGGCTTGTCCGCCGGCAGCTCGTCGGTGACCCAGCCGACGATCGTGCCCAGGTGTTCCTTCTCCAGCGCGCCGCCGATGCCGAAGCCGCCGAAGCCGCGCCGCCCCTCGGCGCGCGCCCGGGCGTCGAGGTCGAGCAGCCCGCGGGTGGCGTGGCGACGCAGGTCCTCGTACTGGGCGCCCTGCACCACGCCCCACAGCGACTGCTTCGGCTTGCCCGCCCTCTCCCGGGTGAGCCGGTCGTGCTCGTCGAGGCAGCGCTGCGCCCAGCGGCGGGTGCGCTCCACGGAGTGTTCCTGGTAGGCGCGGGTGTCCGCCAGGGTGGTCAGCTCGTCGAAGGCGAAGATGATGTCCGCGCCCAGCTGGTGCTGGATCTGCATCGACACCTCCGGGGTGAACCGGTGCGCCGAGCCGTCGATGAAGCTCTTGAAGTCCACGCCGTCCTCGTCCACCTTGGCAAGGCGCTCCTTCTCACCCGCGCGGATGTCATTGCGGTTGTGGTGGAGGGTGTCCATCGCCAGTACCTTCTTGTACCCCACGCCCAGGCTCATCACCTGGAAGCCGCCCGAGTCGGTGTACGTCGGGCCGTGCCAGTTCTCGAACGCGGCCACTCCCCCGGCTTCGTCGACGATGTCGGGGCCGGGCTGCAGGTAGAGGTGGTAGGCGTTGGACAAGATCGCCTGGGCGCCGACCCGGCGAATCTGCTCCGGGGTCAGCGTCTTCACCGTCGCCTTGGTGGCCACCGGGATGAACGCAGGCGTGGCGATGTCGCCGTGGGGGGTGTGGATGGTGCCGGTGCGGCCGTGCTTGCCGGGGGCGTCGTCAAGCTGCGCGCCCACCTCGAAACTCAGATCATGCATGCTCGAACTCCTTTTCCAGCTCTGTGCCCTCGACGTCGACCTCGGGCAGGATGCGATCCAGCCACCGTGGCATCCACCAGGTGGCGCGGCCGAGGATGAACATGGTGGCGGGGACGAGGGTCATGCGGATAAAGAAGGCGTCGAACAGCACGGCCGCGGCCAGGGCGAAACCGAAGATCTGGATAAACGGTAGCGGCTGGTCCACGAACGCCACGAACACCGCGATCATGATCACCGCGGCGGCCGTGACCACGCGCGCGCCCTGGGCGAAGCCCTCCACCGTCGACTCCTCCACGGCCCGCAGCTCCCCGCCCGGGCCGCCGCGATGCTTGAGGTAGTGCTCGCGGATGCGGGTGACCAGGAACACCTGGTAGTCCATCGCGAGGCCGAAGGTGACGCCGATGAGGAAGATCGGCATGAACGAAATGATCGGGGCCGGGGTGTCCACCAGGCCGAACGCGCCCATTTGGAACACGGCGATGGTCACGCCGAAGGCGGCGCCGACGGACAGGAGGAAGCCCAGGCCGGCGACCACCGGCACCATGATCGAGCGGAAGACCAGGATGAGCAGCACGATGGCTAGGCCCACGACGATGGACAGGTACAGCGGCATCGCGTTGGCCAGCTCCTCGGTGATGTCCATCTGCACCGCCGTCAGGCCCGTGAGCCCAATGGTCACGCCGGTGGCGTCCTCCACCCGGGCGCTCGTCTCCCGCAGTGCGTGGGCCACGGACAGGGTGAACTCCTCCTCCGGGCCGGTGACCGGTGTCGCGGCGATCTGTGCGGCCGTCAGGTCCTCGTTGACGGCGACGAGCTGCGCGTGGCGGACACCGTTGACGCTCTTGGCCTCCCCCACCGTGTACAGGAAGGACGCCAGCGCCGCCTTCTGCGCGTCCCCGACGGTCTCGTCCGGCATCGCGTCCATGTACGGACGGAGGATCTCGGCGTGCGGGTTCACGTCGTGGGCGTCGACGACGAGGAGGAACTGCCCGTTGACCCCCGGGCCGAAGCCCTTCGCCATCAGATCCGCCGCCTTGCGCTGGGTGGTGTCGTAGTTCGACGTGGAGTCCGACGGCAGCGACATCTGCAGCCCCAGCACGGGGATGGACAACGCGCCCAGCCCGAGCACAACCACCGCCATCACCACCGCGGGGAACCGACGCACGAACCGCACCCAGCTGCGCCCCATCGACGAGGCTGCCAGGTTCTTGGCCGGCCTGCGGCCTGGGCCGGGGTTGCCCGCCACGCCCGGGATCTTCACCGCGAAGGACCTCTCGCCCCACGCCCCGAGCAGGGCCGGGATCAGCGTGAGCGCGATGAGCACGGACACGGCGACGGTGACGGCGGCGGCCACGCCCATCCAGGTGAGGAACTCGATCTGCGCCAGCGCCAGCGCGATGAGCGCGGTGAACACGGTTAGCCCGGCGAACACCACCGAGGACCCGGCGGTGCCCGTGGCTAGGCCGGCGGCGTCCGGCCCGGCGAGGTGGGCGCGCTCCTGCCGGTAGCGCGAAAGAATGAACAGGGCGTAGTCGATGCCCACGGCCAGGCCGATCATCACCGCCAGCACCGGGGTGATCTCGTTGAGCTCGACGGAATGGGTGGCCACCAGGATGAGCAGCGCCCCGATGCCCACGCCGATCACGGCGGTGATCACCGGCATCGACGCCGCGACCAGGGAGCCGAACGTAAACAGCAGGACCACGAACGCCACGGCCAGGCCGATCAGCTCGCTGGTGGTTTTGATCTCGATGGGTTCGCCGAAGCCCGGGCCGCCCGCCTCCACCGTCAGCCCCGCGGCGCGGCCGAGCTCCATCGCCTCGTTGACCACGTCGCGCTCTTCTTGGGTGACCGTCATCGCCGAGTCGGCACCGAAGTTGAAGGAGGTGAACCCGATCCGTGCGTCGTCGGACAGCGTGCGCACGTTGTACGCGTCCGCCCGCGCGTTTTCCTCCGGCAGACCCATCTGCGTCATCTGCTCGACGATGGTGCGGCCCAGCTCCTCGTTCACCCTGACCGGGTTACCGAACCGTTCCGTTGCGGTGATTCCGTCTAAGTTGTCGGCGATGTAGTCGACGGTGCGGTCCATCACCTCCATGTTCTCCGGGATGTCCAGTCGCTGCCCCTCGGGGGCGGCGA
Source organism: Corynebacterium mycetoides (assembly GCF_900103625.1). Lineage (NCBI taxonomy): Bacteria > Bacillati > Actinomycetota > Actinomycetes > Mycobacteriales > Corynebacteriaceae > Corynebacterium > Corynebacterium mycetoides. The sequence continues at coordinate 1,770,372 of NZ_LT629700.1, read as the reverse complement.
ACACCAGGTTCACTGTGGGGGCGGTCGCGATGTCGCCCGAGCCGGGGAAGTTCTCGTCCAGGGTGCCCAAGGCCTCAATCGCCGGTGTGCCGGAAATGGCGAACTCCGAGGTGAACGGCTTGGACAACGTGGCCGCCGCGCCGGCCGTGGCCGCCAGCAGCAGCAGCCACGCCGCGATCACCCGCCACTTGTGCAGGTAGGACCAGCGACCCACGTTGAACAAAAATTTCGCCACTTTTGCGCGTCCTTACATAAGAGGTATGGAGGTCGTTACAGACAAAGCCCCCGACCCGTGAAGGTCGGAGGCTTTAGCGTGAATTTGGCGGTAGCGGCGGGATTTGAACCCGCGGTGGTTTTACCCACACTCGCTTTCGAGGCGAGCACCTTCGGCCGCTCGGACACGCTACCGTGAAACAGATTAACGGTAGCGTGTCCGCGAGACCAAATTAGTTCTCCCGCGCGTCCTGGATCTTCGCGGCCGCCCCATTGACGGAGTCCTTGATGGCGTCGCCGGCCTCGGACGCCTTCTCGCGGATATCGCCGCCGAGCTTGTCCGCCTTGCCCTCGTTCTCGAGGGACTTGTCGCCGGCGGCCTCGCCGAGGCCCTCCTTGATGTTGCCCTTGAGCTGGTCGCCCTTACCTTCGAATGCCATGATGCGATCCTTTCTGTTGGTCTGTGACACCAACCTAGCAGCGGCGCCGGAGGCCCGGGATAACGATTGTGTCTCGAGTCACTCCCGGATTACCGCAGGCGGCCAAAGAATTCGCTGAGAAGCGCCGCGTTCTCCTCCTCGCGCACCCCGCCGCGCACTTCGACGGTGTGCAGGTGGCGGGGGTCACGCAGGGCGTCGAAAAGCGAGCCCACCGCCCCCGTCTTCGGCTCGAAGGCGCCGAAGACCAGCGATGACACGCGCGCACCCAGGATCGCGCCGGCGCACATCGTGCACGGTTCCAGGGTGACCACGAGCTCGCAGCCGTCGAGACGCCACGTGCCCAGCGTGCGAGCGGCGGCACGCAGCGCCTCCACCTCGGCGTGCGCGGTCGGGTCGCGCAGCTCCTCCCTGCGGTTGACGCCGCGCCCCACCTCGCGGCCGTCAGGTGAGAAGACAACGGCGCCCACCGGGACGTCGCCACGCGGCGTGAGGCGGGCGAGCTGAATCGCCCGGCCCATGCGTACCTCCGCGAGCCGCAGATCAGTCAAGGGCGTCCGCGAGCTCGTCGGAAAAGCCCAGCTCATCGGCGATGCGCTCGATGATGAGGTACGGGTCGTCGTCCGAGTCCAGCATCACCTCGAGCACCTCGCTGCGCAGCCCCACGTCCGCCAGGATGTCGAAGTCGCCGTCCGGGTAGCCGTCGACCATGTCCAGCTCGTCGACGTCGATGTCGGGGACCTCGATGCCGGCCTCCGCGAGCACCTCGGCGGCGAAGTCATCGTCCACCGCCATCGTCGCGTCCGAGATGAGCACGCGAATTGTCGACGGCCCGGGCCGCACGATCACCAGGTAGCCCTCCTCGACGTTGAGGATCGCGAACGCCGCCCCCTCGCTGCGCATCCCGCGGACCGCCGCGACGGACGTGGCCAGGGACTCGAACGAATCGGCAAACTCGCGCACGACCCATTCCCCGCCCTGCTTGGCGACGACAACCGCGTAGCCGTCCTCATACCCGTCGAAATCCTGGCTCATGGATAGTCAGCGTAGTCGCGTTGTGAGAAACTTGATGCCGTGACTTCCGCCAACCTCCCTCCTGTCTGCATCCTCGGCCTCGGGCTCATCGGGGGCTCCATCATGCGCGACCTGAGCGCCCGCGAGCTCGACGTGTTCGGCTACAACCGTTCGCGCTCGGCCACCCGCGCCGCCCAGAGGGAAGGCTTCGACGTCTCCACCGACCTCGCGGACACACTGCGCCGCGCGGCAGAGGCCAGCGCGCTCATCGTCATCGCCGTGCCCATGGAGGCCGTCGGCCAGGTGCTCGCCGCGATCGCGGAACATGCGCCGCACTGCGGCATCACCGACGTGGTCAGCGTGAAGAAGCCGGTCTACGACCTCGTCCGCTCCCACGGGCTGCAGTCCCGTTACGTCGGCGGGCACCCCATGTCCGGCACGGAGAACTCCGGCTGGGGCGCCTCCCTTGAGGGGTTGTTCCACCGCGCGGCCTGGGCGGTGACCTACGACTACGCCGCCGAGCTCGACGGCGCGGGCACGCCCGTGCCCGAGTCGTGGTCGACCCTGTTTGTGCAGGTCTGCACCCTGGCGTCGGTGACGGGCGCGGAGGCCGTGCCCGTGTCCGTTAGCCGCCACGACGAGGCCGTCGCGCGCGTTTCGCACCTGCCGCACGTGATCGCGGAGTCGCTCGCCATCGTGGGCGACCACGGCGGCACGCTTGCGCAGTCGCTGGCGGCGGGCTCGTTCAAGGGCGCGACCCGAGTCGCCGACACCGACCCCTCGCTCGTCCGCAACATGTGCGAGACCAACGCAGAAGCGCTCGTTCCGGTGCTCGACGAGTTCATCGCCTTGCTTGTCGACGCCCGCGCCACCCTGTCCGCCAACACCCCCTCCTTGAAGCAGCTGGCGGAGTCCGGCAACCGCGCCTACGTGCGCATGGGCGCGCGCTCTGGGGCCCGGCACGAATCCGTCTCGCCGGTGAAGATCTCCTCGCGCCCCGTCATGCGGGTGCACCCCGGCGCGCCCGGGTGGGTGCGCCAGCTCGAGCAGATCGAGGCCCTCGGCGGGCGCGTGGAGGTGTTCTGAGGGGGTGCGTCCCGCTCCCCCTAAACCCGGAACGTGCAACATCCCCCTCTTCCGTCTAAACCCGGGGCAAGTTCGGGGTGTCCGAGTTTAGGGGGAAGGTTTAGGGGGGAAGGTGAAACACGAAACCCCGGACCGCTCGGCCCGGGGTTTCAGGTTGTGCGCCCGGAGGGATTCGAACCCCCAACCTTCTGATCCGTAGTCAGATGCTCTATCCGTTGAGCTACGGGCGCTTGCAACGAGATAGAACATTACACCGCACCCCGTAGACCGCCAAAACGGCAGGTCACGCGTTTAAATGCCAAGAACCGCCTTCGCGATGAAGAAGTAGATGATCAGGCCGGTGGCGTCGCAGAAGGTCGAGATGAAGGGGTTGGAGAACACGGCCGGGTCGGCCCCGACGGCCTTGGCGATGATCGGCATCATGCCCCCGACCGTCGCCGAGATGGTGCAGATGAGGAAGAGGGTGGCACCCATGACGGTGCCGATCGGCAGCCCGAAGACGGCGGTGGCGATGCCGAAGCCGAGCACGCCCAGCACCGCACCGAGCGTCATGCCCACCCGCAGCTCGCGCCACATGACTTTTAAGGCGTCGGACTTGCGGACGTCGTTAAGCGCGAGCGCGCGCGTGACCGTGGTAGCCGCCTGGTTGCCCGTGTTGCCGCCGGTGCCCGTGAGCAGCGGGATGAACAGGGAGAGCACGACGGCCTTGTGCAGGGTCTCCTCGAATACGTCGAGCACCTTGACCGTCAGGATCGCGGAAACGGCGAGCACGAGCAGCCACACGATGCGGCTGCGCACGAGCCGGATCACGGGGGTGGACAGGTAGGGCTGGCGCAGCGCCTCGGAACCACCCATGCGCGCGGAGTCCTCGCTGTTGGCGCCCTCAACCACGTCGTGCGCCTCGTCGTAGGTCAAGATGCCCAGCAGGCGGTTGTCGTCGTCGACCACGGGCGCGGCGAGGCGTGCCGAAGACAGCAGCCAGCGCGCCGAATCCTCGAGGTCGTCGCCGGCGCGGAACACGAACGGCGGCTCCATCACGTCCGCGACGGTGTCCGTCCCCTCGGCCCCGAACAGAGCGCGGAGGCGCAGCACGCCGCACACTCGGCGATCCTCGTCGACGACGGGGATGGTGTAGATGGTCTCCAGCCTGTCGACGTCGGCACGTAGCGTGGCCACGACCTCGTCGACCGTCATCGAGGGCGTGACCACCGGGACCTTCGGCGACATCCGGCGCCCGACCGTGCCCTTGGCGTAGCCGAGCACGACGTTGGTGACTTCCTGGTCGCCCTCGTCGAGTTCGCGGATGAGCCGGTCGGCGATCTCGGCCGGCAGGTGGTCGAGCAGCGCTACGCGGTCCTCGGCGCCGATCGACCCGAAGTAGTCAACCACCCGCTCGTCGCCCATCGCGGTGATGATGTCGGCCTGGTGGGCGGGGTTGAGCGCGTCGAACACGGCCGCCGAGCGCTCCGGAGGCAGCAGGCGCAGCAGCTTCGCTCCGCGCACGGGGCTGGTGCGCATCACCAGGCCGGTGATGTCGCGGAAACTTAAAGTCTCGAGCTGGTCCTTGATCTCCTCCAGCTCTTCCGCCAGCGCGTGTCGACGCCCACCCAAACGCCTCTCCAGCAGGCGCACGGCATGCGGGTCAGAGATCTTCACGTGAATCTCCTCTACTTGGAAAACTTCTCGAGGGCGCCGGGGCTTCCGGCGGCGACGATGATGTCGGTGGACGTGAGGGTGGAGCCGCTGACAAGCGGCGTCCAGTGCCCGTCACTCTGGCGCACGGACACGAGCTGGACCTGGTGGGCGCGCCACAGCTCGTCGGGCGAGATCGGGTGGCCGACGAGGAAGGGCGGGGGCGTGAGCTGGGTGACGCCGTAGTCGGTGGCGATTTCGGCGAAGTCGCGGAAGCGGCCGCCGAGCAGGTGGGCGACGCGCCGGCCGGTGTCGCGCTCGGGGCGGATGACGTGGTGCGCGCCGATCTGGGTGAGGATGCGCGCGTGCGCCTCCGAGTCGGCCTTCGCCCAGATGTCCTTGATCCCCATTTCCACCAGGTTAGAGGCGGTGAGGATGGAGGATTCCAGGTGGGAGCCGATCGCCAGGATCACCCGCTCGACCTCGTCGACCCCGAGCTGGCGCAGCGCCTCCGGATCGGTCGTGTCGGCGGTGACGGCCTCGGTAAGGTACGGCGCCTGCTCGGTGACGATCTTCTCGTTGGTGTCGATGCCGAGCACCTCGACGCCGTGGACCATGAGCTCGCGCGCGAGCGCGGTGCCGAAGCGGCCCAGGCCGATGACGACGACGGGCGGGATGTCGATGGTGGGCTTCGCGCCGCCCATCCTGAACAAGTTAGCCAATGAAGGGCCTTTCCTCGGGGTAACGGAAGCGCCTGCTGACCGCGCGGGCAGCCAGCGCCGCTATGAGTGTGGTGGGGCCGACGCGCCCCAGGTACATGATGAGGCACAGGATAATCTGCGACGGTGCCGAGAGGTCGGCCGTAATCCCGGTGGACAGGCCCACGGTGGCGAACGCCGACATGACTTCGAAGGACACCTGGTCGCCGGTGAACTCCGGGTCGAAGAGGCGCAGCGCGCCCACGCCCGCGGTGACCACGACCACGCCCGCGAACGTCAGGGCGAGCGCCTGGCGGGTGGCGGAGCGCGGCAGCGTGCGGTGCCCGATGGAGGTGTCCTCGCGCCCGAGGAACTCGGCCGCCATCGCCGCGAGAAGCACGCACACGGTGGTCACCTTCACTCCGCCCGCCGTGCCGGCGGAGCCGCCGCCGATGAACATGAGGATGTCGGTGCCCATCAGGGTGATCGGGTGCGCGTCGGCGTAGTTCACGGCGTTGAACCCGGCCGTGCGCGGCGAGACCCCGGCGAAGAACGCGTTGAGCAGCTTTTGCCACACCGGCATCCCGCCCAAAAACCCGTTCCACTCCACCAGGGCCACGAACACGGTGCCGGCGACCACGAGGAACGCCGTGGCCGCCAGCGTGATGCGCGCGGTGATGGAGAAGCGGTGCGCCTGCGCTTTCCCCAGCCGCCTCAGCCGCAGCCGCCGCGTGAGCTCCGCCCACACCGGGAATCCCAGCCCGCCGCTGATGAGCGCCGCCGCGAGCGGCAGCAGGATCCACGCGTCCGCGGCGAAGGGGACGAGGTTGTCGGAGTTGGTGCTGAACCCGGCGTTGTTGAACGCGGAGACGGCGTGGAACACGCCCTCCCAGGCGGCCCGCGCGGGCGGGTGGCCGTAGTGCACCATGAGCCGCAGCGCCACGACGACCGCCACGACCGCCTCGGTCAGCAGCGTGAACGCCACCGTGAAGATGAGCGCGTGCTTGATGCCGCCGGAGGTGACCGGCCTGCCCTCGGCCGCGCCGGTCTTGCGCGCCTTGAAGCTGATGCGGCCGGTGATCAGCAGCCCGGAGAGGGAGGCCAGGGACATGATGCCGAGGCCGCCGAGCTGGATGAGCGCGAGGATGATCGCCTGGCCCACCGGGGTCCAGTACGTGCCGGTGTCCACGACGATCAGGCCCGTCAGCGACACGGCGGAGGTGGCTGTGAACAACGACGGCAAAAACGGCGCCCACCCGGGCTGCGGCCCGGCCGTGGAAAACGGCATCATGAGAAGGAGTGTCCCGGCGAGGATGAGGCCGAGGAAAACGGCGGCGGTCAGCCGCGCCGGCCCGCAGAACGCGGGCGAGAGCGTGTTATCCACGAGCGGAAAGCATAGACCCGTTTGTGGTCAGCGCATTGAAAATCCCCACCCGCAGATTCACGGATGGGGGTAGAAGATATGTGGCGGAGACGACAGGATTTGAACCTGCGGCCCTCGTCAAGAGGGCAACTCCTTAGCAGGGAGCCCCATTCGGCCACTCTGGCACGTCTCCAGACCTCCACGCATCTTACCCAACGCCGAGCCCGGGCACCAAATAGACTTGGCTGTCATGATCCGCCCCGACATCGCTGCCATCCCGCCCTACGTCCCCGGCACCCGCGCCGACGACGCGCTCAAGCTCAGCTCCAACGAGTCCGCGGAGGCCCCGCTGCCCGCGGCGGCCGAGGCGATGGCGGCCGCCGCGAGCGGGGCGAACCGCTACCCGGACATGTTCGCGGTCGAGCTGCGCGAGACCCTGGCGGAGCACCTCGGCGTGGGCGTGGACGAGGTCGCGGTGGGCAACGGCTCCTCCGCCCTGCTCCAGCAGCTGGTGCAGGCCACGTGCACGCCCGGCAACAACGTCATCTACGCCTGGCGCAGCTTCGAGGCCTACCCCATTTTCCTCCAGGTCGTCGGCGCCGAGGCCCGCCCCGTCCCCGTCGACCGCGACGGCAAGCACGACCTTGCGGCCATGGCCTCGCTTATCGACGCCTCCACGTCCCTGATCTTCGTCTGCACCCCCAACAACCCCTCGGGCCAGGTGGTCACCCGCGCCGAGTTCGACGCGTTCATGGCGCGGGTGCCCGAGCACGTCACCGTGGCGCTCGACGAGGCCTACTTCGAGTACAACCGCGACGAGGACGCCGTGGTGGGCACCGAAGTGATCAGGAAGTACCCGAACGTGGTTGCACTGCGCACGTTTTCCAAGGCCTACGGCCTGGCCGGGGTGCGCGTCGGCTACGCCTACGGGCCGAAAGACATCATCGAGGCGATCACCAAGGTAGCCATCCCCTTCCAGGTCAGCTCCGTGGCTCAAGCCGGCGCGATCGCCTCGCTGGCGGCCCAGGACGAGGTCTGGGCGCGCACGCAGGAGACCGTCGGCGTGCGCGACGAAGTCGCCGACCACGTCGGCGCCGCCCGCACGCAGGCGAACTCCGTGTGGTTGCCGGGGGTCGACGCGGCGTCGATAAGCGCGAAGCTCGCCGCCGAAGGCGTGCTCACGCGCGCCTTCGCAGAGGGGCTGCGCGTCACCGTGACCAACAGGGAGGAAGCGGAGCGCTTTATGCGCGCCTGGAGCGCCATCCAGGGCTAATGTTGGGTGCTATGACGCACCTTCCGCACAATGACATCGACCCGAACGGCCTGCTCGAGTACTCGGTGGTGTTCACCGACCGCTCCCTGAACCACATGTCGCAGAAGTTCATCTCCGCGACCCAGGAGCTGCTCGGCATCCTCACCGACACCTACAACGCCGATACCGCCGCGCTCATCCCGGGCGGCGGCACCGCGGCGATGGAGGCCGTCGCGCGCCAGCTCGCCACCGGCAAGAAGGTGCTGATCATCCGGCAGGGCAACTTCACCTACCGGTGGACCCAGATCATTGAGAAGGGGGCGATTACCGACCAGGTCCGCGTGCTCAAAGCGGTTGCCACCGACGATTCGGACACCCCGTCCTACGCGCCCCCGGCGATCGAGGACGTCCGCGCCGCCATCGACGAGTTCGGCCCCGACCTCGTGATCACCGCCCACACCGAAACCGCCTCCGGCACCACCCTGGGTGCGGAGTACACCGCGGCGCTGGGCGAAGCCACCCGCGCCGCCGACGCCCTGTTCGTCCTCGACTGCATCGCGGCCGGTGCCGACTTCACCGACATGCGCGCGGCCCAGGTCGACGTGCTGATCTCCGCCCCGCAGAAGTCCTGGTCCGGCTCGCCCGCCACCGGCTACGTCATGCTCAACGACCGCGCCCGCGACGCCGTCGTCGCCAGCGAGTCCACGTCGTTCACCCTCGACCTGGCCAAGTGGCTCGAGCTGTTCGAGGGCTACCGCGACGGCAAGGCCGCCTACCACTCCACCCTGCCGACCGACACGATCGTGCGCAACCTCGAGGTGATGAAGGAGTCCCTCGCCGTGGGCCTCGACGTGCTCGCCCAGCGCCAGGTCGAGCTCGGCCGCGCCGTGCGCGAGGCAGCGTACGAGCGCGGCTACGTCTCGGTAGCCGCCGCGGGCTACGAGTCCAACGCCGTCGTCGTGCTCTACGCCGATTCCCCCGAACTGCAGTCCGGCGCGGCGCTCAAACCCCAGGGCGTGCAGATCGCGTCCGGCGTGCCGCTCCAGATCGGTGAGGGCGAGGGCTTTTCCACCTTCCGCATCGGGCTGTTCGGCCTGGACAAGTGGGAGGACCCGCAGGCGGCCGCGAAGCGGCTTATCGACGCCCTCGACGCCGCCCGGAAGTAAGAAGCGGGAATAAAAAGGGGGGCGGAGACGGCGGGATTTGAACCCGCGGAGGTGTAACCCTCGCCGGTTTTCAAGACCGGTGCATTCGGCCGCTCTGCCACGTCTCCAGTGACGCGATTGTAACCCATGGCTCGGGCAGTCCCGGCAACGTGGGCCTACCATGGGTCGGCATGAAAGCTATCCAACTTACCGACCCCGGAAACCCCCGCTCCCTCGAACTGGTCGACGTGCCCACCCCCGAGCCCCGGGAGGACGAGGTGTTGGTCAAGATCGCGGCGGCTGGCGTGAACCGCGGCGACCTGATGCAGGCCCAGGGCATGTACCCACCACCGGAGGGCGAGTCCGAGATCATCGGCCTGGAGTGCGCGGGCACCATCGAGGGCACCGGCGAGGAAGTCGGCTGCCTGCTCGCCGGCGGCGGCTACGCCGAGTACGTCGCCGTGCCCAAGGGCCAGCTCATGACCCCGCCGGAGGGCTTCAGCCTGGTGGACACCGCCGGCGTGATCGAGGTGGCCAACACCGCGTGGGCCAACCTGGGCATGCTCGCCGGCGTGAAGGAGGGCGACCGCGTGCTCATCCACGGCGGCGCCGGCGGCGTCGGCTCCTTTGCCGTCCAACTGTGCAAGGCGCTGGGGTGCGAGGTGGCCACCACCGCGGGCAGCGTGGAGAAGCTGGACTACTGCCGCGAGCTGGGCGCTGACATCGCGATCAACTACCGCGAGCAGGATTTCGCCGAGGAGCTGGAGGGCTCCTGCGACATCATTCTCGACGTCATGGGAGGGTCCTACCTGGAGCGCAACGTCCGCAGCCTCGCCAACGACGGCCGCCTGGTGGTCATCGCCCTGCAGGGCGGGACCAAGGGCACCCTCAACTTGGGCAGGATGCTCACCCGCCGCCAGTCCGTGCACGCCACCACCCTGCGCGCCCGGCCCCGCCCGATGAAGGCCGCGGTGGTCGAGTCCACCTTCCGCAACGTCTGGCCCCTGCTCGAGAGCGGCCAGATCAAGGCCAACGTGTCGAAGACGTTCCCGCTTGCCGACGCCGCCGCCGCCCACGAGTACCTCGACTCCGGAGCGAACACCGGAAAGATCGTGCTCGAGGTGTAGCGCCAAGGCCCTTAGGCCAGAGACGCCACGGTGCGGATGAGCTGCTCGATATCCGCCGTGGTGTTGAACGGCGCGAGCGAGACCGTGACGGCCCCGCCGAGCTCGTCGACTCCCATCTCGTCCGTCAGCGTGCTCCGCGGGGTCAGCGTTGCCACGATCCCGTGCGAGAGCAGGCGCTGGTGCACCGTTTCGGCGGGCACCCCGCGCACGCCGAAGGACAAACGTGGAATGCGGTCGACGTCCGAATCCGCCTCGGCCGCCGCCTCGCCCGACACGCCCACGATGTGCACCGCGGGCAGAGCTCCCAGGGAGGTGTTTAGCTCGTCGCGCAGCCCGTTGAGGTAGCGCGCCACCTCCGTCATCGACGCGGCCAGCCGGGTTCTGCGCGAGGCGCGCCCGGCGGGCGCGTCGCTCAGCGACGCATAGTGGTCAACCGTGGACGCCACCGCGCCCGCGAGCCCGGGGGAGACCCCGAGACCCACCAGCGCCACGCCGGTCGCGGCTGGGTCCCCCACGGGCTCGAGACGCCCGAGCATCGCCTCGTCCCGGAACACCAGGGCGGAGATCTCCGGCCCGCCCAGCTCCCCCAGGTCCACGGCGACGATGTCGGCGCCCCACTCATCGAATGCGATGGGGCGGTACGGGGCGTAGGAGGAGGCGTCGACAAGCACCCATGCCCGCGAGGCGGCGCGGACCGTCTCCACGATTTCTTCCACGGGGGCCACCGTGCCCAGATGCGGGTGCGCGGCGGGCACCGACACCAGCCGCGTGGCGCCGTCGACTACATCCATGTACTGCCAACCCGGCAGCTCGCCGGTGGCCAGGTCCGCCGCCGCCCAGCGCACGCCGGCCTCGACGCGGCGCAGGGCGGCCGTGAGCTCGGGGCGGTCGACATTGTTGAGCACCACGTTGGAGGTGCGGCGCAGAAGCGGGTGCATCGCGGTGACCAGCGAGGCGTACAGGTAGGGCAGGCCCGGGCCGAGGACGACGCGCTCCGGGGTTGCGCCGACGAGATCGGCGACGGCCACGGCGGCGTCGTCAAGCAGGGCCCGGCCCTCGGGGCACCCCGAGGACGGCTTGGAATGGGTGCCGCCCGCCGGCTCCGGCCGCGACACGGCGGTGGCCATGCGGAACGAGCGCGACACCGCGGCCGACACCCGCTCGGGCACTTGGGGGCAATCGTGGGCGTTGAGGTAGATCCAGCCGTCAGACAGCGAGGTGTAGAGACCGCGCACACCCGCCACGTCGAAGGACACGAACTAACCTCCTGATTTCGAACACACCCCGATCAATGAGACCAATTATGCACGCGCCGCACCCCGGGCGCACACTCGCCCTCACGGCCCTGGGATAGGGTGTTTCGTGTGCAGGACAACCAGAAGATGCGGGACCGATTGCTTGCCGACGTCTCACGTATGACCACCGACACCCACGACGCGACCCCCGCGTCGCGGTCGAGAACATTCTCGATGGCGTTCGCGGATCTTGTCAGCGGGTGGCGGCAGCACGAGCTGTGGCTCCAGCTCGGCTGGCAGGACATCAAGCAGCGCTACCGCCGCAGCACGCTGGGCCCGCTGTGGATCACGATCGCCACCGGCGTCATGGCGCTCGCCCTCGGCCTTCTGTATTCCATGCTGTTCCAGATCTCCGTGCGCGAGTTCCTCCCCCACGTCACGGTCGGCTTCATCATCTGGGGCTTCATCGCCGGCTGCATCAAGGACGGCTCCCAGATCTTCATCGAGAACGAGGGCTTGATCAAGCAGCTTCCGTCCGCGCTGTCCGTGCACGTCTACCGGCTGGTGTGGCGCCAGCTGCTGTTTTTGGCCCACAACATGGTCATCTGGGTGATCCTGGTGGCCGTGTTCCGCATCCCGCTTACGTGGCACACGCTGCTGGCCATCCCCGCGCTCGCTCTGCTCGTGGTCAACGGGGTGTGGGTGACCATGCTGTTCGGCATCATCGCCACCCGGTTCCGCGACGTCGCCCCGCTCCTTGAGGCCCTGGTGCAGCTGCTCTTCTACGTCACCCCCATCGTGTGGACCACCCAGACGCTGCGGGAGCAGGGCGGCGAGGTGGCCCAGCGCGCCAGGATCGCCGAGATCAACCCGCTGTACCACTACCTCGAAATCGTCCGCGGGCCGCTCATCGGGGTTGACGTCCCGCTGTACCACTGGGGCATCGTCGGCGCGTTCACCGTCGCCGGGCTCCTGCTCGCCCTCGCCGTCATGCGCCAGTGGCGCTTCCGCGTCCCGTACTGGGTGTAAAGGAGTTTCACCGTGGTTGCCATCGACACCTACAACGCCTGCGTCGACTTCCCCATCTTCGACGCCAAATCCCGCTCCCTGAAAAAGGCCGTGGTTTCCTCCGCCGGAGGGGCCATCGGCAAAAACGACGCCAACACCGTCGTCGTGGAGGCGCTCAAAGACATCAACTTGCACCTGCGCGAAGGCGACCGCGTGGGGCTCGTCGGCCACAACGGAGCCGGCAAGTCCACCCTGCTGCGCCTGTTGTCCGGCATCTACGAGCCGACCAGGGGTGTCGCCGACGTGCGCGGCCGCGTCGCGCCCGTCTTCGACCTGGGCGTGGGCATGGACCCGGAGATTTCCGGGTACGAGAACATCATCATCCGGGGCCTGTTCCTGGGCCAGTCCCGCAAGCAGATGAAGGCGAAGATCGACGAGATCGCCGAATTCTCCGAGCTCGGCGACTACCTGAACATGCCGCTGCGCACCTACTCCACGGGCATGAGGGTGCGCCTGGCCCTGGGGGTGGTCACCTCGATCGAGCCCGAAATTTTGCTTCTCGACGAAGGCATCGGAGCCGTCGACGCCGCCTTCATGGCCAAGGCCCGGGTGAAGTTGGCCGAGATGGTCGCCCGCTCCGGCATCCTGGTCTTCGCCTCACATTCCAACGATTTCCTGGCGCAGCTGTGCACCACCGCCCTGTGGGTGGACAAGGGGGAAATCCGGCAGGCCGGGCTGGTGTCCGACGTTGTTGCGGCCTACGAGGGCCCGGAGGCCGGCGGGTATGTTGCCGATCTGGTCACACGGTTCCACGGGGAGGGGGCGGTGTAGCGGGTTGCACCGGGGCGCTGCCCCTTTCAGCGCTGCCCCTTCTGCCCCTTTCAGCGCCGCCCCTTCAGCGCCGCAGTGAAAAATGTTGCGGTCCGACCCCCACATTTTTCACTTTCCCCAGGTCGGATTTGACCGAGCTCAACATTTTTCACTGAGCAGGCGGCCGAGGCGCTGTGGAAGCTCTGGCAGAGTGCCCGCTGAAAACCGGAGAGGGGTCCATCCCTGGGTTGTTACTTCCAGGTTGATTAGGGAATCCTTCTGCCGCTGCTGAAAGTCCCAGTGGTGCTGGCCGTCATACATCAGCCCAATCTTCGGTTCGAGCAGCGCGAGGTCGAACACAGTGATCAGGCGCGACCCGAGAAAGACCGGATACTGCTCTCTGACACTGACATGGAACCGGTGGCTCAGCTCCTGCACCATCAGGCGCATCTCCGTTTCTTTGGGAGAGTCCGCCAGCGCGCTTGATAGCCGCACCACCTTGTCCAACCAGGGTTTTCTTATTCTGTAATGTCCCGCTTCACGCAGTGCTTCTGGGGTGATGCTGAAGTATCGGCGCACGCAGTCGACAAGTTGCACGGCGCGGAGTATGTCGGAGCCGCTGGTTTTCAGGGCCTGCACCGTGGCGACGGCAGGTGCGGCCACCCTAAACGGGTAGCCCTGCACCTTGACGGTCCACACCTCCTCCGGTTTGTGCGTTGAGCGCCTGATGGTGGGTGTGAGTGCACCGCCGTTGGAGTTGGCAGCTACCGGACAGCTCAGGGTGGTGTCGTGGCCCTCCACCAGATACGGAAGGCCATAGACCGCCAGAGCGCTAAAACCGGTGAGGACAGCGCGGGGCCGTTCCACAGCATGGGCGAGGGCACGCGCCGCAGCAGGTGCTGGGTAGCGCAGCGCCCGCGGGTGGTGGCGAGCTTGCACCTCCACAGCCCATTCAGGTTGAAGGCACGAGATAGGAAGGTAGCGCCGCTGAGTCAGGCGCACGCGATCAGGCGCGGGGTCGCGTGAGATGGGCCAGGAGCAGGAAATAGTCATGAAATTGAATAGATGCATACTTTCTTAGAGTCGAAACAGGCCACCAAGGTTCCCTCGGGCACAATAGAATGCATGACTTTGAACCCGCACGGCACCACCGCCGCCGTGATTGTCACCCACAAGCGCGTCGACCTGCTGCGGCATTCGCTGCAGATGGTGGCCACACAGGCTCACCCGGTGGACTGGGTCATCGTGGTGGACAACGGGGCAGAAGAAGAAGTAAAACGGCTGGTCAACGAGATCGCCGGCGACCGGGCCGTCTACCTCGCGTCGAAAACCAACCTGGGCGGCGCCGGCGGGTTCGCCTACGGGTTCTTGCACGCCTTGGCCCTCGGCGCCGACGCGGTGTGGTGCGCCGACGACGACGGCCGCCCGGCGGATGAAGCAACGCTGGAGGAGCTCTACCGCGTGGCGCAGCAACACCGGCTCGACGAGGTCAGCCCGGTCGTCGCCAACATGGATAACCCCGAGAGGCTCGCCTTCCCGCTCCGCCAGGGCCTGACGTGGAAGCGGGAGGTCGCCGAGCTGGAGGGCGATTTCCTGCCCCAGTACGCCTCCCTGTTCAACGGGGCGCTCATCAGCGCGCTAGCGATGGAGCGCATCGGCGTGCCGGACTACCGGCTGTTCATCCGCGGTGACGAGGTGGAGTACCACCGTCGATTAGCTCAATCGGGCCTGAAGTACGGCACCGCGCTGACGGCGTTCTACCTGCACCCCGACGGATCGGGCGAATTCCACCCGATCATGGGCGGCCGCGCGCACGCGCAGTGGCCGGACAACGAGACGAAGCGCTACTTCACGTACCGCAACCGCGGCTACATCATCAACCAGCGCGGGATGCGGGCGATGAAGCTGCAAGAGGTTGTGCGTTTCGGGTGGTTCTTCCTCATCCAGCGCAAGAAGCCGCGGGAGTTCGCGAGCTGGCTCAGGCTATTGCGGATGGGGGCACGGGAGGATTTTCGTCGCCCTTAACCGTGTAGGTGCGCGGCTCGGAGGAGGAGACTATCTTCGTTTCCTCGCTGAAAATCACCCGGCGCTGCAGCACGAAGTTGGTCACGGTGGCCACGCCCTGGGCGATGATGAAGGAGGTGAGGTCCTTCCACGGGTTCTCAAACCCCAGGGCAATAAGCGGGCCTTCGGTGATGTTGTACAGCAGCACCTGCACGGCGAACGTGGACGCGTAGAGCAGGAACACCGCCCCGGCCTTCTTCACGTTCACTTCGGCCTGGAAGGCAAAGCGCGAGTTCAGCACGTAGGCAATCAGCGTGCCGAAGCACCACCCGATCACCTTTGACATGTCGCGCGACAAGCCAGTGAACTCAGTCAATGACAGAGTGATTCCGAAGTCGATCACCGCGCAGCCAACACCGATGATGATGAAGGGCACGAGCTGCTTCTTCACGGAGTTGACGTAGCTTGACCGGTTTTCTTGCGGGGACACGGGCGACCATCCTACCCGCGAAGCAGCTCACGATAGACATCCAAACGCGCAACCGGCGAAGCGCCTTCCACCTCGGACAGACGCGCGAGCGACTCGGCGCACATCCCCCGCACCTCGCGCGCGCTCACGGCACCGTGTCCCAGGGCCTCGAACGTGCTGGTGATGACGCTGTCGGTGGTGTCACCGTCGGCAAGGCAAGCGAGCGCGAGCACCACCGACCAGAACGCGTCTTGGCCTGGCCGGGTGCGCTCGCGGGGCAGCTGCGCCAGCACCTCAAGCTGCTGTGGGGACACGTCCGTCGGCCGGGCCAGGTCGATCGCCTTCAGCAGCAGGACGAAGTCGAAGATGTTGGAGCGCCCGATAACGTCGCGCACTTCCGGGCGGGTCAGCCGCATGACGTCGCTTACGGCGTCGTCGCCAATGAGCGCGCGGTTGATGTCGCCGAGGTTGAGCGGCGCGGTGCCGAAGTCGCCGGATCCGGCGACGCAGACGGCCCGCGGGGTGGACTCGTCGCGCGGGTAGACCTCGGCGAGCTCAATGTCGAAGCGCCACAGGCCCCAGTTGTAGTAGATGGTGGTGCGCCCTGCGGGGAAGGCGTCTCGAAGGGTCGATTCCGGGGTAATAAGGGTCTCCGCGCGCGGTTCACCGGCCTCCCGGGAGAACCCGGCCGGGGCGGTGACGCCGGCGGGGAGGTGGAAGGCGATGCGGATGACGCCCGCCAGATCCGGCAGCGAGATGGCTTCGTCGACGCCGATGTAGCGGTACGCCTCCTCGTCACCTTTCATGGCGGACACGCGCAGCATGAGCGTGGATCGCCTGCCGTTAGACGGGCGTACCAGGGCGAGGTCGATCACCGTGGCCCGGTGTTCGATTCCCGCCGTGGTGGACATGGCGCCCAATATAGTTACGCCGACACCTGTTTCGCTGCGACGTACGCGAGCCCAGCTCCCAGTCCCATCGCGCAATATGGCTTATCGACGCCTCTCCCACGCAGCCACCCAGCGAACGCGCGATTGCCGGCAGCGGCGATTCCCACGAGCGCCGACGCCGCCGCACCGATGGCCACCCAGGTTGCGACCGGGCCGGAGGCAACGCCCGGCGCGGTCTCGATCGCCGCGGTGAGATCGTTGCGCGGGTCCTCATCAGTGGCGTTGAGTACCCCGACTGCCGCGACATTCAGCGCCGCCAAACCTGCCCACGCCGCGAACCGCGGTCCGCGACGGGTGATGAGGTCGGGCACGGCGATCATCGCCGCGATGAACCCGCCCTGGGCGAGCTGGCCCGCGAGGGTGTCGTCCAGGGCGTTGTAGTCGATAGCGTCCGTCATGGGTTGAATCGTACGTGGCCTAGGCCACTCGGCGCCGACCGTGTGCCGCGAAGGCTGCGCCGAGGGCGCTGATGGTCAGCCCCGCCACGAGCCATGGTGCGACTCCGATTCCGCCGGTGTCGGGCATCTCGCCGACTCTGACGTTGGCCACCTTCATGGTCACCTGGTTATTGGCAGCCTCGAATCCCACGACGGGGAAGGTGAGGATTTGGTTGCTGGCGCTGACGCGCGTGCCGGTTTGATCGGTGGGTCCGTTGAGCATGTACAGCGCGAGCTGGCCATTCTCCCGGGCCACCCGGAAGTACACCGGCTGCGGCAGCAGGGAGTACCCGCCGGTGGCGGCGCGAGTTTCCGTCAGCCGGTACCGGCCCGGTTCCAGCTTGTCCCACGCGAAGACGCCGCCGCTGGCCTGAGCAGTCGGCGGGACGATCGCGTCGTCCGCGGCCGTCACCCCGAGCCTGGCCAGCTGGAAGGCGGCACCGTCGAGGCCAACATCCCGATTCTCCGCGTCCACCTTATGCAGGCGCAGATCAAAGTCCGTCGGGGCGAGTCGGTAGTAGACAACGCAGTGGATACCGCCGGTTACCGGGACGTTGGTGAGCTGGAAGTCGTTGGTCGGCGTGTTTGGATCGCGTGGATCAACATCCGTGACGCTCACGGGTGTGCCCGCGGAGTCAGTGCACTGCGCGTTATATCCGCCCGCGGCATCCATCCGCAACCAGTCTGCGGGAACCCCGGATGAAGGCTCGCGCACCGTGATGGATTTGTATCCGGTGGTTCCGTTGAGGTTGAACTTGGCCAAGAGGTTATCCGAGCCCGCGGTAGCAACCGGCTTCCCCGACTGGGTGGTCGTTGCCCCGGTCATAGGAACCAGGGTGCCGTCGAAGCTCCACGACGCCGACTCCTGCAGGGTGGCCCGGGTGTTAGACGGGGTGGCAACGGCATTCGGGTCCTTGCCCTCGTAGAGGCGACGCTCCACGGTGACGGAGCACTCATTGAGAGTGTTCAACAGTGCTTGCTGGAAGACCTCGGCGTCCGTAAAGGTAATGAAGTCCGTCGCGCGCAGGCTCCGAGAATCACTCCCGCCCTTCGAACCACCGGACAGCGCCTGCAGGTTCGGGTCAGACACGCTGAGCTGGGAATTAGCGTCGGGCGCAAAGAAACCTGTCCATTCCGACGGGATACCCACCGGGATTACGCGGGTGCCCTGTGACTTCAGGGTGTTTGCCACGCCCATAGCCGCCTCTACGTGGCGGAACTCCCCCATCCTTCCGTTATCGGGCTGCGTCCGGGTATCCAGGAATGTGGGGTTGCCGTCGGTGATCATGAACACAACGTCGTAGACGTCCCCCCTACTGCCCTGAGAGAGTTGCGTCTCGTTGTGGTCGACGAATTTTCGGAGACCGGCTTCCCAGTTCGTTCCCCCGGAGTAGTTGAGGACGTTGACCCAGTTCGTCGCGGTCCCAAACTGCGTAGCGTTATTGAGGCTGAGCGGTGTGAGCTGATTCGACTGACTGGATGATCCCGGAGAAGAGTTACCGAAGCTCACCAAACCAACACGCGTGCCTGTCGACTTCAAGCTCGGGAGGACTCCCGCAATATTTCTCCCAGTCAACCAACCGCCTATTCGCCCGCCGTTGAGGATGGCTTTGATCGTGCTCATGCCGCTTGTTCCCACACTGTTCGACGTATCGACGATGAAGCCGACGTTGAGCCCGCAGCGATTGCTCAGCGGGGGGTTCGAGCGAACCTGCTGGAAGACACCGAGCGCGCTTCGATCTTGCCGCATGCCATAGTAAAGGTAGTTTCCCCAGTCGGTTCGATAGAAGTCCGCAGAGGGTGCCTCGTTCATGAACGAGGTCGGGATTACCGAGCCGCTCGTCTCCCAATCGGATCCCCACCGACCGAGAATGTAGGTGGGGTCCCGCCGGTACCTAACACCCGAGTACAGCGTCTGGCCGCCGGCATCCCGCATGTACGGAGTTGCGTACGCGTAGCGCAGGTCAACGCCAGCGGGGGCGTCGCCACCACCGCCGCCGGTCCTGATGACACTCTGCACCTCGAAACCCGGAGACGCTTTTGTCATGGCCACCCAGTAGTATTTCTCGGTTCCGGGCGCAAAGATGGAAACGGGAATGTCAAAGACGCACTCGCCATTGATGTCGGATGTACAGGTCGCCCAGGGCTGATTAATGGCAACAGGAGTCACATTGGCAGTGAGTTGATTGTTCGCGTCTTCGTTTCCAAAAGAGTTGTCGTTCAGCGGGCGGTATAGCTGCAGGACTGCCCCTGGCTCGCCTTTGTACTTGTAGACGTTGCTGACGCGGCCCGTGACATTTGTCGCGGAATTGGTGGTCGTGGTCAAACGATCGCCGCCGACCTGCACCACGAGACGGGCGCGGTCAGCAGGCACCTGACCATAATTCGGTGCCTGCATCGGTGATGCCTCGAGAGCTGTCACCTCAGCGTTGAGGGCGGTGGCGGTGGCTGCACCGGTGTAGAGAGACCAGGCCGCCGGATCTTCTTCCACGCTCGCCAAGTGCACCTCAGTGCTGAATGTAGTAGCGCCTTCCAGCTCCAAAGACTGGGTGTCAAAGGTAATGAGGTCGCCTGTGACATCTTCCGGAAGCGCGGCCTCGCTGTCGGGCGCGGGGTAGGCAAACACATCTACGGAAGTCTCCGGAACCGGGACTCCGTCGATGGCAGGATCGGAGACGTCGACAAGCGGCACGGCGGATTCTTCGCGGACGAAGGAGACCTCGGGGTCGGCGAGAACTTGGCCGTCGGGGGTCTGCGGGAAGATCACATCGGCTTCGAGCTGGTAGACCTGCGTGCCGTCGGGGGCGGGTCCGGTGTATTCGAAGGAGACGTCGCCCACCACCTGCGGCTCCGCAAGCATGGTGTCCATCGTGGTGAGAGGGTTGGGCTGCTCTGTTGGAGGTTCCGTCGGAGGTGCCGTCGAAGGCTCAGGCACGACGCCGTCCACGGCCTCGACGGAGCCGTCGGAAGTGACGGCGGTCCACGGCGAATCGGTCACAACGAGTCCACCGGTGGAGTCCGGGGAGGGCTCCTGCGCGGGGGCAGGTGCGGTAGAGAGGACGCCGATGGCGGCTGCGCACATGGCGGCTGCTTTGGTCACCGAGTGTCGGATCCTGCGGCGTTTCATTGGAATCGCTTTCTTGGTGTCGTGTTCTGTCGTGGCTCTACGCATGGTCGTCGCGCTCCCTGCTCATCCAGAAGCCGATCGCGATTAGGAGGAACCCAGCGGCTGTGAGCCACAGGACGTTGGCGCCGGTCGAAGCCAGCAGCCGGCCCGGCGCGCCTTCCGGGGAGTGCTGCACAACCGTGGAGGGTGCGGCCGAGGTTGTGGACGGCGTGCCCGGGGTGTCGGGTGTCTCTGGGGTGTCGGATGTGTCGGGCGTCCCCGCCGTTCCAGACGGACCCGGCGTCCTGGGCGCTCCCGTCGTAACCGGAGCGGACGCCTTGACCACGATGACGTTTTCGTAGGTGAAGGAGTCTCCGGTGGCGGACACGAACGGCAGGACCATCCAGCGGGGGGTGGTCACGCGGTAGTTGTGCTCGGCGTCGGGCACGGTTTCCTCGAGGCGGTACAGGCCGGGTGCCAGGCCCTCGAACGTGGCCTCGCCCGTGCCGTCTGTCAGGCGGGAGGCCACCTCGGTGACCTCCAGGGCGTTGAACTCTTCCTCGGTCCGGGACCGAGCGGCGTCGGCACGCCCCGTTGGGGTAGTCACGTCGACTCCGTTGGCCCGGAACAGGGTGAACCGCAGACCTTCGATGCCGCCGTACGGCAACGCCCCCTCGGGCACCTCGTCGTAGGGGTTGACCGGCAGTTCCCGCACGACGAGGTCGATACCGCGTGAGGTGTCCACGCCGCCGGCAGGTACCGCCCGGTCGTTGCCCGTGATTACGCGCGTCTGCGCCTGGGCGGACTCAGCCGTGAGAGGAAGAGCGCCTAGGAGCGTTGCCGCACTTATCGCCGCAATAAGCCTTTTCACGCCTGCTCCCTCGCCCGCTTGTTCTGGATGTAGATCCACCTGGCCATTGCCGCCAAGGACACGGCGACCACCGCGAGAACAGGCCACATCCACCACTGCATGTGCAGAGACGACTCGTCAAACACCCCCGCCTCGGACGGGTCCATCGGCACCCTGTGGGCGTGAATCAGCAGGCGGTGGGTGTTGATGCCGTAGGGCGTGCACGTGATCAGCGTCAGCAGGTCTTGCCGGGCGACGGATTTCAGGCTGTCCGTCTCATCGGGTAGCACGACCTCAATGTCATGGACCTCGTACTTGAGCCGCTCGCCGAAGGTGGACACATAAATGGCGTCGCCGACCTCGACGTCAACGAGGTTGTCCCACAGCGTCGCGTTAATCAGCCCGGTGTGACCGGTCAGCACGGTGTGGTTGTTCACGCCGCCGACCGGCAGCGCAGACCCGTAGAGGTGACCGACGCCTTTTTGCAGCGTCTCCGCGGAGGTGCCGTGGTAGACGGGAAGGCTCGAGTTGATGGACGGGATGGCCACGTGTGACATAGCGGTCAGGCCCGACAGCTCGTCGAGGTAGGACTGGTACTCCGGGTTGTCCTCGGAGATGCGGGCCAGCCACGGGTCGAAGATCGGACCGTCTGTATGCGCCTCGTTGAAGCGCCTCGCCGATTCCACGGCCGCGGATGCAGCGGCCGGGTCGTTGGTGGCGAGTTCCTGGGCGTCGGCCTGGTACTCGGACACCGCCTTTTGCTGCAGCCAGTTGTTCCACTGGGTGGCCACAACGGGGTAGAGGAGAACGGCCATGCCCAGCAGCATGATCAGCGCCGGAATGATGACGCGCCGCATCGGGCCACTGGGGGCGCGGTGTGCTCCAGCGGATGGCGGGGCGGCTATGGACATGTTCTCTCCTCAAAAATACGGGTGGGGATACTTTGTTTTTCGACGCCTCC
Source organism: Corynebacterium mycetoides (assembly GCF_900103625.1). Classification (NCBI taxonomy): domain Bacteria; kingdom Bacillati; phylum Actinomycetota; class Actinomycetes; order Mycobacteriales; family Corynebacteriaceae; genus Corynebacterium; species Corynebacterium mycetoides. The sequence goes on along the minus strand of NZ_LT629700.1, from coordinate 1,748,575 downwards.
CCACGTGGGTGCGCCTACTGGCTCGGAGCCTGGGAAATGCTCTTAAGCGGCGTTACGGCGTGCCGCGTATGCGCCTCCGCCGACGATCAGGATGCCGGCGAGGATGAGCAGCGCGACGCCCATGCCACCGGTGTTCGGCAGGGTCAGCGGCGGCTGGACCCGGTTCTTCACTGTGATCTGCTGGCTGATCAGCGTGTAATCTCCTGCGGTGGTCGGGGCGGTAGCTTGCGCCTGGGTGAGGGTGAACGCGTGGGGTGTCTCATCCAGCAGGTAGCCAGCCGGTGCCTGGGTCTCAATGAGGCAGTAGGTGTCGGCGATGGCCGCGGTGTCGTTCTGAAGGTCAGTGACGTGCAGGGCGTTGATCACGCCGGTGCCGTCGACAACCTTGAAGTCCTTGACCACGGACTGTGCGCCGGTCAGGTCGTTGCACACGCCGTCGCCCTGGTCCGCGACCTTGTACAGGTCGAACACGGCGCTGCCCTTGACCGGTTCGGTGGCCTCGTCGACCTTGTTGACCAGTATCTGGCCGAAGTAGGAGGTGACAGAGTCCTGCGGGGTGGTGAAGGTGGTGGCCTCGCCCGGCTGGCCGGTGACCTCGGTGGTGCCGGTGGTGTAGGAGTTGTTGGTCACGGCGCCGTCCTTCAGCCCGTTCTCGCCGACCTGGGCAACGTCACCGGTCAGGGTGACGGTAATTGTCTGGCCCCCCGTCAATTCTTTGAGGCCTTCCGGGGTCAAAGTGATGGTCAGGGAGGCGTTAGCGTCCCCCGGGCCTGTAACCGTGCCCGTGGTCACGGTGTAGTCCACGCCCTCAATAAGGACAGTGTCCCCGATCTTGACGGAGTCAACCTTCGGGTTGGTCAGCTCGGCGTTGTTGAAGGTATCGACGATGTTGAACGAGGTCAGCGTGCGGTCCTGCGGCAGCACGGGGACCGTGGCGTCGATCGTGTAGGTCACCTTGCCGTCCTCGCCGTCCATCACGGGGTGGGTGTTCGCGTCGTCGACACGCTCGTCGGTGGTCAGCTTGGTGTTCTTCGGGTAGACGTGAACGTCGCGGTTCCAGGTGTCGCCGTCCGGAGTGGTCATCGGCATGTAGGCGATGAACGGCGCGGCGGGCACGAGGCCTGCGTTGAGCTGCGCGTCGGTCGGTGTCTCGCGGATGAGGTAGGCGCCGAGCGGGAGGTCGAAGACCGCCTGGCCGGTATCGCCCGTCGTCTGGATGTAGGTCTCGCTGGTCAGCAGCGATGCGGCCTGTGCCGGGGTGAGCGTGGCGGCCTTCTCGAACTCCTCCGGTTTCTTCAGGTCCAAGTTGATGCGGGTCGCGGTGAAGATTGCGCCCGGCATGGGATCGCCGGCCTGGGGGAGGTCGGTTGCCTTCTGGCCCTGGGTGGAGTCGGTGATTTTATCCGGGTTGAGGAACTTGTGAACGGTCAGGGTGCCGCCGTCAGTGCCGATGGTCTGCTGGGTCTGCGCGAACGCCGGGGCAGAGATGAGAGCGGTGGTGCTTACGGCACCTGAGAATGCGAGGCCAGTTGCGAGGGCAACTGCGACCGTGCGGTTAATGGCTCGTGCCATGGTAGTCCTTTCGAAAATGGAGGGGGAGTGTATCTACGTGGCCATCACCGGGTGGTTTGCCAGCGGAACTTCAGCAACGCTAGACCATTAGAAATCCCTGGCCAAAAGCGAAAAACTACTTAGTAATGGCTATTTAAATTAACCTAAATATCACTCATTGTTAATAGTTGATGCGTCACGCATCTGCGCCGGTAGGACGGGGAAGGACCATTTGCATACAATTCACGCATACGCATGTTCCACATACAGCCCTTACCCCCGTCGTGTACCCCTCCCCCAGACCCGTCCGGCTACTGTGGAACTCCATGAGGAAGCACTACAAGGGCGACGACCCGGACACCATCCACGAGGCCGCGCAGCGAGTGGAGGCGCCGCTATCGGATTTCATGGTGCGCCTCTTCGCCGAGGAGCTGCCCTTCTTGGACAGCGCCTCACGCACCCGCGTCTACGACATCCTGCGAGAACACAAGGCGGCGGGCAAACCCGTGATTACCTCGCAAGAGGAGCTGCCCGCAGAGATTCGTGACCTCATGGACCTCTAGGGGGCGACTAGGCTGGGGCGCATGCAACTACACACGAAAGTTGAATCGCTCTACGGGTGGGGACGCACCGCCCCGTCGACCGCCCACGTGCTTTCCACCCCTGACGTTGAGGTGATCAAGCGCGCCGTCGCGCAGGTGGCCGAGGACAACGCATCCCTGCCCGAGCAGCAGCGCCGCGGCGTCATCGCCCGCGGCATGGGCCGTTCCTACGGGGATCCGGCCCAGAACGGCGGCGGGCTCGTGGTGGATATGCAGCCGCTCAACCAGATCCACTCCATTGATCCCGGCACCGCGATTGTGGACGTCGACGCCGGCGTGACCCTGGACCAGCTGATGAAGGCCGCGCTGCCCTACGGCCTGTGGGTGCCCGTGCTGCCGGGCACCCGCCAGGTCACCATCGGCGGGGCGATTGGGCCGGACATCCACGGCAAGAACCACCACTCGGCAGGTTCCTTCGGCAACCACGTTGTCTCGCTCGAGCTGCTGGTCGCGGACGGCCGCGTCCTGCACCTCGAGCCGCACGGCACCGTGGACGACCCGGACGGCACCCTGTTCTGGGCCACCGTGGGCGGCATGGGACTGACCGGCATCATCCTGCGCGCGCGCATCCTGATGACGCGCACGGAAACCGCCTACTTCATAGCGGACACCGTGCGCACCGATACCCTGGATGAGACGATCGCCGCGCACTCGGACGGCTCCGAGGTCCACTACACCTATTCTTCGGCGTGGTTCGACGCGATTTCGGCTCCGCCGAAGACGGGCCGTTCCACCATCTCCCGCGGGTCGCTTGCCACGCTGGCGCAGCTGGAGGAGTTCGCGCCGAAGCTGGCGAAGGACCCGCTGAAGTTCAACGCCCCGCAGCTGATGACGGTGCCGGACATCTTCCCGTCGTGGACCATGAACAAGCTCTCGCTCATGGCCATCGGCGAGGCCTACTACGCCATGGGCGCGCCGGCGAAGAACCAGGTGAAGAATCTGACGCAGTTCTATCAGCCGCTGGATCTGATCGGCGAGTGGAACCGCGGGTACGGCTCCAAGGGCTTCCTGCAGTACCAGTTCGTGGTGCCCACGGACGCGGTGGAGCCGTTCAAGGACATCATCTACCAGATCCAGGCGTCGGGCCATTACACGGCGCTCAACGTGTTCAAGCTGTTCGGCGAGGGCAACCGCGCGCCGCTGTCCTACCCGATGAAGGGCTGGAACGTGTGCGTGGACTTCCCCATCCGCAAGGGCTTGGGCGAGTTCCTCGATCGCCTCGACGAGCAGGTCATGGAGTTCGGCGGCCGCCTTTACCTGGCCAAGGAGTCGCGCACCTCGGCCGAGAAGTTCCACGCGATGTACCCCGGGATCGCCGGCTGGCTTGAGACCCGCCGCGACATCGACCCGACCGGCGTCTTCGCGTCCGACATGTCGCGCCGCCTCGAGCTCAACTAAAGGAGTCACCCTCATGCTCAACGCAGTAGGACAAGCACAGCACATTCTTCTCATCGGCGGCACCTCCGAGATCGGCCTGGCCATCGTGGCCGAGCTCGCCTCCCGCGGCGGCGGCCCCACCGTCACCCTCGCAGCCCGCCAGGACTCGCCGCGTATCGACGCCGCCGTGGCCGACGTCACGGCCGCCGGCGCCGAGCGGGTTCGCCTGGTGGACTTCGACGCGCTCGACGTCGACTCGCACCCCGCCGTCATCGACGCCGCGTTCTCCGGCGGCGACGTCGACGTGGCAGTCGTGGCCTTCGGCACCCTGGGCGACCAGGAGCAGCTCTGGCAGGACCACGCCGCCGCCGTGGAATCCGTCCAGATCAACTACACCGCGTTCGTCTCCGTCGGCGTGCTCCTGGGCCAGTACTTCCGCGCCCAGGGCCACGGCACCATCATCGCGCTGAGCTCGGTGGCGGGCCAGAAGGTGCGGCGCTCCAATTTCGTCTACGGCGCCTCGAAGGCGGGCGTGGACAACTTTTACCTGCAACTCGGGGAGGCCCTGCGCGACTACGGAGTGCATGTGACCGTGGTGCGCCCCGGCCAGGTGCGCACCAAGATGACGGAGGGCCTGAAGGAGGCGCCGCTGACGGTGGACAAGCAGGACGTCGCCGAGGCCGCCGTGGATGCGGCCCTGAACAAGCAGCGCTACGTGTTCGTGCACAAGGCGTTCGGGCCGATCTCGTTCGCGCTGCAGCACATCCCCGCGCCGATTATGCGGAGGCTGAACTTCTAAACCACCTCCGGCGGGCTGACCATGGGATGACCCGTGTGACACACTGTTACGCATGATTGTTTCACGAGCCGCCGCCTCATCGGTCGGCGGGGCGGCGCTCGCTTTCATCTCCTGGTGGATCCTGCGGGCGTCGTCTCTGCCCGCGTTCAACACCTCCATGGTCACCCGCGCGCTGGCGACAGCGTTTTCCATGGTGGTCGTCGTCGCCGTCGCGATCCTGCTGTGGACGTGGATCCGCGGCAGGCGCACGGGGTGGCTCGCGGGGCTCACGGAGATAGCCGCGTCGCTCGCCCCGGCGGCGCTTGTGGTGACCACCCTCGGTATCCCGCTGAGCGCCACCAGGCTCTACCTCGACGGCGTGCAGGTGGACCAGGGTTTCCGCACCCAGTTTCTCACCCGGATGACGGAGACCGTGTCCAACCAGGACATGAACTACTTCGGCCTGCCCACCTTCTATCCCATCGGCTGGTTCTGGCTCGGCGGCCGGATGGCCAACCTGATGAACATGGACGGGTGGGAGGTGTACCAGCCGTGGGCGCTGGTCTCGCTGGCCGCGGCCGCGGCCGCGCTGACCCCGGTGTGGCGCGCGCTGATCGGCTCGCTGCCCGCCTCCGCGGCTATTGCCGTGGTCACCACCGCCATCGTGCTGACCGAGACCCCGGATGAGCCCTACGCCGCCATCGTTGCCATGTTTGTCCCGGCAGCGACGGTGGCCGCGGGAAAGGCCCTGAACGGCTCGTGGGGTGCCACGGCGGCCCTGGCGGTCTACCTGGGGTTATCGGCCAGCTTCTACACCCTGTTCACGGCGATTACCGCCCTGTCGGTGGTGGTGCTGGCCGGCGTGTACTTCTTCGCGCGGGGCCGCAGCCTGGTTCCGGTGAAACACCTCCTGGTCATCGGGGTCTCCTCGATTCTCATCGCGCTGGTGGCGTGGGGCCCCTACCTCTATCACAGGCTGTTCGGCGACTACGAGGCCCGCTCCACCGCGAACCACTTCCTGCCCGTGGAGGGGGCGCGCATCCCCATCCCCTTCTTCTCGTTTTCCGTCCTCGGCCTTCTCAGCCTGCTGGGCCTGTTCTTCCTGTGCGCCCGGATCCGCGCGCGCGAGGCCACCGGGATCGCCGTCACCCTGGCGGTGAGCTACGCGTGGGCGGTGGCCTCGATGGTCACCCCGCTGGTGGGCACCACGATGCTGGGGTTCCGCCTCGAGGTGGTCATCCTGCTGTTGTTCGCCACCGCGGGCATCCTCGCGCTGGCCTACGCCGCCGACGTGTTCCCCCCGCTGACGCCCGCTGCCACCACGGCGGCGGTGATCCTCGTCGCCGCGGCCGGCCTGGTCTACATCCAGCAGATTCCGGCGCACAACCAGGCGCACATCGACCAGGCCTACGCGGACACCGACGGCAACGGCGAGCGCGCCGACCGCTTCCCCGCGGACGCGGGGCGCTTCTACGCCGACGTGCGGGAGTTCATCTCCTCCCGCGGGTACGAGCCGACGGACGCGGTCGTGCAAACCGACGAGATCAACTTCATGGCCATGAACCCATACTACGGTTTCAACGCGTTTACCAGCCACTACGCCAACCCCCTCGGGGAATACGACCTGCGCGTCGAGGAGCTGGAATCGTGGGCGGAGGGGTCGTACGAGGACCTGGAGGACCCGGACGCGCTGCTCGCCGAGCTCGACTCCTCCCGCTGGCGCGCCCCCGACGTGTTCGTGTTCCGCGGCAATTTGGAGGACCCGGAGGAACCGTTCAAGACCCACGTGGGGCACGACATCTTCCCCAACGAGCCCAACATGCGTTATGAGCGCCTGTTCTTCAATCCCGCCGCCTTCGATTCCCCCGCCTGGTCCACCGAGCAGATCGGCCCGTTCGTGGTGGTTGTCCGAAACCGATGAGACAGGAAGTAGAGTCCAAGCACGTGACACAGACAGCTACCCTTTCCCGCACCGCCATTGTTTCGGGCCTGTTGGCGTTCGTGTGCTTCGTGCTCACGCCGTTCCTCCCGGTCAACCAGGTGCAGTCGCAGCTCACCTGGCCACAGAACGGGACCCTCGACTCCGTCAACGCCCCGCTCATTTCCCTGGCGCCGGACGAGCTCGAATTTTCGGTCCCTGTCGCCGAGTCGATCGACGCGTTGCGCGACGGCCAGTCCGTCATCTTGGGCACGCTGCCGAGCTCGTCGAGCGAGGCGACGGACCGCGGGTTGTTCGTTTCCTCCTATGACGGCGGCCTGGTGGTCACCTCCCTCAACGACGTCCTCCTCGAGCTCACCGCCGAGGAGGTCTCGGCTCTGCCCTCCGGTGCGACGCTTGTCGTCTCGGCCGACCCGGACGGTACCGTCGCCGAGATCCCCGGCACCTCCGTTGGTGAGGAGACCGACGACGATCTGCGTCCCCAGGTCACCGGCCTGTACACGGAGCTCGAGGGGGACACCCAGGAGCTTGTCGACGCCGGCCTTGGCGCCCAGGTCGACATCAACTCGCGCTTCACCTCGACTCCGACCATGGCCAAGACCGTCGCGATGCTGCTCGGCCTGGCCTCGACGGTGGTTGCCCTGTGGGCGCTGTGGCGCCTCGACGGCAAAGACGGCAAACACGTCCCCTTCTTCCGCAGCGAGTGGCGCACGTTCACCGCCCTCGACGGGGTTGTTCTGGCGGTCCTCGGCTTCTGGCACGTCTTCGGCGCCAACACCTCGGACGACGGTTACCTGCTGACCATGGCTCGGGTGGCGGGCGAGTCGGACTACATGGCCAACTATTACCGCTGGTACGGCGTCCCGGAGTCGCCGTTCGGCTCGCCGTTCTACGACGTGCTCTCGGTCCTGGCGCAGGTGTCCACCGCGTCGATGTGGATGCGTCTGCCGGCGCTGCTGGCAGGGATCCTGACCTGGTGGATCCTCTCGCGGGAGATCCTGCCGCGCCTGGGGGAGGTCGTCGCCAAGCGGCGCGTCGCGTACTGGACGGCCGCGTTTATCTTTCTCGCTTTCTGGCTGCCCTACAACAACGGCACGCGCCCGGAGCCGATCATTGCCGTGGGCCTCGTCGCAACCTGGGCGTCGTTCGAGCGAGCGATCGACACCCAGCGCCTGTTCCCCGCGGCCGTGGGCACCATCCTCGCCGCCTTTACGCTCGCCTGCGGCCCGACGGGCCTCGCGGCGGTGGGCGTGTTCCTAGTGTCGCTGCCGTCGATGTTCCGCATCATGAACCGCCGCCTCGATGTCGCGCCCCGCCTGGCCTACATCGCCCCGTTCCTCGGCGCGGGCTTCGCTGTGATGGTCCCGGTGTTCAACGACCAGACGCTGGCCACGGTGCTCGAGGCCACCGCGGTGCGCTCGAAAGTGGGCCCGGCGCTTGAGTGGTACTCCGAGTGGGTGCGTTACGCGACGCTGTTCGAGCAGACCGTCGACGGCTCCATGACGCGCCGGTTCCCCACCTTCATCTTCCTGTTCAGCATCGGGCTGATTCTGTGGGCGCTGTTCCGCTTCAACAAAATCCCGGGGGCCGCCGCCGGCCCGACGCAGCGACTGCTGCTCATCGTGGGCCTGTCCACCTTCTTCCTCATGTTCACGCCGACGAAGTGGACCCACCACTTCGGCATCTACGCGGGCATCGGCGGCGCGGCCGCCGCCCTCGGCGCGGTGGTGCTGTCGCAGATCGCGATGCGCTCGGCGCGCAACCGGACGCTGGCGATCGCCGCGGTCATGTTCATCATGTCGCTCACGCTCGCCGGCTGGAACGCCTGGTGGTACGTCTCCTCCTTCGGGGTGCCGTGGTGGGACAAGACGGTTCAGCTCAAGGGGATCGAGGCCAACACCGTCATGCTCGTGCTCACCCTGGCGGTGTTCCTGTTCGGCATTTTCCAGTCGTTTGCGCCGCGGGCGTCCAGCGTGCGCTGGGACGGCGTGATGTCGGCCCCCATCGCGATTTTCGCGGTGCTCATGGTGGCGTTTTCGTGCCTGACGTTTGTCAAGGCCTTCCTCGACCAGGCCCCCGCATACTCGGTCGGGATGGGCAACGTGCGCACCTTCGTCGGCAACCATTGCGCCCTGGGCGCGGACGTCCTGCTTGAGACCGATACGAATGATTCCTTCCTCACTCCGGTGCGCGGCGTGCCGCTCGGCGCGTCGCTGGACGCGGGCGAGACCTACGGTTTCGACCCCGAGGGCGTGCCGTCGTCCATCGTTCCGGAAAACGCCAACGCGGCGAACACGGACGCGCGGCCCGACGCGAACGACACGCAGAACGCCCAGCCCGCGCAGACCACCCAAACTGGCCAGACGAGCCAGGACCCGGCGAGCGATCAGGAGCAGTCGACCACCCGTACCAACACGCAGGGCAATCGTCCCCAGGAGCTGCGCGGCGTCAACGGGTCCACCGTTCGCCTGCCCTTCAACCTGGACTTCACCACGGTCCCCGTCCTCGGCTCCTACACGCAAGATCCCACGGGCTCCGCGCACATCGAAACCGCGTGGTACGCGCTGCCCGAGGCCACCGAGGAGTCCCCGCTGCTGGTCACCTCCGTGGCCGGCCGGATCGCCCACAAGGACATCAACGGCGTGGAGCAGGACGGCACGGATCTCGTGCTCGAGTACGGCACCGCGCGTGACGACGGCAGCGTGGACGTTCTCGGGGACGTCGTCATGCTCGACCAGGGCCCGAAGCAGGCCTGGCGCAACCTCCGCTACCCCATCGCGGACCTGCCGGAGGAGGCGAACGCGGTGCGCCTCGTCGGCGACGACACATCGCTGGCGGAGAAGGACTGGATGGCGGTGACCCCGCTGCGCGTGCCCACGCTCGCGCCGCTGGGCGACGTGTTCGACGCGGACACCCCGGGGCTTCTGGACTGGTCGGTTGCCCTGCAGTACCCGTGCCAGCGCCCGTTCAACCACTACGCCGGCGTGGCGGAGATCCCGCAGTTCCGCATCATGCCCGACGCGCCGGGGAAGGCGCAGCTGTCCGGGTTCATGGACTTCCTCGGCGGCGGCGCCCTTGCCACTGCGGAAGCCGTGAATTACTCCTACGATATTCCTGGGTATCTCGCTGATGACTGGACACGCGACTGGGGTTCCGTGGCCAAGTACGAGCCCCGGACCGATTCGCGGGGCCGCACCCCCGCGATCGCCGACGTCGACCACACCACCGTCTCCCGGTGGGGGTGGTGGAGCCCCGGACCGATGAAGATCCGCGACCCAGACGAGAATAGGGACTAAGCATGAAGAAACTGGCCGGCCTCGCGGCGGCGCTCACCGCCGCGCTGGCGCTGCTCGTCGCGCCAGCCGCCCAGGCGTCCACGTGCGCGGCTCACTACGTGGTGGCCGTTCCGGGAGGCGCGAATACCGTGGCCGGTCTCCCGTCGTCGGTGCCCCACGGGGGAAACGTGTTTACCACCGGCTTGCTCGCCGAGGCCGAATCGGGTGGGGCAATCCGCCCCGTCTGGGTCTCCTACAGGTCGAATCCCTTCGTGGCAGGCGGACTTCAGCTTCACCGGCTATTCGCTCGGTGCGGACATCGTCGCGCGAATGACCAGCGACATCGCCCACGGCCGAGGCCCGATTCCGGCGGATCGTGTGGGCGCCGTCACGTTGTTCGCCAACCCGTACCACGGCGATAACGGCGCGGTGCCCGCCTCGATCACCGACCCCTCCTCCCGCGGCGCACTGGGCCAGCTGCCGGAGGGCTACGGCAGCCTCGGGCCGCGCGTGCTTGAAATCTGCTACCCCGACGATCTGGTGTGCTCCATGCCGGAGCGCTACCGCGGACTGGTCGGTCCCGCCATGTCCACGAATGTGCTCGCGGGCCAAATCCCCTCCACCCAATTCCGGGATCTCGTCAACGGCCTCGGGGTGGATTCGCTGGGGATCGTGGCGGGTGTCAACGCCCACGCGCGTTACGGTTACGCGGAGCGTCGAGAAGCGGCGGACTGGATCGTGGCGCACGCGTAGAGTTGATGCCATGAATGACCTGTTTGAACTAGTCAACGGCGAGTGGGTGGCAAACCACGAGATCCCCGCCGACCGCGGCATCGACGGCGCCTTCTACGCCCTGCGCGACAAGTCCGAGGAGGACGTGCGGGCAATCCTGGCGCAGCGCACGGGCCGCGGCGGCGATATCTTCGCCTCCTTCATGGACGTCGACGCGATCAACGCGGCCGGCACCGACCCGCTTGAGGCCGACCTGGACAGGCTAGCCGTGGCGGATATCGAGGAGTTCGCCGCCAACCTCGGGGCTCTAGAGCGCGAAGGCATCAGCGGACCGGTCACGTTCTGGGTGGAAAAGGACTCCGACGGCGAGGACGCGGTGATCTACCTGGTGCAAAGCGGCCTCGGGCTGCCCGACGAGGCGTACTATCGCGAAGCCCAGCACGCCGAGACGCTCTCCGCATACCGCGGCCATGTGACAAAAATGCTCGGGTTCCTGGGCTCCGAGCACCTCCTCGGGCTCTCGCCGGAGGTGGCGGCGGAGCGCATCGTCAACATGGAGATTCAGGTGGCGGCGAGCCACTGGGACGTGGTCCGGGCGCGCGACGCCATCGCCACCTACAACCCCACCGAGTTCAGCGCGCTGCCCCCGGTGGTGCAGACCATCCTGGGCGGGGCCGGCATCGAGGTGGACACCGTTATCGACATGATGCCCTCCTACACGCGGGCGCTCGGGGAGATGCTGCGCCCGGAGACCCTGGCGGACTGGCAGCTGTGGGGTGCGTGGAACATCCTGCGTTCGCGCGCCGGGCTGCTGAGCGAGGACATCGCGCTGGCCAACTTCGAGTTCTACGGCACCAGGCTGTCCGGCGCGACGGAGCAGCGGGACCGCTGGAAGCGCGGCGTGAGCCTCGCGGAGTCGGTCGTCGGCGAGGAGATCGGCGAGGCGTACGTGGCCGAGCATTTCCCTGCCGAGTACAAGGACAAAATGCTGGAGCTGGTCAACTACCTCATCCAGGCGTACCGCCAGCGCATTGACAAGCTGGAGTGGATGACTGAGGCCACCCGCGGCCGCGCCGAGGAAAAGCTCGCGCAGTTCAACGCCAAGATCGGCTACCCGGACCACTGGCGCAGCTTCGAGGGCCTCGAGTTCGACCCGAGCGGGGAGCATCTGCTGGACAACGTCCGCCGGGGCGCCGCCTTCGAGCACGACTACCAGCTGTCCAAGCTGGGCAAGCCGGTCAACCGCGCCGAGTGGGTCACCACGCCGCAGACGGTCAACGCGTTCTACAACCCGGTTGTCAACGACATCACCTTCCCGGCCGCAATCCTGCAGCCTCCGTTCTTCAACCCGCACGCGGACGACGCGGAGAATTTCGGGGCGATCGGGGCGGTCATTGGACACGAGATCGGGCACGGCTTCGACGACCAGGGCTCGCGGTACGACGGGCTCGGCAACCTCAACTCGTGGTGGACCGACGAAGACCGCGAGCGTTTCGACGCGCTCACCGCGAAGCTCGTCGACCAGTTCGACGGCCTCATCCCGTCCGTCCTCCTGGGCCGGGAGGGAATCGAGGGCGTGCAGGGCGAGTTCACCCTCGGCGAGAACATCGGCGACTTGGGCGGGCTCGGCATCGCCGTCGTGGCCTACAAGCTCTACCTCGCCGAGCATGGGCTTGACGACGGCCCCGCCCTGCCCTTCGACGACCTCCCCGGTCAGTACACGGGGTTCCAGCGGCTGTTCCTCTCCTGGGCGCGCGTGTGGCGCTCGAAGTCGCGGCCGGAGATGGCGGCGCAGCTGCTCGCGATTGACCCGCACTCCCCCAACGAGTTCCGCTGCAACGTCATCGCGGGCAACGTCGCGGAGTTCTACGAGGCCTTCGACATTCCGAAGGATTCCCCGATGTGGGTCGCCCCGGAAGACCGGGTGCGGATTTGGTGAGGAAACCCCTCGAGCAGGGTCCGCTCGACGGCGACTATCCCGTCAACGACCAGTCCGACCCCGACTTCAACGTCGGCGGCGTCGAGCGCATCCTGCCCGACGAGCTCCAGTTCGAGCAGATCTCCTCGTACATGGACGCCACGTACCCGCGCCCGAGCGAGACGGAAGACTTGGACCGCTACCTGGCGCTGCTGCCGGACCGCCTGACGCACGCGGCGATGCTGATGCTGGGTTCCGCGGTGGACCACACGATGCCGGGGGTTGCTTTCGTGGACGAGATCGAAGTGGAATCGACCGAGTTCGGGCCGCTGTTTCGCCCGCCCCATCCGACGGGCGTGTGGGTCGTGGCCTGCGGCCCGCGCTCCCCCAGGGCCCGGGAGTTCGCGTGGCAGCCCGAGGTCGCCGCCGCGGCGGAACTCTCCGGCGCGGTGGCGCTCGACGTGAGACGGGAGGATGTGGAGGCGGCGATCGCGTTCGCCCGTGAGCGGGGAGCGCGCGACGTGGTGGTGTGGCTCTACCGCCAGCGCTTCGACACCTCCGCCGACCGCGCTATCTACAGCTTTCCCCCCGACTACCGTGACATCCCCGAATCCGCCCTGGTGCAGGTGCCGGCCGGGACGGGGGCGTTTACCGAGTACCACTCGACGGGGGAGATATCCACGCCGACCGAGGCCCGCAGGCGCATCCGCGACGTGGCGACGTTCCTCAGCTCAGTTTCAACTCAGTGAACCTGATCGGCACCGAGTCCCCCGGCTGCCAGAAGTCCGTCTGAAATCGCCGCGGCCGCGCGGCGCGGTCGTTGACCTGGTTGATGCCGTCGAGCACGTCCTCCGTGTTCTCCTCGGCATCGCCCCACGTCAGCGCGGCGACCACCCACACCTCGTCCCCGATCTGGCCGAAGGACAGGCTCCCGGTCTGCGAGACCCGGTCGTCGGACCACCCCGTCTTGACGCCTTCCACGTGGTCCAGCTCGGCCGCGCCGAAGAGCTGGTGAAAGCCGTCGCGGGCGACTTCCGGTTTGTCCCTCATACCGTCGAGAAGCGGCTTGGCCCGCGGGTCCCACAAGATGTCGGCGACGAAGCTTGCGACGTCGTAGGCGGAGGTCACCGTGCGGCCCCACGCGCCGTAACGGGCGGTTTCTTGCAGCTCGAAGTCCTCGGCGATCTCGTCGATGGCGTCCGGGTATTTCCGGTCGAGGCGCTGGGCGTAGCCGTCGTGGGAGACGGAAATCATCTCCTCCACGAGGTCCTTCTCCTCGTCCGTGCCGTGGTAGAGCACCCAGTAGCCGAGGAAAAGCTTGGACAGGGACAGCGCGGGGCGGGGCTCCAGCGCTGTGTCGGAGCCCGACCAGTGCCCGTCCGGATGGACCACGGCCAGGGCTGTGCGGTCATTGTCGTAGTCGCGGTCCACCTCGTAGGCGTGGGCGGGCGGGGCGGTGACCGCTGCCGCGACGAGCGCGGCGGCGAGAAGCTTTGCAGGGCGCATCAGAGGAGGACGGAGTCCGCTTCCCCGATCTCGTCCTCGCCCACCGGCGCGGCCACCTCGCACAGCGTGGCCGTCGCGCCCGTGGCGTCGGCCACGACCACGAGCGGCCCGAAGGGTGACTCCTCCGGCCCCGCGAGCACCTCCGCGCCCAGCTCCGTGGCCCGGCGCGCGGCGAGCTCGGCGTTGTCCACGCCCAGGTAGGTCTCCCAGAATCCGGGAACGCCCTGCATCTCGGGGGAGTCGGACTCGTCGCGCAGGCCGAGGAACGGCGCGCCCTCGGACGTCGCTACGTAATAGCCGTCGGAGACGGTGACCTCCCAGTCGAAGAGGTCGGCGTAGAAGTCGATGCACTCGCGGCCGCGGTCAAGCGCGACGTACTCGTGCCACACCGGGGTGCCGGGCTCGCCGGCGGCGACGAACTGGTCCTCCCCCGCCGGCTCGATGAGCCCGAACACCGCGCCCGCCGGGTCAGCGCACAGCGCCATGCGTCCCAGGGACACGTCGGCGACAGCCAGCACAGCGCCGCCTCGCTTCTCGACGTCCGCGCACACGCCATCCACGTCACGCGCCAAGAAGTAGGTGACCCACGCGTCCGTCATCGTCGGGTCATTCAGCTGCGGGATAAACCCCGCGACCGGCAGCCCCTGCATGCGCGCGACGCGGTAGGAGTCGTCGGAGACCTCCCAGCCGAGCAGCTTGGAGTAGAAGTACGTGGACTTCGCGGTGTCGCGGGTGGCCAGGTCCTGCCAGTACGGCATGCCCTCGAGAGCTTGGAAAGCTGGCATCTACATGTTCCTCCACTTTTCGGGGTCGAAATCGTCGTTGGCCGTGCGCTCGTCAAAGTAATCGGTGCTCTCCGCCCCCGCCACGACCGTGGCGGTTGTGCCCGCAACGGCCACGCGGTCGGCGTCGACAAGCAAGTGGCCCCGCGAGGTGACCACCTCGCCGTTGACTGTGACCCCGCCGGAGGAGATGAGCTCCTTGGCGTGGCCGCCCGATTCGGCGAGGTTGGCCAATTTGAGGAATTGACCGAGTTTGATCGACTCCCCGCTGATTGCTACGTCCATGGCGCCTAGCTTAGCCCGGTGACCCCCTCCCACAGCATCCAGAGAGCGAGCGCCACGAAAATGGCGCCCGTGACCACATCGATGAGGTGGCCGTGCCGCTGGATCAGCCCCGCGAGCCAGCGCACCGCCAGGGCGAAGAACACGAACCACGCCAGCCCGATCACGATGAGTGTGACCGCGATGGTCCACTCCAGCCCGGGGCGGACGAACTGGGCGAACACCGCGCCGAAGAAGAGCACGGCCTTGGGGTTGGACAGGTTGGTGTAGATGCCGGTGCGCAGCGCCTTGGACGCGTCCACATCGCGGTCTTGGATCGTGGTCCCCGTGCTGCGGATCGCGCCTGCGCCCATCCACAGCAGGTAGGCGCCGCCCACGATCTGCAGGGCTAACAGAATCTGCGGCACGGACTGGATGAGCGCGC
Source organism: Corynebacterium mycetoides (assembly GCF_900103625.1). Taxonomy (NCBI): domain Bacteria; kingdom Bacillati; phylum Actinomycetota; class Actinomycetes; order Mycobacteriales; family Corynebacteriaceae; genus Corynebacterium; species Corynebacterium mycetoides. Next base: position 1,733,409 of record NZ_LT629700.1, on the reverse strand, counting down.
TGAGCCCCACGAGCGAGGCGATGATCCAGATCGAGTTGCCGATCATGATCCCGATCGCGCACGCCACCCCGGCGGCGCGAGATTTCGCGCCCATGCGGATGATCTGGAACAGGTCTGGGCCGGGGCTGATAATCGCCGCCATCCAGACGCCGACGAGTGCGAGCACTAACGCTCCGCCTGATCGAGCGGCATGATGCTCAGCGTGTCCACGTTCACGTGCGCGGGCAGGCTGGCCACCCACCGCACGGTCTCCGCGATGTCCTCGGCGGCGAGGTTGAGCTTGCCTTCGTAGACGGCGTCGGCCTTTTCCCTGTCGCCGAAGCGGTTGAAGGAGAAGTCGGTTTCCACTCGACCCGGGTTGATCTCGGTGACGCGGATGAGGTTGTCGGCCTCCTCGCGCCGCAGCGCGCGGGTCAGGCCGCGCAGCCCGTACTTCGCCGCGTTGTAGCCGGACCCGCCCTTGTAGGCGTCGGTGCCGGCGACCGACCCGATGTTGATCACCAGCCCGCTCGCCTCCAGCAGCGCGGGGTAGAGCGCCTTGGTCACGCGCACGGTGCCGAACACGTTCGTCTCGTACATCCAGCGCCAGTCCTCCTCGCGGGCCTCGCGCAGGTAGTCCAGGCCCCTCGCGCCGCCGGCGTTGTTGACCAGCAGGTCGACGCGCTCCAGCTCCGCGGCAAGCTTGTCGACGCTTTCCTGGTCCGTCACGTCCAACTCCACCGCCACGCCGCCGATGTCTTTCGCGATCTCCTCGCAGCGCTCGAGGCGGCGCGCGGCCACGTAGACCTTCCACCCGTCGCCGGCCAGCGCGCGTGCGCTCGCCTCACCGATGCCCGCCGATCCGCCCGTGACAACCGCAATTTTCTGCATTCCTACACCCTAATCACTCCACCTGGCGCATGGTGATGTTTATTCGGCCTTCGGTAAGGCCCGTCCCCTGCGGCCCGGTGCCGCCGCGCGCCCCCATGACCCCGTGGCGCGCCCGGCGCGCCGGACCGCCAAAGACCAGGGCGTCACCGGACATCAGCAGCACGTCCTCACCCTCGATCCGAAACACGATCTCGTCGCCGATGGACAGGCTCACCACGGGGTTGTCGGCCCTTTCCTCCGAGTCGACGTGCATGCCCATCCCCGCCCCGGGCGGGTAGTAGTTCACCAGCGCCGTCTCCACCGCGATCGACTCCCCCACCTGGGCGTCCACCTCCCGCGCCGCGCGCAGGACGTCGTCGGCGATCTCCTGGAAGTTTTCCGGCACGGGCGGGACGGGGTAGCCGTCGACCTTCTTGACCAGCCGGTAGGGGTTTGTCGCCCAGAACCAGCCGAGCGACATGAGGTACGCCTTCATCTGCCCGTTGCCCACCGCCGGGCGGCGCATGGCGACCGGGGTCCCCGCCACCGAGCGCGCGATCAGGCGCGCCTGCTCCACCAGCGCCGCCTGCGTGTCCATACCGAGGAAGCCGGGCAGGTGCACCACGCCCGCCATGACGCGCTGCGGGGGCCGGGGCAGTAATGAGGCGTCGATAAGCATGCCCTCAACCTACCCCCGCTGGTAGCGTGAGCCCCATGGCCAGAGATTTCAATGTCGTTGCCGTGGTACTGACCGTCGTCGCGGTCGTCGTCGCCGCCTACTTCCTGTCCGAGGGCACGTGGGCCGCTCCCCTCGTCGTGCTCGCGGCCTCGCTGCTGGCGATCTTCTCGCGGCGCGCCTAAAAATTTTTTGTTTCCCCCTTGACTGTCGAATATTCATTCGATAGGCTGGCGGGTGTCGAAAGGGGGGACAATGCTTGTCGACGATCAACCAGCCGCGTACTTCGCCACCGAGCGCGAGGGGGACCCGGTGAGCGACGCCGCTCGCCTGGGCCGCCAAAGCGAGTTCGCACTGTATGGCGACTACGCTACCGACGACTCAGACATCGGGGATTTTGAGCTGTTCGTAGCCGAAATGCGCGCGGCGAGTGGGAAGAGCAAACACGAGATCGAAAAGGGCGTGCTCGGTTACGCCCGGCTGAAGATGCTGCCGCGGTTGCGCGAACTCCAGCGCGAGACCCTCCGGCTGGACATCTCGCGTCTGGGCGCGATCGATTCCGCCCTCAACCTCTTAGGCCCTCACGCGTCTGCGGACGCCTTCGAAGCCCTGGACCGCGTACTGGTGCGCATGTTCACGCCGCGGAAGAAGGCTCAGGAACTCCCCTCACCGTGGGCAATCACCCGCTCGCTGCGGCAACGCATCGCGGAGATCGACCCGGAGGTGGACTTCGACGCGAAGAAGCGCAAGAGGCGCCAGACCCAGGATTCCTGCTCCTTCTTCGAGGCCGTCACCAACGGGGTATCCCAACAAGGCGTGGAGTTGCTGACAAACTCCACCACGATGGCGCTGATCCGCGCCCAGATCGACCAGACCTCGCGCGAGGAGAAACTCTCCCACGCCGCCGCCGTGATCGGGCTGCTGACCGGCAAGGTCGCACCGCGCGCCATCGTGCTCAACGCCTATGCCCCGGCCGGCCGCGCCGCCGGGGAGCCGGTCTACCTGCCGGGCTTCGGCTGGACCGACCCTGCCGCAACCGTCGCATTCGACGACCTCGCCGAGGACACGCGGATCGTGGACGTGGACGGAGAATCCACGACCAAGAGCTACACCCCCACCGCGCGGATGAAAGCGTTCGTCCACGCCCGCGACCGCGTGTGCGTGTTCCCCGGATGCCACCGCCCGGCCGAGAACTGCCAACTCGACCACCGGATCCCCTTTGACCAGGGAGGAAAAACCACCCCGGACAATTTGTTCGCGTTATGCCAGCATCACCACAACGTGAAAACGGATCGGCGCGCCTTCTACGTTCCCGACCCGTCCACCGGCGACATCATCTGGCTGTTCAGCGACGGGACGTACATCATCTCCGACAGCCACGGGCTTCTGAAAGACCAGGTCACCCCCGTCACTCCGCGGTGGAGATCCAGCCTTGCGAATGTCCAAAAGAACAAGGCCCGCTCAGCGCAGTTCTACGCCAAGTGCCACGCCGTCCTCGACCGGTACGACGAAGACAGCGACTACGAACGCTGCGTGGAGGCCCTGAAACGACTCGAGCAGGAGTACGGGCTGAGTTTTGATCACCACCCGCAGTCTCCGCAGTTTCCTCCCGAGCCCGACGATTCCGAACCGCCGTTCCCAGACGACATCGACGACTACTACGTCAGCTCCATGGTGGAGTTCGTGGTGCGCCACGCCCTGCGCCGCGCTGCCTAGCGCAGGTAGAAGGTGTCTATCACCTCGTAGCGCGGACCTCCGCTGCGACCCTCGCCCAGGTGCGACTCCATTAGGTGGACCTCGTCGACCCAGAACTCCGGCCCGCAGTAGACGGACAGGGCGTGGGAGTGGTCGTCGATAAGCCACAGATCCCGGGTCCGGTTGCACCGCTTGGCCACCGTCAGGTGCGCGCGCTGGCGCTTGTCCAGCTCGATCGAGCAGTCCCCCATCAGCTCCCGCAGCTGGGGTTTGTCGCCGCCGACCCCGATCCAGAGCGTACGACGATCAAACGCCCCCGCTCCTCTCAGGTGGAGGCGCAAGGGGCGTCGAAAAGCCGTGGCTTGGGCGAGGTGGTCGGTCACCGCGGCGGCGTCGTTGGGCTGGCTGCCGTAGAACGCGACCGTGAGGTGCCACGTGTCCGGGTCCGTCCACCTCAGTTCCGTGGATAAGTCCCTGATGGGCCGGAGCGCGCGGACGAGATGCTCGCGGACCTCGTCCGGCGGTAGCACGGCGGCGAATAGGCGTCTCATGACAGCGCTCATCTTAACCCCGGATCACACAAATAGCGGGAGCGTTAACCTATAGGCATGTTCGACCTGTCCGCAATCGGTAAAGGCCTGCCCGTCGCGGGCGTGATCGACCAGCTGCCGGCGACGGGCCCCCTGGTCGTCGAGGCTCCGCCCGGCACGGGCAAGACCACGCTCATCCCGCCCGCGGTCTCCAACATCGCCGGGAAAACGCTGGTCACGGCCCCGCGCAGGGTCGCGGCGCGGGCGGCGGCGCGTCGCTTAGCCCAGCTCGACGGAACGCGCCTCGGCGACGCGGTCGGCTACACCATCCGCGGGGAGCACCACCCGGGCAGCCGCGTGGAATTTGTCACCCCCGGCGTGCTGCTCAACCGCCTGCTGCGCGACCCGGGGCTGGACGGCGTCGGCGCCGTCATTGTTGACGAGGTGCACGAACGCCAACTCGACACCGACCTCGCGCTGGCGATGTGCATGGAGGTGGCGATCCTCCGCGACGATTTCTACCTCGCCGCGATGTCGGCCACCCTTGACGCGAGGACGTTCGCCGACCACATGGGCGCGCAGATCCTCAGCACCGAGGCCGTCACCCACCCGCTCACCATCGAGTACGCGCCGCACCCCGGCCGGGCACAAGGCACGCGCGAGTTCTACGCGCACGTCGCCGCGCTCGCCCCGTCGCCGGAGCGCACGCTCGTCTTCGTCCCCGGCGTGCGCGAGGTGGAGCTGGTGTGCTCGCATCTCAGCAACGCCGCGCCCCTGCACGGGCGGCTTACCTCCGCCGAACAGGACTCCGCGCTCGGCGGAGACGCGCAGGTGATCGTGGCCACGAGCATCGCGGAATCCTCCATCACGGTACCCGGGGTCCGCCGCGTCGTCGACGCCGGGCTCTCCCGCGTGCCGCGCCGCGACGCCGCCCGCAACATGACCGGCCTGGTCACGGTCTCCGCCGCCAAGACGAGCGCCGATCAGCGCGCCGGCCGCGCGGGCCGCCTCGGCCCGGGCACGGTCGTCCGGGCCTACTCGCAGGCCGACTACCAGCACTTCCAGCCCGAGATCGTCCCCGAGATCGCCACGAGCGACCTCACTTCCGCCGCACTGACCATGGCGGCGTGGGGCTCGCCCGACCTTCCGCTTATCGACGCTCCCCCGGCCCCGGCGCTCGCCAGCGCCCGCCAGACGTTGCGGGAGCTCGGAGCGCTGGACTCCGGGATCACCGACCTAGGGCGCACGCTCGCCGGGATGCCGGTCGATCCCCGCCTGGGTGCGGCACTAGTGGAGTTCGGTAGCGGCGCCGCGCCCACGGTCGCAGCCCTGGCGGAGGGGATGAGCGGGAACCTCGCGACGGCCCGCGCGCCGCGCAACCAGGTGCGCCGGCTGGAGAAGCTGGTCGACGCCACTCCTCCGGCGCCGGCCGGGGACGTGGTTGCTGCGGCGTATCCGGAGTGGGTGGCCAAGAACATGGGCGAGACCTATCTTCTCGCCAGCGGGACCAGGGCGACGCTCGGCGTGCCGATGGGCGCGCCCGAGTGGATCGCCGCCGCCGAGGTGCAGCTCACCGCTTCCGGCGCCGTCATCCGCGCCGCCGCCCCGCTGGAGCTGCCGGCCGAGCGCATCACCGAGGTCACCCGGGCCACCCTTGTCAACGGCGCCGTGCGCGGGCGCCGCGTCAAAGCCGTCGGCGCCATTGAGCTCAGCTCGACGCCGGTGAAGCTGTCGCCCGACGAGGCGATGGAGGCGCTGTCCGATCTCGACTTTCGCTCCTTCACGCTCAATGGGGAGGCGCAAGAGCTCAAAGACCGCCTCGACTTTTTGCACGACACCGTCGGCGAGCCGTGGCCGGATGTGGAGCAGGGGGACTACTCGCCGGAGATTCGGGCGGTGGCCGAGGGGGCGTCGATAAGCACGCTCGACATGCGGGCCGCGCTCATGCGGCAGCTGCCCTGGCCCGAGGCCTCGCGGTTGGACGAGCTGGCGCCGACAAGGATCGGGGTGGGCCGGATCGACTACTCCACGGGGCGGCCCGTCGTGCGCGTCAAGCTGCAGAAATGCTTCGGCATGGCGAGCTCGCCCACGTGCGCCGGGGTGAAAGTGCTGTTCCACCTGCTCTCCCCCGCCGGGCGCGAGCTGGCCGTGACGGACGACCTGACAAGCTTTTGGAACGGACCCTACCAACAGGTGCGCAAGGAGATGCGGGGCCGCTACCCCAAGCACGCGTGGCCGGAGGATCCATGGAACCCCGTTTAGAAAACTGGGAGACACCCAGTATCTTGTGTTGAATGACTAAGCACACCGTGACCATGTGGACCCTGGTCTCGCTCATCATCGGCTCCACCATCGGGTCCGGGATTTTCGCGCTGCCGCAGAACATCGCCTCCGTCGCCAGCCCCGGCGCGATGCTCATCGGCTGGGTCATCGCGGGTGTCGGCATGTTGTCGATCGCGTTCGTGTTCCAAATCCTCGCCCGCCGCAAGCCGCACCTCGACTCCGGCGTGTACTCCTACGTGCGCGCCGGCCTGGGCGACTTCATCGGGTTCACCTCCGGCTGGGGCTACTGGCTCGGCTCGGTGATTGCCCAGGTGGGCTACGCCAACCTGTTCTTCTCCACCATCGGGCATTACGTGCCGGTGCTCAAGAACAGCGCCGTTCTCGCCGTCGCCACGTCCGCGCTGACGTGGGTGATCTTCTTCGCGCTCACCCGGGGTGTGAAACAGGCGGCGCTGATGAACGTGCTCACCACGGTGGCGAAGCTGCTGCCCATCCTCTGCTTCATCGTGCTCGTCGCCTTCCTCGGCTTCAGCTGGGAGACCTTCACCCTGGACTTCTGGGGCGAGCGCTCCGGCATCCCGTTCAACCAGCAGCTCCAGGGCATCATGCTGTTTACGGTGTGGGTGTTCATCGGCATCGAGGGGGCGTCGGTGTACTCCAAGCAGGCGCGCACGCGTGCCGACGTCGGCCGCGCCACCGTCATCGGCTTCCTCTCCGTCCTCGGTTTGCTGGTGGCGGTGTCCACCCTGTCCTACGGCGTGATGAGCCGCGAGGAGCTGGCCGCGCTGCCGGAAAACTCCATGGGCGCGGTGCTCGAGGTCGTCGTCGGCCCGTGGGGCGGGGCGCTGATCTCGCTGGGCCTGTGCCTGTCCGTGCTGGGCGCCTACGTTTCCTGGCAGATGCTGTGCGCCGAGCCCATCGTGATGATGGCCAACGACGGCCTCCTCCCCGAGCGCGTGGGCCGCACCAACTCCGCCGGCGCGCCCGTGACCGCGCAGCTCATCTCCACCGCGGTGATCCAGGCCTTCGTGATCATCTTCTTTATCAGTGAGGCCTCCTACGTCAACATCGTGCAGCTGGCCACCATCATGTACCTGCTGCCGTACATCTTCTCGGCGCTCTACCTGGTGCTGCTCGCCGTGCGCGGCAAGGGCCTGACCCACCCGCACGCGGGCACGCGTTTCGACGACTCCGGGCCCGACGTCCCTGCCTCCGACAACCGCACGCACCTGCTCGTCGGCGTGATCGGCGTGATCTACTCGCTGTGGCTGATCTACGCCGCCGACCCCGTCTACGTGCTCTTCGGCGCCCTGGCCGTCGTGCCCGGCCTGGTGCCCTACGTGCTCACCCGCATCAGTCGGCGCGAGAAGCTGTTCAACCGCTTCGAGTGGGGCGTGGTCGCGCTCATCACCGCCGGCGCGGTGTTCGCGCTCGCGGGCCTAGCCGGCGGTTCCCTCACCCTCGGGTAGAGCGACGATGGGCCAGAGCATCGCCGCCAGCTCCCTGGCGTGCGACTTCCGGCCCTTCAGGCCGAACGCGGCGCGCATGAGCACGCTGCCGACAATCATGGTTGCGATGGCGCCGCCGTTGACGTCCTTGGAGAAGCTGCCCTCCGCGATCCCCTTCTGGAAGTAGCGGCCGAATCCGTCCACCAGCTCCGAGACGACGCGGTCGCGCCACTCTTCGATGAACTCGTCCGAACTGGCCACCAGCGAGCCGATCAAGCGCAGGCCGATTGTGTTCTCCAGGTGGTCCTGGAGGTTGACCAGGTAGAGCTCGAAGCCCTTCTCCGTGGTGGGGTACTCGGTCGGGATTTCGAGGCCGATGTGCCGGAGGGTGTCGATCAGCATGTCCACCCGGTCCGTGTAGCGCCGGTAAATGGTGGTCTTTGCCACCCCGGAATCGGCCACCACGGCGTCGATAGTCACCGCGTTGAAGCCTTTCTCGCGAGCGAGCTTGAGCACGGAGCGGACGATCTTCTCCTCAGTCGCGGCGCGGCGCTTCGGCCGCCTGCCTCGAACCGGCGTCTCAATCTGGTTCATTGGCTCATCATGACACAACGATAGGGGGTAAAACTTAGATACCGGAAAATTCCTGCCATCCGAGGCGGGCGCACAGCACCACCACGAGCGCGAGCAGGGCGAAACGCACGAGTTTCGATCCGCCCGAGAGCACCGTGCGCGTCCCGAGCTGCGCTCCCGCCACATTGGCGGCGGCCAAAAGCAGCGCGAGAGGCCAGTCGACCCAGCCGCCGGCTGAGAACACCGCGAGCGCCCCGAGGTTCGTCGCCGTGTTCACCACCTTCGCCATCGCGGCCGAGCGCAGGAAGGCCTGCGAGAACAGCGCGGTGAAGCCCATGATGAGGAACATGCCGGTGCCGGGGCCGAAGATGCCGTCGTAGAACCCCATCGCGGCCGCCACCGCGACGCCGCCGAGCACGCGGGGCGCGGTGAACACGGGAGTACCGCGCGAGGTGCCGAAGGACGGGTTGAAGAACACGAACAGGCCGACGCTGACCAGCAGGACGAGGATGACCGGGCGGACGACCGAGTCACTGATCAAGGAGACCGCCAGCGCGCCACACGCTGACATCGCCCCTGCCACGGCCGCGTAGCCCCAGGTGAAGCGGGGCACCCCCACCCGGCGCACCATGGTCACCGCGGCCGAGGCCGTGCCCGTGACCGCCGCCACCTTGTTCGTGGCCAGCACCGCGGCCGGGGGCAATCCGGTGGTGGACATGAGCACCGGAATGAGCACCAGGCCCCCGCCGCCGATCACCGCGTCCACCCATCCGGCGATGAACGACGCGGCGACGAGCAGGGGCAGCAGCTCCATGTCCTGCCGGCTAGAGGATTTCCTGCGCGAGCAGGTCCATCGGCATGGAGCCGAGCCTGAGTGCGCGGTCGTGGAAATCGCGCAGGCTCATCCCGCGCGCCAGGCAGGCGTCGCGAAGCTCGCGCCAGGCGCGGTAACCCACCGAGCACGCCGGCGCCTGCCCGGGCCAGCCCATGTACCTGTCCAGCTCGAAACTCACGCGGGGCTCCGGCATGGCCGTGTTGTCGCGCAGAAACGCCTTGGCGTACTGCGCGTCCCACACGCCCGTCTTGTCGGGGGTCTTCTTATGCAGGTGCACGCCGATGTCCACCACCACGCGCGCGAGCTGGAGTCGCTTGGAGTCCAGGTGCCCGAGCTGCTTCGCCGGATCGTCGAAGTAGCCGTACTCGCTCATCAGCTCCTCGGCGTAGAGCGCCCAGCCCTCCGCGTGCGCCGCGTTGACGTTGACGCTGCGGCGCCACAGGTTGAGCGTGTTGCGCTGGCTGAGCGCGGTCGCCGCCTGCACGTGGTGTCCGGGGGCGCCCTGGTGGAAGATGTGGGTCAGCTCGTGCCAGGTGTGCAGCGTCTCCCTGCCCTCCGTCATGGACCACCACAGGGTGCCGGGGCGGACCATGTCGTCGCTCGGCGGGGTGTAGTAGAGCCCGCCGGTGCCCGCCGGGTCGATCGCGCAGTCGAGCCGCTCGACACCGCTCGGGATGGTAAAGCAGTTCTCCTGCAGCACCGCGTACGCCTCACGGACGGACTCCGCCATCCAGTCCAACAACTCCCCGGAAGAGCGTAGCGTGTAACGCTCATCCTCATTGAGCTTGCGGAACGCGGCGTGGATGGTCGTCGGCGCATCGAACATGGAGCGGGTCAGCTCCGCCTGCTGCACGACCACCTCGCGCAGGTTCTCCAGCGCCCAGTCGTAGGCCTCGTCCAGGTCGACCTTGCGGCCCAAGAAGAATTGGGAGAGGAACTCGTAGCGGTCGCGGCCCACCCCGTCCTCGTGCGGGGCGAAGGGGGACAGCTCGGTGGACAGCCAGTCCGCCATGTCCTGGAACGCGTTTTTCGCGTCGACCACGACGCTGGACTCCGGGGAGACGCCGAGCTCCTCGAGCATCGAGCCTTCGTCGCCGAGGTCCTCGCACTGGCTGATCACGGCGTCGATCTGCCGGTGGGTGGCCACATCTCCCTGGCTCGCCGCCTCCGCGAGGGATTCGCGGTAACCCGCCAGCGCGTCGCACACCTTGGACAGGCGCGATTCGACCTTGGCGATGTCGTCCGCGGTCGACTTCGGCATGAGGTTGAAGCTCTCGCGGATGTGCTGGATCGGGGAGTCGATGTTGTTGAGCATCCGCAGGTCCTCCCCGCGGTGGTGCAGGTCCAGCTGCTGGGTCATCCGGTCGCGCACGATGGCCGCGGTCAAGGTGTCCACCTGGTCGAAATCGTCGTCGTCGTCGGACTCGTCGGTGGTGTCGTTCAACGCGTCGACGTCGGCAAGCAGGTCGCGGACTCGGTCCGCCAGGCTCTCCCAGTAGTTGGGGCTGAAATCCTGGAGCTCGTGGTCGTGCCCTTCAATGCCGATGCGTGTGCCCAGGGTCGGGGACAGCGCGACGAGGTCGTAGACGAAATCCTCGCAGGTCGCATCCAGCAGGGAGGGGGTTCTCCCGGTGTGTGCAGACGTCATGATGGCACAGTCTAACCCAGACGCCGCAGAGCCGGGAGTCACCAGCCCCACCCGAGACGACCTGTCTACCACAAATGGACAAAGCGGTCTAGCGCGCTGCTAATATATTCACATGGCCACCTCGCTCACGTCCCCCTTTTCCCGCCCCGTCAGTCCGGCGGCGAAATGCCTGCATCTGATTAGGCTGGGCGAGCTGACGTCGAGAAGCGAGCTCGTCTCAGTCACCGGGCTGAGCCAGCCGACCATCACCCGCGCGGTGTCCGCGCTCGTGAGCCGCGGGTACGTGGCCGAGCGCACGGACCTGGCGCAGTCGGCGGGGCGCGGGCGCCCCACCGTTCCGCTGGAGCTCGCCGAGCCGCGGGCGATCCACGCCGGCATCGCCGTGGGCACGCTGTCCAGCTACGTCGCGCTGTTCGACCTGAAGGGGCGCACGCTGCGCAGCGTCGATGTCGGCATCTCGGTTGCGCAGATGAGCCAGGACGACTTCATCCAGCACATCATGGCCACGCTGAACCGGCTGACCGCGGGAGTGAACCGGCCGCTCGCCACGGTGGGCGTCACCACCTCGGGCACGGTGACGGGCGACGGGGAGGTCTACGCGCCCAATCTTGGGTGGCGCGGGGTCCAGATCGGCGCCCAACTGCGCGAGCAATTCTCCGTCCCCGTCGTTGTCACCTCCGCCGCCGCCGCCATCGTCGGCTCCGAGATACAGTCCGCGCGGACACTCGACGGCTCCGCTGTGATGGCGCTTTTTGCCGACGACTCCATCGGGTGCGCGATCTCCACCCCGGACGGGGTAGCGCCCGTTGGCGTGACGCGCGACGATCTGACCACGCAGGGCCTGATCGACAGCATCGGGGTGCCCGAGATCCGCACGCTTGCCGACGCCGTCACCGACGCCGCCCACAAAGACATCACGCGCCGTGCCCTCGACGGACGCGCCCGCGCCCTGGGGACGCTGGCGGCGGAGCTTTGCGCCGAGCACGCGCCGTCGACGGTGGTGGTGGCGGGCAGCGCGTTTATCGACGACCCCTTGGCCCCCGCCCCGTTCGCCCGGGCGGTGCGCGCCGCCGGCTCCGACGTGGAACTGCGGATGATCCCCACACACCGCGAGGTGGTGCGTGACATCGCCCGCGCGGTGGCGCTAGATTTCGTGCTCCGCGAGCCCCTCTCGGTGGCGGCGCCCTAGCTCCACGTACCCGGCGGCGTGGCGGACGCGGTCGGCGCGCGAGGATTCCGGCAGTGTCTTGCGCACCTTCGCCGGCACCCCAGCCGCGACGCTAAAGGGGGCGATCTCCTGGCCCTCCAGCACGACGGCTCCCCCGCCGACGACGGTTCCCTCGCCCACGTGCGAGCGCGAGAGCACCGTCGCGCTCATCCCGATCAGGCAGGCCGATTCGATGTGGCAGCTGTGGATCATGGCCATGTGGCCGACGGTGACGTCTTCGCCGAGTACAGTCTCCCCGCCCGTGTCCACGTGGATCACGCTGTTGTCCTGAATGTTTGTCCTCGCGCCGATGCGGATCGGGCCGACGTCGGCGCGGATCACCGCACCCGGCCACACGGTGACGTCCTCGGCGATGGTGACGTCACCGATAATCGTCGCCTCCGGGGCGATGTACGCGCTGGGGTGGATGGTCGGCGTCGCCGACTCGAAGCTGTAAATCATGGAAGTGCCTTTCTTACGTCGTCTGCATCGGTCACGAGCACCGCGCGCATGCCTGCGTGCGCGGCCGCCTCAACGCAGTCCGCACGGAGATCGAAGTACGTGGTGGAGGTAAGCTTCGCGCCCATCGCCTCCACAGCCACCCGGTAGGCGGCGGGGTCCGGCTTGGCCACGCCGATGTCGCAGGAAAACGTCACCGCGTCGAGCACGTCGAGCCAGGGGTGCGTGGCGCGGATGCGCTGGGCCACGGCGGCCGGGACATTCTCAATCACCCCGCACGTCCAGCCCGCGTCCACCAGCTCGAGTAGGCAATCGACCATGTCGCGGCGGGGGGTGACAGTGGTATCGATATCGGCGGCGAGCGCCTCCTGGATATCGGGATCCGGGATCCCGGCGCGGACCGCGACCTGCTGCCACCAGCGCGTATCGGAGACATCACCGATGTCGTAGGCGGGGCGCAGATCCTCGTACACGGCCCAGAATGTCTCCGCATCCATCGCGCCCAAGGCACGTTCGACGCGGGCGCGGCCCGCATCCGATCTGGGCTCCAGCAAGACGCCGGACAGCCCGAAGAGTAAAGCGTCCATACGCACAGAGTACGTACTGCGTACGCTACACGTTTAGGGCATCCAAAATGTCGTCCAACGCGTCGCCCACGCGCACGCGCCACACCGTGTCCACCTTCGGATCGGCTCGCCCCGGCCCGCCGTTGATCACGGACACCGTCTTGTCCTCTGCCAGCGCATCGAGCACGATCCGGTATCCGCTCATCACCGCCAGCGAGGTGCCGAGGGCGATCACGCTCGTGGACTCCTCCAGCCAGGCGTTGGCCCGGTCCCTGCGCTCACGCGGGACGTTCTCCCCGAAGTAGACCACGTCGGGTTTGAGCCTCGTGTTGCCGCACGTGATGCAGGACACCATGCGGAACCGCTCCACGTCGGACTCGCGCAGTTCCACATCACCGTCGGGGTTGATCATCGAGCCCTCCACGACGACCGAGTCGAAGTAGCCGGGGTTGGCGTCGGCCAGGTGGGCGTCGAAAAGCTCGCGCTTCTCACGCGTGCCGCAGTCCAGGCACACGACGGCGTCCATGTCGCCGTGCAGCGCGATGACCCGGCGGCTGCCCGCCTCCGCGTGCAGCCCGTCGACGTTTTGGGTGACGATGCCGGTGAGCAGCCCGGCGCGCTCGAGCTCGACAAGCGCGTAGTGGGCGCGGTTGGGGCGGGCGGCACGCATGAAGCGGATGCCCACGAACGCGCGCGCCCAGTAGCGGCGCACGGAAGCGGGCGAATGCGCGAACTCCTGGTACGTCATCGGCCGTCCCTTGGACAGGCGCCCGCCCGGGGAGCGGTAGTCGGGGATGCCGGACTCGGTAGACACCCCGGCGCCGGTGATGACCAGCACGTTGCGCTGACGCAGCTGCTCCACCACGCGGTGCAGCGCCACGTCGGGGTCCGTCGGCTCGACCGTCTCAGAGACCACCCGCTCGACCGAGCGCAGGGCGCTTCTGTGCGCCATCTCCACCGCGGGGTCGGAAAACCCCGTCACCGAAACGGCACCTCGCCGATGGTCCGCCGCAGCTTGCGGGTGCGCAGGCGCTCGGGGTTCTTGGCTAGCTTCTCCATCGTCATGACCGCGCACATCACGTGGGCCTCCTTCGAGTTGGAGTAGAAGGCCTGAGCCGCGGCGGGCAGCTTCGGCACGGCGTGCAGCGGCAGGTCGGACACGGCGAGCAGGGTGCCGTAGGGCACGCGGTAGCGGTACCCGTTGGCGGCGATGGTGCATGATTCCATGTCCACGGCCGCGGCTGTGGAGCCGCGCAGCCAGTTCCACAGCTCCTTCGGGGACTTCCACTCCCAGTTGCGGTCGCCCGTGGACAGCACGGTGCCGGTGCGCATGAGCGACGGGTCCTCCCCGTAGATCTTCTCCACGGTCTTTTCCAGCGTGCGCTGGATCTCCGGCACGGCGGGGATGGGCTGGTCGCGGCGGATGTGGTCGTCGAGGAGGTTGTCGTGGCGTTCGTAGGCGTTGCCCAAAATGAGGTCGCCGATACGCATCCGGCCGTCCAGGCCGGCGCAGTGGCCGATCATGATCCACGCCTCCGGGCGCAGCACGGCCAGGCAATCCGTGATCGTCTTCGCGTTGGACGGGCCCACACCGATGTTGATCATGGTGATGCCGTCGCCGTTGTCGGTGACCAGGTCGTAGCGCGGCATCTGGCGCGGCGAGCCGAGGTCGATGTCGTCGGGGTTCTCCCTGGGCTCCACCTCACCCGACGGCAGGATCAGCCTGGTGTAGCGCGAGCCTTCCTCCTCCATCGCGCGCAGCCCGAAGCTGACGAACTCGCGGGTGTGCATGGCGTAGTTGGTAAACAGGATGAAGCGCTGCACGGTGTCCACCGGGATGCCGGTGTAGTGCTCGATGCGGGCGCAGGCGATGTCGAAGCGCTGCGGCCCGAAGTGGAACAGCGGTTTTTCTTCCCCGTGGAACGAGTCCCACTCACCGTCGATGATGGCGTCGTGGACGTCGTCAAGCGTGGGGCGGGGCACCGCGTCGGAGTAGGCGGCGCGCACCTCGGAGAGGCCCTCGACCCCGCGGATGTACTCCGGCGGGATGCGGATGTCCGAGTAGCCGACACGGATCTCGGTGTCGTAGTTCGTGCACAGGGCGCGCAGCTGGTTTCTCAGGTACGGCGCCATGAGGTCCGGCCGCGACAGCGCAGCGGAATACGTGCCGGCCGCGTCGACGTAGCCGAAGGGTTCGCGGCGGTCCACCGGCGCCCACTGCTTGATGTCCACTGCGATCTTCGGGTAGAGAACATTCTCATACCCGGCGTAGTCGCCGGAGGCGATGGTGGTGCGGGCGAGCTCGCACGACGCGGCATAGAGCTCCATTAGCTTGGTCACGCCGTCCTCGACGCTGTCCACCCTCTCCATGACGTGCTCCATGACCACCCACCCTACTGAACTATCGTGGGCGACCATGGGTATCGCAGATATTGCACGGTCCGCGGAACGGCGCCTGGTGCGCGCGGGGGTGCGCCGGAAGTCGCGCGCGAACTGGGTGCCCCGGGCGACGGGGTTCACCGGCTACGGCAGCCCCGAGCGGGCCCGGGTGGTGGGCCGGGTGCTCATGGAGGACCCCGCCGGCAACCACGGCGTTGCGCAGCGAGGGTGGCGCCAATTCATCACCACCCCCGTGCCGGAAACCCCCGTGACGGTCGAGCTCGGCGGGCAGCGGGTTCACGCGCGCACCAACGAGGAGGGGTACTTCGAGGTTCTCATCCTGGGCCACGGGCTGGAACCCGGGTGGCACGAGGCCACCGTCACCGTCGTGCTCAGCGGGATCCGGGAACCCGCTCCCGTGCAGATCATCGGCGACGAGGTCACACGCGGCATCATCTCGGACGTGGACGACACCGTCATGGTGACCATGCTGCCGCGGGCGGTGCTCGCGGCCTGGAACTCGTGGGTGAAAAAGACCAACACGCGGCAGCCGGTCGAGGGGATGGCGCAGTTCTACGCCGCGCTGCGCGAGGCCGACGAGCCGGTGTTCTACCTCTCCACCGGCGCGTGGAACACCTACGACACCCTGGTCGAATTCGTTGCACGCCACGGCCTCCCGCGGGGACCGCTGCTGCTGACGGACTGGGGGCCCACGCCCACCGGCCTGTTCCGCTCCGGGCCCGAGCATAAGCGCGTGCAGCTGCGCAACCTGCTTATCGACTTCCCCAACATCACGTTCACCTTGGTCGGCGACGACGGCCAGCACGACCCGATGATCTACTCCGATCTCGTCTTCGAGCACCCGGACCGGGTGGAGCTGGTGGCCATCCGTGAGCTCTCGCCCTCCGAGCACGTCCTCGCCCACGGCAGCACCACGACGATCGCGCAACCGGGCAACTACCGGGGCGTTCCCTCCATCTCGGGCCGCGACGGCCACGCGCTGAAAGCCGAGTGGGACAAACTCTCAGGTAGCGTTTAAACTCCCCTCACGTGAACACGTGTAAAGGGCTGCTGCCCGCCCTTTTTTTGCTTGCAGGCTGCGCCCCCGCGCCTCAACCGCCGGCCGTCGCCACGATCGAAGAGTCCCGGATCGCCCAGGTCGCAGTGTCCGCACCGATCGACGTCAACGGCACCCTGAGGTCGCTGCACGACGACCTCGACGAGATCGAGCGGGCCACCGGCACGGAGCTGGGCATCGCGCTTTACGACGGCCACATCAACGGCCACACAGGCTCAGTCGCAACCCTACCGTCCTGGTCCACCGTCAAGGTCCCCATCGCGCTGGCCTCCCTGGAGCACTGCTCCTACAGCGACGCCGCGATCTCGTCGATGATCGAGGCCTCCATCGAGTGGTCGGACAACGACTCCGCCCGGGCGCTCCTTAGTTGCGTGGGAACGGAAAAGGTGGCCGAAGAAGTGGCCGAGGCCGGCGCATCCATCGAGGTCAGCCCCGCCTTCGGGCGTTCGGAATGGCCGCTGGCGTCGGCGGCCCGCTACGGCTGGTACTTGTCCACGCTCGACGAGGACAACGAGGTCATCGTCGCCATGAACAACATCGTGGAGGAGCAGCGATGGGGTCTGGGCAACGTCGAGGGCGCCGTGTTCAAGGGGGGCTGGAGCGGCGACAGGCTCGACGGGTCCTGGCACTCGCGCCAGATGGGGTTCGTGCGTGTGGGCCACCGCGTGGTCGGCGTCGCCATCGCGTCGCGCTCACCAGCGGGTTCTTACGCAGACACCATCGATGCGCTCGACCAGGTGGCGGTGGCCCTCGGCGAGGAGCTGGGGGTAGGAATTCACCCCCGATAGCGCACCGCGCCCCGAAGTGTGACAAGCTCATCCGCAGTCGCAAAAATTGTTACACAGTTCTTTGAAAAGGTTCGCGTGCTAGCAGGGATTAACAGTCGTTTTTCGGCTCGCGGTGACAGTGAATCATGCTGCCACTCGTAGCACCACCACAAGAATTTGAAGGTAATAATATGGCACAGGGCACTGTGAAATGGTTCAACGGCGACAAGGGCTTCGGCTTCATCGCTCCTAACGACGGTTCCGCGGACGTGTTCGTCCACTTCTCGGAGATCCAGGGCACCGGATACCGCAACCTCGAGGAGAACCAGCAGGTCGAGTTCGAGATCGGCGAAGGCGCAAAGGGCCCCCAGGCCCAGCAGGTCGTCGCACTCTAAGAACGACGCGCACGCGCACCGCCTCACCTTCGGGTGGGGCGGTGCGGGTTAAACGACAAAATGTGTGTCTGTTGTCGGCGTGTCGCGGGGTTAGATGTGGCCTTTTTGGATGCCGATTGAGTGTGTGTAGTTGGTGTCGATAGCGTTGTCGTAGAGGGCTGGTCGTCCGGTTTCGTGGTCGGCGTGGTTCTCGTTGTGGGTCAGGGTGGATACTTTGGCGAGTTGGTCCTGGCCCCAGTTGGACTGCCTGGCGATCTCAACAGGATCGTCAGGCAGTTCCGTTTGCAGATACAGCCACCACTCCAGCATCCGACGCTGATGCTCCCCGGATCGTCCGCGGTGGGTGCGGGTCAGCAGTTTCAGTTGGGCGTTGATGCCGCCTTCAAGGCTGTTGGTGGTGGATTTGATCCGGTTGGCATCGAGGACACCGTCGGGTGGTTCGAGGTAGACGAACAGTAGGTTGTTTCGCCACAGGTGGTTGAGGCTGTTGTAGGCCTTGCGGGTGCGTTCATGCGTCCATGACCAGGTGCGTTGCCGTGTCGCCGGGTCGGTTGTCCACGTTTTCTGGTTCATCCAGTCGCGGTAGACGTTGCCGTATTCGTGTAGCTGCGCACCCCACGCGGCCGCCTCGTCAAGATCGGTGATCTTCGTGAGGTTGAGCGCGAGCTGGTAGATCGCTCGTCCTGCATCGGTGCGTGGGCGTGAGGTGGTGTGTCGGCGTACCACGCGTTGGGCGTGGACGAGGCAGCGCTGCACTTTCGTTGTGGGCCAGCATGTCTTGATTGCGCTGGCAGCGCCTTGGCCGCCGTCGATGACAGCGATCAGGGGCGCGGGGATACGTTCGAGGAGCTTTTGGTAGTCGCCGGTGGTCTCACGTGTGCACCAGTGCCAGGCGATGACGTGATCCAAGGTGGCGGCTACGATGAGACACCCGCCGGCGGTGTAGGTGCCGTCGATGAAGACCTGGTCGTAGACCCGGCCTTCGTGCCCGATCGTGGGATCGGGGACATCAACTAGCCAGAAGTATTCAAACCGGCGTTGCAGGGTACGCGGATGACACCCTGCTTCGGCAGCAGCGGTTCTCAAGCTCGCACCGGTCGTGAGGTGGGCGATAAATGCTGCGAAGGCTGCGGAGTTGGTGATATCGGGGCGCTGCTTGGTGGTGGAAGCGCCGCAGATTTTGCACCGCCACCGGGTGCGGTTGGCGGAGGTCTTCCCGTTGCGTTTCGTCTCGCCGCCGCACACCTGGCATCGGGGTTGGTTCTTCGGCATTGATCAAGCCAACACCGGCGCCTACCACACGCTGCTGTCACACCCCAATATTTCGCCGCCCTGGGACGGATATAAGCTCCAAGATCATATACTTTCCGGATTACCGCTGATCAACCCAAACAAATCGATGAATCCGGACACACATTTTGTCGTTTAACCCGGCGGTGCGTGTCTGTTTTTAGCGCTCGAGCCACTCGGAGCGAAACTCCCCGTGGCGCGAGCAGGTGGCAACCCAGCCGAACGGGTTGAGCTTGACCACCATTCGGCGCCCGCACAGCGGGCAGATGCGCGGCACGTCCCACTCCCGCCCTTCGGGGTGGGAGAAGCTGACTCGGCCGGACGCGACGGCGTCGGCAAGCTCGGTGCTTGCGGGCGTTTTCACTTACAAAACCTTGATGGTCTCGAACACCACGCGGTCCACGGCGTCGCGGTCGCGCTCGATGGGCCGGCCCGCGGTGGTCAGGTAGTTGCCCCCGATGATCGCGTTCGCGCCGCCGAGGAGGCCGCGTTCAGTGCCGTCGTCGCCAAGCGCGAGCTCGGTGCCCCCGGCGAAGCGCAGCTGGGCGCTGGGCATGGCCAGGCGGAAGGCGGCGACGGCGCGCAGCGCCTCACCTTGGGACACCAGCGGGCGGTCGGCGAACGGGGTGCCGGGGCGCGGGTCGAGGAAATTCATCGGCACCTCGTGGGGGGCAACGTCAGCCAGCTGGGCCGCGAACTCCGCGCGCTGCTCGAGCGACTCGCCGAGCCCGATGATGCCGCCGCAGCACACCTCCATCCCCTCGGCGCGGACGTACTCAAGGGTGTCGCGCCGCTCCTGCCAGGTGTGGGTGGTCACCACGTTGGGGAAGAAGGAGCGGGCGGTTTCGAAGTTGTGGTTGTAGCGGCTCACGCCCATCTCGCGGAGGCGGCGGGCCTGGTCGCGGGTGAGGATGCCGAGCGAGGCGGAGATTGAGATGTCCACCTCGGCGTTGATCGCCTGGATGGCGTCTTTGACCTGGTCAAGCAGGCGTTCGGTGGGGCCCTTCACGGCGGCGACGATGCAGAACTCGCTCGCGCCCATCTTGGCGGACTGTCGCGCGGCCTCCACCAGCTCGTCGATGTTCAAGGTCACCGCGCGCACGGGGGACTCGAACAGGCCCGACTGGGAGCAGAAGTGGCAGTCCTCGGGGCAGCCGCCGGTTTTCAGGGAGATGATCCCCTCCAGGCTGACCTCCACGCCGCAGTGGGCGACGCGGACCTGGTGGGCGAGCTCCAAAAGGTCGGTCAGGTGCTCATCGGGGATGGTGAGGACCTCGAGGATCTGGTCCTGGGTAAGGCCCTCGCCGCCTTCGAGAACGGTGGCGCGGGCGGTGTCGACAATGGTGTGCATGGAGAAACTATCGCACACCACTGAACGGTGTTCAAGTGCTTAGGGCTGGTCGTACCTCAAAGCGTCGAGGGTCGCGCGGCAGCGCCGCATCACGTCGCGCGTCTCGGCAACCGTGCGGCCTTCGCGGACTGCCTCCGTAAGCTGGGCGGCCACCCCGTTCGCCAGCAACTCGGCGGTGGGCCGCAGATTCTCCTCCACGACCTCCGCACCGGACCGCTCGAGGTTGGCGCGCAGCTCCGTCTCCAGGAACGGAATGAGCTTGCCCACGCTGTAGCTGTGGATGCGCCAATGCACCGGCCCGTCGCACAGGTTCCGCATTGCCTCCCGGTGCGGCTCGATGGCCGTGAACAGGCTGGTAACCAAGCCCTCCGGCCCACTGAAGGAGCGCGCGTGTTCTTTCGACCACTCGAACGCGGTCTCGATCATCTTCTCCCCCGCCGCGTACAGCAAGGCATCGCGGTCGGCGAAGTGCTCGTAGAAGACCTGCCGGCTGAGCTTTCCCTCCTTGACAATTTGGGACACAGACAGCGTCTCCGCCCGGTTCGTCTTGAGCAGCCCGATCGTAGAATTAATGAGCGTCGCGCGGGTGCGCACGGCGCGCGGGTCCGTGCTCATTTCCCGTCTCGCCACATTCCCCACCTTTCCGCCACTTGTTTCACACACGATACATGCACATTCGCGCATATGACTAATCCGTTAGACTTTGAAACTACACTCCACCCCATGACCAACACCATTTCTCCGGCCGAGGCGGCGGTGTCCCTGCTGAAGGAACTGATCCGCAACGCGTGTGTGAACGACTTGACCCCGGATTCGGGCAACGAGGTCCGCAATGCCGATACCCTGGAGTCCTTCTTCGCCGGCACCGGCGTGCGCGTGCAACGCTTCGAGCCCCACCCGTCGCGCGTGTCCATCGCCTTCACCATCGACGGCTCCGACCCCGAGGCGGAGCCGCTCACCCTGCTCGGGCACACGGATGTGGTGCCCGTCGACCTGCCGCGGTGGACGCGCGACCCCTTCGCCGCCGAGGAGGACGGTGGCAGAATCTACGGCCGCGGAGCGACGGACATGCTCTACATCACCGCCGCCATGGCTGCGGTGACCCGCGACGTCGCCCTCTCCGGAACCCGGCCGCGCGGAACCCTCACCTTCGTCGGGTGCGCCGACGAGGAAGCCCGCGGCGGCCTGGGCGCAGGGTGGATTGCACAGAACCACCCCGACGCCTTCAGCTGGCGCAACTGCCTCTCCGAGGAAGGCGGCAGCCACTTGCCGGTTGCGGACGGGACGGACGCCCTGGTTGTCGTCGTGGGCGAAAAGGGCGCCGCCCAGCGCCGCCTGACGGTGCACGGCGACGCCGGGCACGGTTCCACGCCGTACGGGCGGGAACTAACCGTCGGGCTCATCGCCGAGGTCGCGCGGCGGATCGCCGCCACTTCCCCCGAGGTCAGCGGCGACGACCTGTGGCAGGGGTATGTGCGCGCCTTCCGCTTCGACCCCGCCACCGAGCAGGCGCTTATCGACGGCTCCGGGTACGCCGCCCTAAAAGACCTCGCACGCTACTCCCACGCAATGAGCCACCTGACCGTCTCCCCCACCGTGCTGCGTGCGGGCTCCGCCATCAATGTGCTGCCGTCGACCGCCTCGCTGGAGCTGGACATCAGGCCGCTGCCCGGCCAGACGCAGGGTGAGATCGACGACATGTTGCGCGAGGCTTTAGGAGACCTCGCGCAGCGCGTGACCATCGAGCACCTGATCACGGAGGACGCCACCGTCTCGCCAGCCTCGGGCCCGCTCTATAGCGCGATCGTGGACACCTTCGACGAGTTCTTTCCCGGCGTGCCCGTCGTACCCACCATCGCCGCCGGCGGATCCGACCTGCGCTTCGCGCGGCGCGCGGGCGGGGTCGGATACGGATTCGCGCTGCACCGGCGTGGCCAAACCCTCGGCAACGTGCTGGATCTATTGCACTCCCACGACGAATACGTCGAGGTAGAGGACGTCAAGCTCACCGTGAGCGCCTACCGCAGCCTGGTGCACCGGTTTCTGGGAGCCTGAAAACGTGCCATAATCAGCGCATGACTTCCCGCCTGAGCGCCGTCGCCCTGGCCGCGGCACTGACAGTGACCACGCTTTCCGCCCCGTTCGCCTCCGCGGACCCGATCGATGACGTCCTGGCCAAGCTGCCGTCCGGCCCGATCAGCTGCCAGCAGGCGTCCCGCTACTGGACCAACGACGCCGACTACCAGTCCCGCGTGCGCCAGGCCCAAACGATCGCCCGCTTCGACTCCCGCGGCCCGCAGATCCTCGCCGCCCTCGCGCGTGTCGACGAAGCAGCCAACCGCTGCGGCCTCAAGGGGACCTCGAATGCGAACCCGGCCCCGCTGCCCGCGCCGGCCCCGGCGGCGCCCGCAGCTCCCGCTCAGACTCCCGCAGCTCCCGCCCTTCCGGTGATCGTGCTTGCACCGCAGGGCGTGCCCACCTTTGACGTTCCCGTCGCCGACATCGCGATCGTGCGCCTCCCGGACCTCGCCGTGATGGCGGCGAACGGTTCCTCCCTCCCGTTCTAATTTTTTAAGCGCGCGGCCACTCGTAGAGCGTCTGCCCGCCCGAGTGGACGCGGATGCCGGGGGACGGCGCCAGCCAGGCGTCGACAAGCAATTCGGCATCGTCGGTGAACGACCGCAGCGAGATGGTCTCGTTCGTCTTGTCCAGCACCTCCGCGGACGCGCCGACGAGCCACGCGTTGCGGCGGCGCAGGCCGATGAGCGCCTGGTGTTGTTCAAATATCCACCGTCCCAGGGGGGACAGCTCGTCCGGGCTGGCGGGGAGGGCCGGGCGCACCGCGTCGTCGGCCTCGAAACCGGTGGTGCGCAGCCCCTCGAAGCCCTGCTCGTCGCCGTAGTAGATTGAAGGCATGCCGGGCAGCGTGAGCATGAGCGCGGTGGCAACCAGAGCCTTGTCCTGACCCACCTTGGATGCGATGCGGTCGACGTCGTGATTGCCAACGAAGATGTTCGGCAGGACCCGGGCGGCGATGTCGCGGTGGCGCTCGATGGCGTGGGCGAGCTCCCAGAAGTTCACGTCGTGCAGGGAGGACCACAGGGCCTTCCACAGCTCGTATTGGGTGACGGAGTCCATGGTTCCGGCCTGGGCGATCTCGGCGTAGTCGCCGTGGATCACCTCTCCGAGGAACAAGGCGTCGGGGAACTCGGCGCGGACGCGGCCGAGAACGTCGGACCAGAAGTCTGCGGGGACGGAATACGCGACGTCGAGACGCCAGCCGCTGATGCCGCGCCGCAGCCAGTGGTACATGATGTCGGTCACCATGTCGCGCACGCGCGGATCATCGTGGTGGAGCGTGGCCAGCTCCCCGTGTCCCTCCCAATCGGTGTTCCCCGCGAGCCCAGCGCCGACCGCTGGGTGGGAGCGCGCGACGTGGTTGAACACGCCGTCGAACATGACCTTGATGCCGCGGGAGGCGCACTCTGCCAGCAGCCAGTCGACGTCGGCGTCCGTGCCCAGGCGGGAATCCACCGTGTAGTGGTCGAGGGTGTCGTAGCCGTGGGTCACCGACTCGAAGATCGGGCCCAGCAGCAGGCCGTCGCACCCGAGCTCGATGAGGTAATCCAGCCAGGGCTCGAGCGAACGCAGGCGGTGTCCGGCGTCCCCGCCCGCCCTGTTGCGGATGGGAGCGCCCGTTGCGCCGAGCGGGTAGACGTGCCACCAGATGGTGTCTCGAATCAACGTTGAAACTCCTGTCGGCGAGAAATCGGTCCCGCTCAGCATATAGCGCGGGCAAGCGGCGAATCGAGTGCGGCTAGATGTTCTGCCCTTTGCGGATCAGCGGCTCGAGGCGCTCGGTGAGGCGCTTCTTCCATTCCTCCGCGATGTCGGCGTAGTTGTGTTCGCGCTGGTGCATGCCCCGGTGCGTGAAGTTGACCCGGGTGCTTCCGTCGCCCGCGTCCTCCAGATCGAAGATGATGTCGGTGTTGCCCCACTCCTTGTCCTCGCCGCCCCGGTCCGTCGGCTCCACGCGCCACACCAGGCGGTCGCCCTCGTCCGCTTCCGCGACCGTGAGCTCGGCGTACGTGGAGTCGTTGTCGAAGCGGAACTCCCCGCCCTTTTCGCCGACCGACCCGCCGGTTGTTTCGATCGAGTCGTCCCACCACCGCTGCGGCTGGCAGATCGCGCTGTAGACCTCGTCGCGGGGGACGTCGATAGTAAAAGATGTTGAAAAATCCTTCAACGCCTCGAAGCGGGTGCCGTCGGAGAACTCGTAGTCCGGCATCGCCGAGTCCGGGTCGTAGATGGACACGTTGAAGCCGGTGTCGCGAATTTTGCGGATTCCCTCCTTGATGAGCAACCGGCCCGCCTTGTTGAAGGAGGTGACGTTGCGCACGTCCAGCACGAGGTGGCTGCCGACGAGCCGGTAGTCATCCAAGTCGTGCAGGATCTTCTCGGCCGCCGGGAAGTTGATCATCCCCTGGAGCTGCACCACGGTCGTGTCCTCCCTCCGGTCCACGGACCTGATACCCGGCGCGGTGTAGTAATCCGAGCTCATGAGGTTGAGCCCGAGCATGGAGGAGAGCTCCCGGAAGATTCTCACCCCCCGCACCGAGTTTCCCTGCTCGTTGAGCCTCGGGCTGAGGGAGGCGATGCCCATCTGTCCCGGCATGGTGCCGATCAACCCGCCGGCCACGCCGGACTTCGCGGGGATGCCCACGTCCACCATCCAGCGCCCCGAGCCGTCGTACATTCCCGCCGAGCTCATGACCGCCTGGGTGACCCGGCTCGCCGTCGCCGACATCACGCGCTCTCCCGTGATCGGCTGCACGCCGCCGTTGGCCAGGGTCGCCGCCATGACGGCGAGGTCTCGCACTGTGACCAGGATGGCGCACTGCTGGGTGTAGGAATTCACGGCGTCGTGCGCCTGGTCCTGCACCATGTCGAACTCGCTGAGCAGGTGCGCGATGCCCAGGTTGCGGTGGGCGGTTGCCAGCTCGGTGTCCACCACGCGGGTATCAATACGCAGCTCGCGGCCGGCCAGGGAGGAGAAGAACGCGCGGATCTTTTCTACCCGCTCCTCCACCGAGGAATCGGCCCCGTTGATGAGCTGGTTCACCGCGATCGCCCCGGCGTTGATCATCGGGTTGGAGGGCCGGTTGGTGGTGTCATCGAGCGAGATTGCGTTGTACGCATCGCCCGAGGGCTCGACGCCGACGACCTTGTGCACCTCGTCGGGTCCGAGCTCCTCAAGCGCCAGCGCATAGACAAAGGGCTTGGAAATGGACTGGATGGAGAATTCGTAGTCGTCATCGCCCACCGCGTAAAGGTGGCCCGAGGTCGTGCACAGGGCGAGCCCGAGCTTGTCGGGGTCGGCGTCCTTGAGAACGTCGATGTAGTCGGCGACCTCGCCGGAGTCGTCGTCGCGGACGAGGTCGAGGATTTTCTCCAGGTACTCAGGTACGGGTGTCGGCATGATGCCGATACTACGTCGCTGGGACCCGCCTCGCTCACCCCGGATAGGGGTAGTTTGGAGGGGCAAACCAGGCATCACTAATACCATTTCAAAGGGGGTTTCTGGGAAATTGCGCGGAGAAATCCGACCGGCGGACCGGCTCCGCCGAGCCCGGAAAACTGGGAGTATCCCAAGTTTCTGGGAATCCGACCGGAAATGTAACGGCAACCATTAAGTGAAATCTAATATCTCGGGCGAAATAATTTGCCCCGGCTATTTCCCTCCCCGGCGCGGCTTTTCTAGGGTGGATATCGACCGAACAAACCGATCGAAAGGAAAGTCACCATGACCGACATTTTCTACAACCTCGTCAACTTCTTCACCAACACCCTCAACGACCTGCTGAAGCTCCCGGTGGAGCTGTCCTCCGGCCTTTCCTCGGCTCTCGGCCTCTAAATCTGGCCCCTGAGCAAGGAATCTAAGCCGCAGCCTCCGGGCTGCGGCTTTTCCGTGCGCACCCCCGCCTGGGGGTAGCCGCCCCATGGGCACCGGGGGCACGCGAGAACCGTCCGCACGGTGGCGATTGATACTTTCGTCCCCACCCGGACCTGCTCTGACCTGCGCAAAGAGGGGACGAAAGTAGATAGCGCTGCGCCTTCGCCGCGTTGTAGTTTTCGAGTGTTCGTTGAAAACCGCACCGAAAGGAAGAGCACCATGTCCATCCTCTCTGACCTCCTCATCCACATCGTCGCCGTCCTGGGCGAGAAGCTGTCCTCCGCCATCGACTTCGACTCCATCATCGCCGGCCTGTCCTCCGAGGGCGGCAGCTCCGCGGCTGACACCGCCGACGCCGCGACCACCGCCACCACCACCGCAACCGCTACCCCGGCTCCGGCTGCTCAGTAGCCACACGATCTCAGCGCAGCTCGCTCCGCCCACCCCGGGCGGGGCGAGTTTTTCTGTTTCCTGACAGGTTGGGCGACTTTCACTACTATCGGCGTACACAACCTATGAAAGGAAGCGCATGAAAGCCTTAACGTGGCAAGCAAAACGGACGGTGAGTGTGGAAACCGTCCCCGACCCCCAGATCATCGAACCGACCGACGCCATCGTGCGTATCACCTCCACCGCGATCTGCGGTTCCGACCTTCACCTCTACGAAGTCCTCGGGCCGTTCATGGACAAGGGCGACATCATCGGCCACGAGCCGATGGGCATCGTCGAGGAAGTCGGCTCGGCCGTGACCAACATTAAGCCCGGCGACCGCGTCGTCATCCCCTTCAACGTCTCCTGCGGGCACTGCTACATGTGCCGCCGCGGCCTGCAGTCCCAGTGCGAGACGACCCAGGTCCACGAGTACAACACCGGCGGCACCCTGCTCGGCTACTCCCGTCTCTACGGCTCGCTGCCCGGCGGCCAGGCCGAGCTTCTGCGGGTGCCTCACGCTGATTACGGCCCCATCAAGGTCCCCCAGGTCGGCGAGGACGAGCGCTACCTCTTCCTTTCCGACGTCGTGCCCACCGCGTGGCAGGCGGTCCAGTACGCCAACACCGATGAGGGCGGCACCTTGGCCGTGCTCGGCCTCGGCCCGATCGGGCAGATGTCCGCGCGCATTGGCAAGCACCTCGGGCTGCGCGTCATCGCCGTGGACCCGGTGAGCGAGCGCCGCGAGATGGCGGAGCGCCACGGCATCGAGACCCTCGGTTCCCTCGACGGCACCGCAGACCTCCTGCGCGAGCTGACCGACGGCCGCGGCCCCGACGCCGTGATCGACGCCGTCGGCATGGAGGCCCACGGCGCCCCCGTCGCAGGTGTGGCGCAGGCCGCCACCGGCCTCCTGCCCTCCCCCGCCGGTCGCGCGATGATGCAGAACGCGGGCGTGGACCGCCTCTCGGCCCTCTACACCGCCATCGACGCCGTGCGCCGCGGCGGCACCATCTCACTCGCCGGCGTCTACGGCGGCGCGAAGGATCCGCTGCCCATGCTCAACATTTTTGACAAGCAGATTGAGCTGCGGATGGGGCAGTGTAACGTGCGCAACTGGGTCGATGACCTTCTGCCGCTTGTCGACGATCCCTCGGACCCGCTCGGCGTGCTGGACCTGAAGACCCACACCGCGTCCCTGGATGAGGGCCCCGAGATGTACGAGAAGTTCCAGAAGAAGGAAGACGGCTGCATCAAGGTGGTGCTCAAGCCGTAAACGGCGAGAGCGCGGTTCTCACTCCTGCGTGACTGCGAAGGCGACCGCGCCCTTACCGGCTGCGGTCAACGGGCCCTCGGAGGGAGAGATCCACGCGGCCTCACCCGGACCGAGAATGACGCCGCCCACGGTGAGCTGACCTGCGGTATTAATCACGATCGCGGGTCCGCTCACCGTGGCGCCGTTTTCCAGGTCGCCCAGGGGGGCGACGCGGAAGTCATCCACCGGGACCGCGTAGCGCCCGCCGACTACGGCGACCCGCGGGTCCTCCAGGGCCTCGAACTTCAGCACGGAAAACAGCTCCGCGGTGTCGATGTGCTTGGCGGTCAACCCGCCGCGCAGCACGTTGTCCGAGTTCGCCATCACTTCCACGCCCAGCCCGCACAGGTAGGCGTGGAGGTTTCCGGCGGACAGAAAAATCGCCTCGCCCGGTGCGAGCGTGACGTGGTTGAGCAGCAGCGCCGCCACCACGCCGCTGTCACCGGGGTATTCGCGCGCGATGAACGCGAGATTGCGGGCGACCTCGTTGCCCGTCAACTCTGTGGCACGCTGCGCCACGGCGTCTGCTGCCTCCGATTCCATCGCCCAGGTCAGGGCGCGGGATAGCTTGTCGGAAGCGTCGAGGGAGGCGTCGACAAGCAGGCGCTCAAGCTCGGCGAGCGCGGGCAGATTAAAGGCGCGCACGAGCTCGAGCGTGCGGGGGATGGGCCGGAAGCCCGCCATCGCGCGAAACTCCGTGAGCGCGATGAGGATCTCGGGCTTGTGATTGGCGTCGCGATAGTTGCGGTCGGGCGCATCAACGGCGATCCCGGCGGCGTTCTCGCGCGCGAACCCGGCGCGGGCCTGCTCGCGGGAGGGGTGCGCCTGCAGCGACAACGGCTTGGCGGCGGCCAGCAGCTTCACCAGAAACGGCAAGGGCTCCGCGCCGTCGCGGGCGATCACCTCGTCGAGCGGGCCCGCCTCGGTCAGCGAGGGCGCGCTCGGGTGCGCGCCGAACCACAGCTCCGCCTCCGGTGTGCCGGACGGCTCACGCCCCTGCAGGTCGGCGATCAGGTCCGTGTGCCCCCAGGCGTAGTTGTGCATTGTGCCAGTGAGCTTTAGGGCCACGGTTCCTCCGATCGCTCGTCATGTCCGGCACCACACTACACGGCTATTTAGCGCTCCTCTTTCACGAGGAACTCGGGGATCTCACTGACGGCGGTGACCACGACATCGTGGAGCTGGTAGTCGACCTTCTCTACCTTCTGCCGCAGCTCGCGCAGCTTGTCGACGCTCACCTCACGCCCTTCCCGTGGCACCACGAACACTTCTGCGTGCAGCACGTGGCCGAGATCGCGGAAACGCGCCGAGGCATCCTTGACCCAGTCGGTGCGCTGCGCCGCATCCACCGCCTT
This sequence comes from Corynebacterium mycetoides, assembly GCF_900103625.1. Taxonomy (NCBI): domain Bacteria; kingdom Bacillati; phylum Actinomycetota; class Actinomycetes; order Mycobacteriales; family Corynebacteriaceae; genus Corynebacterium; species Corynebacterium mycetoides. The sequence continues at coordinate 1,704,328 of NZ_LT629700.1, read as the reverse complement.
GTCCAAAACGGGGTGCTTGTTGCCGTCGAGGTCGGTCGGGCGGGCGTCAGTAAGGTCGCGCACCGCGGTCCGCAGGTTGTTCACGCCGTCCCACACGATGGAGAACGACACCACGATCGCCGCGACCGCATCCATCCACCACAGCCCGATGCCGACGCCGAGCACACCGACGATGGTGGCCACGCCCGTCATCCAGTCGGCCTTGTTCATGTCCGCGTCCGCGTAGAGCACCTTGTCCTGCAGCGGCTCGGCGATCTTGAGCTTCAGCCGCCCCAGGATGACGGGTCCGATGACGGACAGCGCCATCACGGCGACCATCAGCCACCCGAGCCAGATGCTGCTGCCGAACAGCACGACGGTGCCGATCGGAGGCTTCTCCTGGTTCACCAACCCCACTGCGGAGCCGCCGAGCAGGAACGCGCCCATCGCCAGCAGCGCAGAACCCGCCACCACGTGCCCCACGCCGATCGCGCGGTGGTGGCCGAACGGGTGCTCCGCGTCGGGGTTCCTCCTGATCACGCGGGTGGCCACGAGGAACGCGATGGGCGGCAGCAGCGAGAGGAGATCCTCGTACCACGCCGCCTTCATCGCCTGCGACTGGCCGGACACGATGCCGACCAACGCGACGGTGACGGTGAGCACCGCCAGCGAGATCCACTCGAGCTGCACGGCCTTGTGCAGCAGCTCGCCTTGCTTCTTCGGCAGGGCGTCGATGCTCGTGCCCGTGCTCGCCTCGTCCACGCGGGCCATCAGATCTCACCCTCCTCGTGCGCCAGGTACCGCTCGAGAGCGACCATGAGCTTGTTCTCCCCCATACGCAAACCCATCACCATCTTCTCCTCGTTTCCGTCCTGGCTGGTCACGGTGGTGTACGGGCGGGTCAGGGCCATGTGCGTCGACCACGGCGACGCGCTGGTCAGCCCGCCGACCATGACGTCGATCTCGCCGTCCTCCATCCATCCCGCGAGCACGCTCTCGGAGGCCACCTTCCACTCCACGTCCGCGTTGATGGAGTCGGCGAACCCGCGGATCAACTCCGCCTCGGAGCCCGTCACCTCCCCGCTGCGGTCATCCACGCTGGTCCACGGCTCGTGCTCGGACAATCCGACGACGAGCGTGCCGTCGGCCGCCCGGTCGAAGGTGCCCGCCGGGTCTTTGGGCAGGGCGGAGCAGCCGGTGGCCACTGCCCCGGCCACTGCTGCCGCCCCTATTACCTGCGCTAATAGACGCACCACGCACCGCCTCCATCATCATAGAAATTGCATAAGCGGATTCTACTGGGTATTTGCTGTGCGCGGTGGTGGGTGCCGGCTCGGCCAGATCCACGCGCCCACAACGCGAAAACCGGCCCCGTAACGGTGACCGGCTTAATCTGTGCCCGGGGGGGGACTTGAACCCCCACGTTCTTGCGAACACTGGCACCTGAAGCCAGCGCGTCTGCCAATTCCGCCACCCGGGCGGGCGACTGACTAAATATATCACCCGTGCATATCGAATCTCCAAACCGCAAGCTAGAGGGCGGTTTTCACGCGGGCGTCTAGGTTCATAGCGCCGACACATTTATACTGTCCTAGTTATTGCCGTTATTGCCCTAGTTATTGCTACCAAAGCTGGAAGGGAGGTGCGCGTCAATGTCGATCATGGACAGGCTGGCCAAGCTGGATTCGTCGATGCAGCGCGGGCTGGATAACTCCATGGCCGCGCTGTTCGGCGGCAAGGTCGTCCCCGCAGAGCTCGAGGAGCTGATCAAGCAGGAGACGCAGGACAGCGTGGTTCTCACCGACCGGGACGAGCTGATCGCCCCCAACGTTTTCGCGGTGGGTGTGTCCAGCAAGGACTTAGAAAACCTCTCCCGCGACCAGGCGCTGCCCACCCTTCTGGCGGACCAATTGACGCGTTTCGTGCGGAACCAGGGCTGGTCCTTGGAGGGACCGGCTGTTGTCCGCGTCGCGGAGGAGTCGGGGCTGCGCACCGGCCAGCTGAGGGTGTCGTCCTACATCGACCAGCAACCGGATGTCTCCAGCGGCTTCGACGCCATCGTGTCGGATCCCACCCCCACCACGCGTTCACGCACCCAGGAGGATGCAATGCCCGAGCCCACCGACCACACCGACCACACCGAGCCCACCGAACCCAACGAACCCACCGTGAGCCTGTTGCTGCAGGACGGGTCCTCGCGCACCTACCTGGTGCGGCAGGGGTCGAACATCCTCGGGCGCTCCAACGACGCCGACTTCCGCCTGCCGGACACCGGGGTTTCGCGCCAGCACGCCGAGATCACCTGGGACGGCCAGGTCGCGGTGCTGGTGGACCTGGAATCCACCAACGGCACCACCGTCAATGACGAGCCCGTGGACAACTGGATGCTTGCCGACGGCGACGTGATCACCGTCGGGCACTCCCACATCGAGGTGCGCATTGTCGAGCCGCGCGGCGACCGCCCGCGCACCGACGCCGGGCACAACCCGGACGAGGTCGCACATCCCAGCACCGAGTACTTCCGGGGCGCCAACCCGGACAACGGCGCACGTTAAGGAGCCCTCCTATGGATTCAGCCATCATCCTCGGCGCCCGGTTCGGGCTGCTCATCCTCCTGTGGGTTTTCATCCTGTTTGTCCTGTGGGTGGTGCGCAAGGATGTGGTCGCCGCGTCAGGGGCGCGTCGGCAAGCGGTCGCCGCAACCCCCGTCAAGCGCGAGAAGGCGCGCCAACTCGTCGTGGTTGAGGGCCCGCTCAAAGGCTCCCACATGGAGATCGCCAGCCTGGAGGATTTAACCCTGGGCCGCGCGGACTCGTCGGACTTCGTGCTGGGCGACGACTTCGCCTCGAGCACGCACGCTCGCCTGTTCCGCCGCGGCAGCGAATGGTTCATCGAGGATCTCGACTCCCGCAACGGCACCTTCGTCCAGGGTGCGCGCATCGACCAGCCCGAACGGGTGTCCGTGGGAACCGACATGAAAATGGGCCGCACCACCGTGAGGTTGATGCCATGAACTTGAAGTTGAACTTTGTCGCCGCCTCCGACCGCGGCCTGGTCAGAACCAACAACGAGGACTCCGCCTACGCGGGCCCCCACCTGCTCGTGCTTGCCGACGGCATGGGCGGCCACGCCGCCGGCGAGGTCGCCTCGCAGCTCATGGTGGAGCACATGGAGCACCTCGACGCGGACCCGGGGGATGCCGACATGCTCGCGCTCCTCGGCGCGGCCGCCGACGACGCCAACGCCGCCATCGAGGCGTCCGTTGAAGATCACCCCGAGCAGGACGGTATGGGCACGACGCTGACCGGGCTGATGTTCAACGGTTCCGAGTTCGGTCTCATCCACGTCGGCGACTCGCGCGGCTACCGGCTGCGCGACGGCGTGCTCGAGCAGATCACAGAAGACGACACCTTCGTCCAGTCCCTGGTCAACGAGGGAAAGCTGGACGCCAGCGAGGTGTCGTCGCACCCCCAGAAGTCGCTCATACTCAAGGCTTACACCGGCCGGCCGGTCGACCCGCACCTCGAGCTCCTCAACGCCGTGCCGGGCGACCGCTACCTGCTGTGCTCCGACGGCCTGTCCGACCCGGTGACGGCGGAGACCATCGCCACGGCGCTGGGCGAGGGCACTCCCGAGATCGCCGCGCAGCGGCTCATCGAGCTCGCGCTGCGCTCCGGCGGGCCGGACAACATCACCGTCGTCATCGGCGACGTGGTCGACAGCGATGCCGCGGACGCACCCGAGCTCCCGCGCGCGGCAGTCTTGGCCGGGGCCCTCGCACCGGCGTTCGAGGTCACCCACCCCAGCTCCTCGGCGAGCCGGGCGGCGGCGCTCATGCAGCCGGCGGAGGTTGGCGGGGCGAGGATCACGCGGGCGTCGACAAGCGATGCGGCGACCCCCGACGAGGCCGAGGTGCCCGTGGACGAGGAGGATCACCCACGCCGCACCATCTGGCCGTGGATCGTCGGCGCGCTGACCCTCGCGCTGGCGGCCACGCTCGGCGCGGCCTTTCTCATCAGCCGCGACGACGACACCTACTCCCTGGCCACGAACGACCGCGGCCAGATCGTCATCGAACAAGGCGGCAGCACCCTCTTCGGCGCCGGCAGCCCCGAGCCGATCCAGGTGGCCTGCATCAACACCCGCAACGAGCTGCAAATCTCCCCCGTGGACGACAGGCCCGCGGGATGCGACGTCTTCGACGTGGACGATCTCCCGCCGTCGCAGAAAAACACCGTTGAGAACCTCAGCCCGGGCAGCTACGACGACGTCGTCGCCCAGCTCCACAGGCTTGCCGACGAAGCCCTGCCCGCCTGCGTGGAAACCCCCGACGAAAACGCCGCACCCCAGCCGGCCGACACCTGCAGGACGGTGAAGTAATGGCCAGAATATTCTCGCGCACCCAAGAGCTCGGCCTGCTCATCTGCGTCGCCGTGCTGCTGCTGGTCATGCTGTTCGGGCTGGAGATGTCCCAGGGCCGCGCACTGACCGCGGAAATGCTGTGGCTCATCGGCGGGTTCATCGGCGTCTACGCCATCGCCCATGTGGCGATATCCCTGGCCGCGCCTCACGCCGACCAGGTGCTCCTGCCCGTCGTGGCCGCGCTCAACGCCATCGGGCTCGTCATCATCTACCGGCTCGATCTGGCGGAACGACCGGGGTACGGGGCTTTGGCGGACCGGCAGGTCATGTGGTCCTTCGCCGGAATCATCCTGCTGGTGCTCACGCTCGTCATCGTGCGCGACCACAAGTCGCTGTCGCGCTACTCCTACCTGCTGGGCGCGCTCGGGCTCGTCTTCCTCGCCCTCCCGCTGGTGTGGCCGCAGCCGGCCGAGTTCGCCGACGCGCGCATCTGGATCTGGATCGGCCCCTTCTCCATCCAGCCGGGCGAGTTCTCCAAGATTCTGCTGCTGATCTTCTTCGCCCAGCTGCTGGCCCAAAAGCGCGCGCTGTTCACCGTCGCCGGCAAACGCTTCGCCGGGCTGGTGTTCCCGCGCCTGCGCGACCTCGCCCCGATCCTCGTGGTCTGGGCCATTGCGATCCTCATCATGGCCATCTCCAACGACTTCGGCCCCGCCCTGCTGCTCTTCGCCACCGTGCTGGCCATGGTGTACTACGCCACCGGGCGGACGAGCTGGCTCGTCATCGGCATCGGGCTCGTCGCGCTCGGCGGGTACGCCGTCTACCAGGTCTCGGACAAGATCCAGGAGCGCGTGACCAACTTCATCGACCCGCTTGCCAACTACGACACCACCGGCTACCAGCCCGCGCAGGCCCTGTTCGGGCTGAGCTGGGGCGGGGTGACCGGCGTGGGGCTGGGTTACGGCCACCCGGACCTGGTGCCCGTGGCCCACTCCGACTACATCCTCGCCGCGCTTGGTGAGGAGCTCGGGCTCGTGGGGCTGGCGGCGGTGCTCTGCCTGTTCCTCATCTTTGTCAACCGCGGGTTCCGGGCGTCCATGCAGGCGCGCGACTCCTACGGCAAGCTGCTCGCCGCCGGCATGGCGACAACCATCATCATCCAGATCTTCGTGGTCACCGGCGGCATCTCGGCGCTCATGCCCATGACGGGCCTGACAACGCCGTTCATGTCCGCCGGCGGCTCCGCGATCATGGCCAACTACATTTTGCTGGGGCTTCTGCTGAGAATCTCCAACAGCGCGAACCGTCCCGCGGAGGTGGCGCAGTGAACAAGTCCATCAGGCTCGGAGCGGTCTTGTCCATGATCCTCACGCTCGTGCTGCTGCTCAACCTCACCGTGGTCCAAGGCTTCCGGGAGGATAAGTACGCGCAGAACCCGCTGAACTCGCGTAACTTCATCGAGCTGAAGCAGGTCGACCGCGGCCGCATCAACGCCGGCGGCCAGATCGTCGCCGATTCCGAGAAGGACCAGAACGACTTCTACCAGCGCGTCTATCCCAACATGCCCTACTCCTTCGGACCGGTCCTGGGCTACGTCTCCGACCAGTTCGGGGTGGGCGGGCTCGAGGCCGGGATGAACCAGGCGCTCAGCGGCGAGCGGGGGGTGAGCGGCAGCCGCTTCCTGCGCACCGGGCTGGAGAAGGATAGGGCGGGCGACAACGTCGAGCTCACCATCAACCCGCAGTTGCAGGCCCTGGCGTACGAGCAGATGTCCGACCGCGACTATGCCGGGGCCGTCGTGGCCATCCGGCCGTCGACAGGTGCCGTGCTCGCCATGGCCTCCACCCCGTCCTACGACCCGAACCTCCTGGTCAACCCGGATACCGCGCAGGACGCCTGGGCGCAGCTCAACAGCGACCCGGCGGCCCCGTTGCTCAACCACGCCACGCAGGATCAGCTGCCGCCGGGATCCATCTTCAAAATCGTCACCACGGCGGCCGGCCTGCGCGAGGGGTACACCCCGGACTCCCCGCTCACGGGCGAATCGAGCATCCCCCTGCCGGGCACCAACGCGAGCGTGCCCAACTATGGCGGCCAGATGTGCGGCGGATCGCCGACCACCACCCTGCGCACCGCCTTCGCGCTGTCCTGCAACACGGCCTTCGTGCAGATGGGCATGGAAATGGGGCCTGATGCGCTGCGCGACGCCGCCCAGCGTTTCGGCATCGGAGAGGGCTACGACATGGCCGTGCCCACGGCCTCTGGTTCCCTCGGCGAGCTGCCCGGCGCGGCGGAGCTCGGACAATCCGCCATCGGCCAGCGCGACGTGACCATGACGGCGCTGCAGGCGGCGGTCATGGCGGCAACCGTGGCCAACGAGGGCAAGCGCATGGAGCCCTACGTCGTCGACCGCGTGCTCAAACCGGACCTCACCCCGGTCACCGAAACCCAGCCGAAGGAGCTCGCCGAGGCGCTCACGCCTGAGGAGGCCGCAACCATGACGGAGCTCATGTACGCCTCTGAGCGCTCCACCTTCGGTTACAACGGCAACCGGTACGCCTCCAAGACGGGCACGGCCGAGCACGCCGAGGGTGCCGCGCCGCACGTCTGGTACGTCGCGTTCGACCCGAACAACGACGTGGCGGTTGCCGTTGTGGTCAAGAACGGCGGCTCGCTGGGTGTCAACGCCACCGGCGGACAAGTCGCCAGCTCGATCGGGCGCGCGGTCCTGGGCGCCGCTCCCGCGAACGGAGAGGGAAACCGATGAACCAGCACCAGCACAATTCCGACAACCGCGACGCCCTGCAGGCCCTGATCGGCCCGGACTACAAGCTGCAATGGGTCATCGGACACGGCGGCATGTCCACGGTGTGGCTTGCCGACGACCCCCTGGGCGACCGCGAGGTGGCCATCAAGGTGCTGAAACCCGAGTTTTCCAACAACGACGAGTTCCTCGCCCGCTTCCGCAACGAGGCGCACGCGGCTGAAGGGATCGACTCCCCCAACGTGGTGGCCACCTATGACTACCGGGAGGTAGATTCCCCCGCCGGCTACACCGTGTGTTTCATTGTCATGGAGTACATCCGCGGCGAATCCCTCGCCGACCTGATCGCGCGGGAGCGCAAGCTCGACGAGGCACTCGCCCTCGATGTACTGGAGCAGGCCGCGCACGGCTTGGCGGCCATCCACCGGATGGGCTTGGTGCACCGCGACATCAAGCCGGGCAACCTGATGATCACCCAGAACGGCCAGGTAAAGATCACGGACTTCGGCATCGCCAAGGCGGCCGCCGCGGTGCCGCTGACCCGCACCGGCATGGTGGTGGGCACCGCCCAGTACGTTTCGCCCGAGCAGGCCCAGGGCCTCGGGGTCAGCGCCGCGTCCGACGTGTACTCGCTTGGAGTGGTGGGTTACGAGATGCTGGCGGGCAAGCGGCCGTTTACCGGCGACTCCTCGGTGTCGGTGGCACTGGCGCACGTCTCCGCGGAGCCGCCGGCGCTGTCGACCACCGTGTCCGCCCCGGCGCGCGAGCTCATCGAGATCGCCCTGCGCAAGGACCCGGAACTACGCTTCCGCGACGGCAACGCGATGCAGCTGGCCGTCGCCCAGGTGCGCGAGGGCCGCAGGCCCACCCAGCCGGCGGCCACCTCCACCGCATCGACCAAGGTGGCGATGGAACCCACCCCCACCGAGTCGACCCAGATGCTGGCCCACGTCGCGCAGCCCACGACCGTCAGGCCGGCGACGGCTCCTCCCCGTGCACCCCAGCCTGGCGCCCAGCAGAGCAGGCCCGCGCCGGTCAAGGAGGAGGACAGGGGCGGATTCGGCCTCGGCGTCGCCATCGCGCTTTTGGTGCTTCTTGCCGGAGGGGGTCTCGCGTGGGCGTTTACCAGCGGGGCGCTGGGGGGCGGCGACGACCCGACCCCGACTCCCACGCCGACTCCCACACCGACCGTGGTGACGGAAACCCAGGTAGTGACGCCCACGATCACCACCACCGCTCCCCCCGCGGCCACGCCCGCGAGGCCACCCGCGTCGTCCGCCCCCGGAACGTTGAGGTTCGAGCAGCCGCCGACGAGGGAGACGATGGTGCCGGACGCCCCCCAGCCGTCCCTGCTCAACCCCGCGCCCTCCCCCAGCCAGCCGGCGCCCGCCCCGGCCCCCGGCTCGCAGCCGCCCGCCGCGACCACTGCGCCGGCGGACCCCTTGAATGACCTGATGAACCAACTTGGCGGAGGTGCCTGAGATGACGTTGATTGGTAACCGCTACCAACTCGGCCCCACCATCGGAACCGGGGGGATGTCGGAGGTCTACTCCGCCACGGACACGCTTCTCGGCCGCGAGGTCGCGTGCAAGATGCTGAAAACAGACATGGCGCGCGACGAAAACTTCCGGGAGCGTTTCCGCAGGGAGGCACAGAATTCGGCCCGGTTGAACCACCCCAACATCGTCTCGGTCTACGACACGGGGGATGTCGACGTCGACGGCCTAGCCGTGCCCTACATCGTGATGGAGCGCGTCCACGGCCGCAACCTCCGCGACATCGTGCGCGAGGACGGCCCCCTGACGCCTAAGGAGGCCGCCGCGTTCCTCATCCCCGTGACGCACGCGCTGCAGGCCAGCCACGACGCCGGGATCGTCCACCGGGACATCAAGCCGGCGAACATCATGGTCACCAACACCGGAACGGTCAAGGTGATGGACTTCGGCATCGCCCGCGCGCTGGATGATTCCACCGCGGCGATGACCCAGACCTCCGCCGTGATCGGCACGGCGCAGTACCTCTCGCCCGAGCAGGCGCGCGGCAAACCCGCCGACGCCCGCAGCGACGTCTACGCGCTGGGCTGCGTCATGTATGAGGCCGTCACGGGCCGCCCCCCGTTCGAGGGCGAATCGCCCTTCGCGGTGGCCTACCAGCACGTTCAGGAGGAGCCCGAAGCACCGAGTGCGATCGTCGGCACGCTTGGCGACGCCGAGGCTGTCAACGTCGACTCCGTCATCCTCACCGCCATGGCGAAGCACCCGGCGGACCGTTACCAGTCGGCCGCCGAGATGGGCGACGACCTCGCGCGCCTCGAGCGCGGCGCGGTGACCAACGCGGCGCGAACCTACCTCGCCGCTTACGATGACCCGGTGGCGCCCCCGGCCCCCGTGGCCGCGGCCGCGGAACCGACACGCTACGAGCAGCACCGGAGGGCCAACGAGAGGCCGTCGAACTCCTGGATGAAGTGGGTCGCGGCCCTTCTCGGCCTCGTGCTGCTCGTCTCCGGCGGGGTGCTCGCCTACAACTACTTCGCCGCGGACGACAGCGAGGACACCCAGCAGGCCGAAACCATGGTGACCCTCCCCGAGGTGACGGGCAAGTCGCGCGAGGAGGCCGTGGCGGAGCTCGAGGGCCTCGGCTTCCAAGTGGCGGTCAACGACTCCCCCAGCCCCGACCGACCGCGCGGCGAGGTGCTGGGCACCAACCCCGTCGCCGGCTCCCAGCTGCGCCCGGGGACCCTTGTCACGGTGACCGTCTCGTCGGGCCGCGAGATCACGGACGTCCCCGACGTGACGGGCGTCAGCCCGCAGGAGGCCTCACAAATCCTCGCCGACGCGAGCCTGGAACTGCACCCAGAGATCCGCCGGGAATTCAGCGACAGCGTCCCCGCCGGGATGATCATTTCCCAGAACCCCGCCGCCGGGGCCCAGCTGTCCAAGGGATCGCAGGTGTCCATCGTCGTGTCGCAGGGGCGCGAGAAAGTGCAGGTGCCTTCCCTGGTGGGCATGAATGTCGGCCAGGCAACGGCAACGCTGAACTCCCTCGGCCTCGAGGCCGCGCCCACCTTTGTGGATTCGCGGCGCCCAGCCGATGAGGTCCTGGCGGTCGCCGGCGAAAACACAGAGGTGGACAAGGGCACGACGGTGGAGCTGCGCGTGTCCAACGGGATGCTGATGCCGATGATCGATATCGCCCGCATGACCCCGGCGGAGGCGGAGCGCGCGCTGCGGGCGGCCGGCTGGAACGGGCGCCTCGTCGCCGGTCCCACCGTGCCCACGGGCGCGCTGGTGGATCAGGGGCTCATCGGGCACCAGTCGGTGCCCGTGGGCGAGGACATCCGCAAGGATCAGGAGATCGGGTACAACCTGTGGAAGTTCGACGCCGCGCAGCTCAGCCCCATCAGGTGATTCTGCCCCGCTGGTACAGTTCCAGCACAGATGCCCGCAACTACTGTAAGGATGTAGCGAAATGCCCAAGGCAAAAGTAACCAAGGACGCCCGCCCGGTCCCCACTACCTCGACCGGCGCCTCCCGCACCCCGGTGAAGATCAACACCGGCGGCACCCCGTTGTGGTACAAGATCATCATGTTCGGCCTGCTCATTCTGGGCCTGGCATGGCTGATCGTGTTCTACGTGGCCGGGGATCAGGTTCCGTTCCTGACCCAGCTCGGCCCGTGGAACTACCTCATCGGGTTCTCCGCGATGATTATCGGGCTGCTCATGACGATGGGATGGCGCTAGGTAAACCAAAGTAGAATTTTGCCCGGGAAAGTACCCCCGTTTCGTTGATATTGCAACGAAACGGGGGTACGCCGGTTCGTGCCCCCGTGCGGCGGTGCTGGGCCTTCTCGTAGCAGACAGGGCGGGCGGGTGTGCACTTTCGTTCCACCCTCGCGGTGCCAGTGGACGGGGACGCCGCGTATTTTTTCGTCTCGCCGACGTCTTACACCTCCAGCAGGAGAAAGGCCCACCCCGATGAAACTCTCACGCTTCTCCCGCTCTGTGGCGGCGCTTTCCGCCGCGGCGGCGATCGCGGCCGGTGCCGCACCGGCTGTCGCTCAGACCCTCGAGGAGTCCTCCCCCGAGACCCCCGCGACCAACGACGCCCTGCCCATTGTCCACACCTACCGCGGCTCCGATCACCTCAAGGCGAACATCCTGAACCCCCGCCCGGTGTGCAACTCCGCCGAGGACTACCGCACGATCGTGTACAAGGTCACCGACAACTTCCTGCCGGTCGGCACAATCTCGACGACCAACCTCTCCAACTCCACGGTCCCGCTGACCCAGGATCTCTCGCGCACCCAGACCATCACCGCGGAGGTGAACGGCTCCAAGACCGAAACCCTCAACGTGGGCGGCCAGGGCTCGAAGGACGGCCTGCAGGGGTCCATCGGCTACGCGCTGGCAAAGACCCTCGGGTGGTCCGTCTCGGCGTCCCTGTCGTGGAACGTCGGCCAGACCATCGGCCCATACGACGTGCCCGCCGGTAACACCGGCGAAGCCACCTACGGTTTCCGCACCATCACCATGACCGGCACCCAGCAGCGGTGCCGCCCGAACGGCACCTGGGCAACCCCGACCGCGTGGATCGCGAACATGCCGGTCAAGAACGAGGTGCGTGTGAAGAACTACGCCACCCCGGCCGATTCCTGGGCTCCGAACAAGGGCGCACAGGTCACGGAGACCACGGATAACCCGAACCCGGCCTACAACAAGGACGTGCGCAAGCTCAACCAGGGCGAGCCGCTTGACGACGCCGCGGAGGACGTGACCAACCGCAGCTTCGAAGCTGTCGCGGCCACCGAGGAAAAGACGCTCCCCGTTGCGCAGGACAAGGCGGATCTGGACTTGGAGCCCTACTTCACCACCTCCGGGGCAAAGGCGCCCGGTTTTGCCGGTTCGGTCGCCCTGCGCGTGAAGAACGTCGGCGCCAAGCGGTACTGGGCGGAGTTCCCGGCAGTCACCTTCCGCGTCGAGGTCAAGCGCGAGGCAGGCCCGGTGGGCGTGGACCGGCTCATGACCTCCTTCGGCTCGAACGGCACCCACATCCGTGACCTGGGCTACAACTTTGACACCAACGCGCGCGTCTTCGAGGTCACGCTGTCCAACCCGGTTAACGCCGACGACGACATGCTGCTCGGCGCGTTCAGCTACGGCGACAACCTGACCAAGGAGGGCCGCCTGACCAACTACATGACGGTGACCCAGACCGGCCGCATCGCCGGCGACACCTCGACGGGCAACGACCAGAACGTTGACTCCCGCGAGGCCACCCTCAACGACTTCGGCAAGCCGATCGAAGGCATCTTCTAACATCCCTTTCGGCCACCGTCCCGCCCCGGTTATCCACCGGGGCGGGACTTCTTTATCCACAGGATGTGGACTACTTGTGGACAAACGAGTTTTCCCCACCTGTGGATAAGTCTGTGCACAAATTCCACCGTGCGAACACCGCGCCGGCCACGGAGGCTCATTCAGGTACTTTGCGCGGCCTTTCGGCGGGGCGTTCTAGGAATTACACGGCTGTGGTTATCCACAATGTGGAAGATCCTGGGGACAACTAGCGGGGCCTGCGCCTGGGGATAACCGGTGCACAAGTCAGCGGCCACGCGAGCACGACCCCGGCGGCGAGCCCTCCCAAGTGGCCCCACACGCTCACGCCGGGCACCACGAAGGTGTAGGCCACGTTGAGCACCAAGAGGAAGACGGGGGCGCGCAGGTCCGCGGAGCGTCGATAAGCAATAGCGACCAGCACCACGAGCAGCGTGAACAACGCGCCCGAGGCCCCGGCTGTGGCAATGTCGAAGTTCATGGCGAGCACCGCCCCCGACGACGCCGCGCTGCCGATCAGCCACGCCGCGACGAAGCGAGGCGTGCCCACGAAGCGCTCCACCTCGCCGCCGATGAGCACGAGCATGAGCATGTTCACGAACAGGTGGGTCGCATCCAGGTGCAAAAACCCGGCCGTGATTAGCCGGAGCCAACCGAGGGGTTCCTCGGTGACGAACGGGCCGTAGAGCACCATCCGGACACCCAGCGAGGAACCCCACACCAGGTCATTGAGCGAACGGGACTGGGCTGCGGTGACCGCGAAAACCAGGACGCACAGCGCGGTGATGGCCGCGGTGGCGGGGGCGCGGTAAAACAAGGTGCGAACGTTCATAACAAAACGCCCCCGCCACGCGGGCGGGGGCACGGTGTACGGGGGCGGCTAGCTTTCGATGTCGATGGACTCGATGACAACGTCCTCGACCGGGCGGTCCATGCGGCCGGTGCGCACGTTGGAAATCTCGGTGACCACCTTCTGGGACTCCGGATCGGTGACCTCGCCGAAGATCGTGTGGCGGTTGTTCAGGTGCGGGGTCTTGTCCACCGTGATGAAGAACTGGGAGCCGTTCGTGCCCGGGCCGGCGTTGGCCATGGCCAGCAGGAACGGGCGGTCGAACTGGAGCTCCGGGTGGAACTCGTCGGCGAACTGGTAGCCCGGGCCGCCCGTGCCGGTACCGGTCGGGTCACCGCCCTGGATCATGAACCCGGGGATGATGCGGTGGAAGATCGCGCCGTTGTAGAACGGGCCCTCGCTGGTGCCGGAGGCGTTCTGGGTGGAGTAGTTCGCCTCACCGTTGGCCAGGCCGACGAAGTTCTCGACGGTCTGCGGCGCGTGGTTGCCGAAGAGGTCGATGCGGATGTCGCCGTGGTTGGTGTGCAGGACTGCGGTCTGTGTTTTTAAAGTCATGCACAACAGTGTAGGCGCGGATCCCCTACAGCCGGGAGGCGACCTGGTCGCGGGCGGCCACCAGGTTCTTCAGCGACGGCTCCACCTCCGCGTAGCCGCGGGTCTTCAGGCCGCAGTCCGGGTTGACCCACAGGCGGTCGTTGGGCACGTTCTCCAGCGCGGCGGTGATGAGCTCGGCCATCTCTTCCTTGGAGGGCACGCGCGGGGAGTGGATGTCGTAGACACCCGGGCCGATCTCCGAGTGGAAGGTCTCGTCGATGTCCTCCAGCAGCTCCATCTTGGACCGTGCCGCCTCGATGGAGGTCACGTCGGCGTCGAGACCGGCGACGGCGTCGATGATCTGGCCGAACTCCGAGTAGCACAGGTGGGTGTGGATCTGGGTCTCCGGGTTCGCTTGCAGCGCCACGAGGCGGAAGGCGCGAACCGCCCAGTCGAGGTAGGCGCGGCGCTCGTCGGCACGCAGCGGCAGGAGCTCGCGCAGGGCGGGCTCGTCGATCTGGATCACCTTAATGCCGGCGTTCTCCAGGTCACGCACCTCGTCGGCAAGCGCCAGGGCGATCTGGTCGGCGGAGACGGACAGGGGGACGTCGTCACGCTTGAAGGACCAGGCCAGGATGGTCACCGGGCCGGTGAGCATGCCCTTTACCGGCTTGTCGGACAGGGACTGGGCGTACTTCGCCCACTCCACCGTCATCGGCTCCGGGCGGGAGACGTCGCCGAAGACGATCGGCGGGCGGGTGCAGCGCGAGCCGTACGACTGGACCCAGCCGTTCTCGGTGGCGACGAAGCCGTCGAGAAGCTCGGCGAAGTACTGCACCATGTCGTTGCGCTCGGGCTCGCCGTGGACGAGCACGTCCAGGCCGATCTCCTCCTGCAGCTCGATGACGCCCTTGATCTCCTTCTTCAGGGCCTCGGTGTACTGGGCGTCGGTAAGCTCGCCGCTCTTGTGGTCGGCGCGCGCCTTGCGGATTTCGGGGGTCTGCGGGAACGAGCCGATCGTGGTAGTGGGAAGCGCCGGCAGGCCGAGGACGTCGGCCTGGATGCGCTTGCGCTCGGCGAACGCGGGCGAGCGCTTGACCTCGCCTTCCGGCAGCTGCGCGACGCGGTCCACCACGGCCTGGTTGTGGATGTGGTCGGACTCGGCGCGGGTGCGCACGGCGCGATCGGAGCGGGCGAACGCCTCCGCGGCACCCGCCTCGCCAGTGACGAGCGCCTGGATCTCGGCGATCTTCTCGTCGGCGAAGGACAGCCAGTTGGCCACGTCGATCGGCAGGTTCTTCTCCGCGTTCAGCGTGTGCGGCACGTGCTGCAGGGACGTCGAGGTGGACACGGCCACCTCGCGGCCGCCGGCGCGCAGAACGTCGAGGATCTCGGTGCGCTCGCGCAGGTTGGCGGCCCAGACGTTGCGGCCGTCGATGACGCCGGCGACGAGCTGCACCTCGGCCGGGATGGTGTCGGCGACGCGCTGCGGGTAGTCGGCATCGGAATCGAGGGTCCACGGGGACAGGTCCACGTGCAGGGCCTCGGGCTTGAGCTGGCCGAGCACGGGCAAGGCCTTGCGGGTGGCGCCGTAGGGGGTGGTCAGGTACACGTTCGGGCGCTCGTCGGTGGAGATGGCGAGCAGCTTGCTCCACGCCTGCTCCAGGTAGCGCGCCAGATCAGCGTCCTCGGTGGACAGGTCGGCCACCAGCGCGGGCTCGGTGACCTGGACCCACTCGGCGCCGGCGTTCTTCAGCGCGGCGAACACCTCGGCGTAGGCGTCGGTAAGCGCGTCGAGCAGCGACCACTCCACCGGCTTGGACAGCGCCAGCAGGGTCACGGGGCCGACGAGCGCCGGGCGCACCTTGTGGCCGGCCTCGTTCGCCTCCTCCACGAGGCGCACGATGCGTTCCGGGGCCGGGGTGATGTCCTGGCCGGCCGCGACCTCGGGGACGAGGTAGTGGTAGTTGGTGTCGAACCACTTGGTCATCTCGAGCGGGACGCGGGTGGAGTTGCCGCGCGCGAGCGCGAACTCCTCGTCCAGGTCCGTGCCGCCCGGGATGAGGCCGACGGTCAGCGCGGTTTCGAGCACCTGGTCGTAGTAGGCCACGTCCGCGGGGATGGCGTAGTCCTCCGCGAGGCCGAGGTCGCGCAGGTGGTTGTAGGTGTCCACGCGCAGGGCGTGGGTGGTGGAGCGGAACGTGTCGGCGTCGATGCGGCCGGCCCAGTAGGATTCAAGCGCGCGCTTGAGCTCGCGGTTCGCGCCGATGCGAGGGTATCCCTCGATGGTTGCCTTGGGGAAGCTCATGGTTGTGTCCTTAAAAAGTGTGGCTAGATGTTGATTCTGGAAAGCAGGTCGCGGGTCACCGCAAGGTTGTTGTGCGTGTAAATGTGCAGGCCGCCCGTGCCGGCCTCCAAGACTGCGCGGGTGAGATCGGCCGTCATCTCCATGCCGATCTCGTACTCCTCCTCGGGGGAGGACGCGGCGCTCAGGCGCCGGGTGACGCACTCCGGCACCTTGATCCCGGACAGCACGCCCATGCGCTCAACCCTGCGGAGGCTGGTCATGGGCATGATGCCTGGGATCAAGGGGATGCGCACCCCGGCGAGCCGCGACTTTTCGACGAAGCTCAGGTAGTCCTCCGCCTCGAAGAAGAGCTGCGTGATGGCGAAGTCGGCACCGAGACGTTGCTTGGCCAGCAGCACGTCGAGGTCCATGTCTGCGTTTTTGGATTCGGCGTGGCCGGAGGGGTAGCAGGCCACGGACAGGGCCAGTTTGCCGGCGGCGAGGCGGAAGGCCTGCTCCTCTTGGACCTCGACGATGAGGTTGAGCAGATCGGTGGCATGCTGGAGGTAACCCTCGGGCAGCTGTGCCACGCCGTCGGGGAGGTCGCCGCGCAGGGCGAGGAAGCCGCGCACGCCGGCGTCGATAAGCGCGCGGATCCACCCGGCGAGCTCCCCGCGGGTGCCGGCGGTGCAGGCGAGATGGGCGATGGGCTTGAGGTCCGTGGTCTCGGCGATGCGGCTGATCAGACCGGCGGTGCCCTCGAGCCAGTCGGAGCGGCGCGACGAGGTCACGGAAACGTAGTCGGGGTTGTACTCGGCCAGGCCGGCGATAAGGGTGTCCAGCAGCGCGGTGTCGGCGTCGTGGCGCGGCGGGATCAGCTCGAAGCTCAGCGCGGTACGCGCGGCGCGCGGGCCCACCACAGGAGTGGTGGCTGGGTCTTCGTCGAGGCGATCTAGCGGGGCGGAGGCAGAAAGCCGCGTCGAAGGAAATCTCTCGGGCACGAGAATACCTTTCTTTCTGACACGGGTTGCCTGGCCGGGCTCGGCGCTTACGGTTTGTCGTTGACTGAAGAATCTATAAATGCGCATACCGATAGACAACTCTGTTCAATCGTACCGCTCGGTCTATGCAGGTCACCTGGCGTGCCCGGGGTGAATAAAAATCGTTGCGGCGCGAAATCGCTACTCTGGGTTGCACACATCCCCGACGAAGAAGGACCGCACCATGAACCCGTTCACCATCCGCCTCGCCTTCAGGGGCGCACGCGCCGCCCTCGATTACTTCCGCCAGCTTGACGACGCCAAGCAGCGCGAAATCTACGATTCCGTCGTGGAATCCATCAAGAAGGACGACATTCCGGACAACCTGGACGACCTGTACGACGCCGCCCGGCGCGAGGCCGGGGAGCTGACGCGCGACTCCCACAACCGCCTGGACCGCCACCGCGCCGCCTTCGCCGCGGCCGCCCCGACCCGCGAGGAGCGCCGCGCGGCGCTGAAGCAGGAGGCGAAGGACGCGAAGAAGAAGAATTCCAAGGGCGGCGCCGTGGCGACCCTGCTCGGCGTCGGCGCGGCGGGCGCCGCCGGCTGGGCGCTGTGGGAGTTCCTGCTCAAGGACAAGCTCGCCGGCGGAAAGAAGAAGGAGGCCGTCACCTACACCCGCGTCGCCCCGCGCGAGGAGACGGACGCGCGCGGCAACGCCACGCTCGTGTACTCCACCCGCACCGAGGACGAACGCCCCGCCGGCCCCCTCGGCGAGGAGCCCGCGGAGCGCGACGAGGAGCTGCTGAGCTCCATCGACGAGCAGCTCACGACGCTGGAGACGCTTGACGACGACCAGCGCGACGCCACCCGCTAGGGGCCGCTAGCTGGCCGCCGGTTGCCTCCACGCCGGGAGCAGCCATAAAGCGGAGATAAAGGCACACCCCGGGTACCCCCTCGGGGTACAGTGGAGTTATGAAGACTACCTTGACAGCGCTCCTCGCCACCGCCAGCATTGCCGCACTCTCCGCGTGCTCGCCGAGTGAGGCGCCCAGCACCGAGCCTGCCCCCGCTCACACTGAGCACACTGAGCACACTGAGCACGCAGCGCACAACCACCCAGAAGACGGCGGCCCCGTCCCGGAGGGCATGGCGGAGGCCGCCGACCCGAAGTACGCCATCGGCAGCACGGTGACACTGAACACCGACCATATGCCGGGCATGCAGGGCGCTCCCGCCACCATCGTGGGGGCGTACGACACGACCACATATGAGGTCAGCTACACCCCCACTGACGGCGGCGCCCCCGTGACCCACCACAAGTGGGTCGTGCAGGAGGAGATCAAGGACGCCGGTAACGAGCCTCTCGCGGATGGCTCCCCGATTGTCATCCAGGCCAACCACATGGCGGGCATGGACGGCGCGGAGGGCACCGTCGACTCGTCGACCGATGAGACGGTGTACGTGGTGGATTACGAGGCCGACGGGATGAAGATGACCAACCACAAGTGGGTCGTCGAAAGCGAAATCAAGCCCGCGAGCTAGTTCAAGCCCGGCCGGCCTGACGCGGGCGTCGCTATGCTGGCGGGTGGCGCGCAACACCTTGCCAGGCCGAGTTTATCCCGTAAGATGTTGACGTATCATTAAAACCCGCTTGTAAGGAGCTCACATGTTCAACCCTCTGAAGGTCATCCCCACCGGCGTCTTCACCAAGCAGGACAAGGCCAACATCGGCTTCGCTTCCGCCGCGCTACGCATTCCCACCGGCCTGTATGTCCTCAACTCCGGCCTGGGCAAGTTCAAGGCGGGCAAGGGAACCGCCGAGTGGCTGCAGAACACGGCGGCGACCGGCCTGCCGTTTGTCAAGGAGATGGACGCAGAAAACTTTGCCAAGCTGCTCGCCTCCACCGAAACCAGCCTGGGCACCGCCCTGCTGCTGCCTTTCGTTCCGAACCGACTCGTGGGCGTCGGCCTGACCGCCTTCGCGGCGGGCCTGCTGTCCATGTACTTCGGCAACGACGACATGACCGAGGCCGACGGCATCCGCCCCTCCCAGGACGGCACCGCGCTGGCCAAGGACTCCTGGCTCGCCGCCATTGGCGCGGCCCTCGTTGCTCTTCCGAGCAAGTAAGCGCACCCGCGTTTAAGCCCCCGGCACTGTTTCGGTGCCGGGGGCTTTGTCGTGCTCGGAGCTTCTTGTGGAGCATAGGGGAATCGAACCCCTGACCTTCGCATTGCGAACGCGACGCTCTACCAACTGAGCTAATGCCCCTCGCCGAAATGACGGTACTCTCCCACCCCGAAAAACAAAAATCACCCCGGTGTGCTGGCCACACGCGGATGACACTAGGAGAACACTCGGAAATGAGGAGATAGAACAGCTTCCCCAGCACATGTGCCTTACTAGGCGCGCTGGGTTTCTGTAGTGGTCGGTGACATGTTCCCCTTCTCCCGCACGGAGACGCGCAGCCTGTTCACCCTACGGAGTTGTTAAATCCTGCTGGGCGCCATGGACGGCTTGACACCAAAACCCCGAACATTCTCTCGAATGTCCGGGGTCTTGAAAGGAACCAAGGAACACTGTGGAGCATAGGAGAATCGAACTCCTGACATCCTGCTTGCAAAGCAGGTGCTCTACCAACTGAGCTAATGCCCCTTTCGCTCCTGTGGGCCTAGCAAGAATCGAACTTGCGACCTCATCGTTATCAGCGATGCGCTCTAACCGACTGAGCTATAGGCCCTGGGAACGAAATAGAACATTACCCAGAACTCCATAGCGGAACAAATCAGCTGGTCACGGGCCTGTCAGCGCGGCGTCAACGTTACCGTCACCCCACCCGTGAGGTTGGCGAAGGCGTTGTAGATCACCGCGCACAGCGGCGCGATGATGGCGACAAACACGACGCCCACCAGCCCGAACAGCGCCGCGGCGGAGAGCACCAGCGCTGTATCCACGATGCGCTCTCCGCCCACACCGGCGAGCAGCGAGTTGACCGACTCCACAACTCCCGCCTGGTTGAGGAAGAAGTAGACGATCGTGGCGCCGATCATCCACGCCACGAAGCCGGCCATGGCCATCAAGGTGGCCACTCGGAATACGCTCCCGGGGTGTACGTGGGAGACGGTCACTGTGCGTGAGGCCATGAGCTACTCCTCATCATCTTCCGCGTCATCATCTTCTGCGTCGTAGTCGTAGGTCGGACCGACCGGATCTGCCTCGACGCTGTTGACGTTGACCGGCGTGCCGGCCGAGGTCACCGACGACCCGTGGGAACCGGACGGCGCCGACGAGGTGGTCTCCATCGCTTCCTCGAGCGTCTTCTCGCCCTTGGCCACGGCGGTGGCCTCTTCTTCGCCCTCGTCCTCGACGTTCTTGTCGATGGCCAGCAGCTCCACCTCGTCCGCCAAGTCCACCAGGCGCACGCCCATGGTGGCGCGCGAGCTCGGGCGGATTTGGTTGACCTCGGTGCGGATCACACCGCCGGCGGACGTGATGGCGAAGATCTGATCCTCCTCCTCCACCGCGAGCGCGCCGATCAGCTTCCCGCGCTTCGGGGTGTACTTGAACGTCATCACACCCACCCCGCCGCGGCCCTGCGGCGAATACTCGCTCACGGCGGTGCGCTTGCCGTAGCCGCCGGAGGTGGCCACGAGGATGAAGTCGTTGTCGTGTACCACGGTCATGGCCAGCAGCTGGTCGTCGCCGCGGAAGCGCATGCCCTTTACGCCTGCGGTGGCGCGCCCCATCGGGCGCAGCTGCTCGTCGTCGGCGGTGAACCGGATCGCCTGGCCCTGCTCGCTCACCAGCAGGACGTCGTCCTCGTCTGAGGCCAGTACGGCGCCGATGAGCTGGTCACCCTCGTTGAGGTTGATGGCGATCAGGCCGGCGGAGCGGGCGGACTCGTAATCGGTCAGACGCGACTTCTTCACCCGTCCCTCGCGGGTGGCTAGAACCAGGTAGGGGGCGTCCTCGTAGGACTGGATCTGGATCACCTGGGCGATGCGCTCCTCCGGCTGGAACTCCAGCAGGTTGGCCACGTGCTGCCCGCGGGCGGTGCGGCCGGCCTCCGGCAGCTCGTAGGCCTTGAGGCGGTAAACGCGCCCGAAGTTGGTGAAGAAGAGGATCCAGTCGTGGGTCGAGCAGATGAAGAAGTTCTTCACCACATCGTCCTGCTTCAGCTCGGCGCCGCGCACGCCCTTGCCGCCGCGCTTCTGCGCCTTGTACGCGTCGACCTTGGTGCGCTTGGCGTAGCCGGTGGAGGTGATGGTGACCACGACGTTCTCGCGGGCGATGAGGTCCTCCTCGGACACGTCGCCGGTGGCGGCGACGAGCCGCGTGCGGCGGTCGTCGCCGTAGCGCTCGACAATCTCGGAGAGCTCCTCTGCGACGATGGCGCGCTGGCGCTCCGGTTTGTCCAGGATGTCTTTGTAGTCGGCGATCTGCAGCTCGATCTCGGCGAGGTCGTCGATAATCTTCTGGCGCTCAAGGGCCGCCAGGCGGCGCAGCTGCATGGCGAGGATTTCGTTGGCCTGGATCTCGTCGACGTCGAGAAGCTCAATCAGGCCCGTGCGCGCCTCGTCGACCGTCGGCGAGCGGCGGATGAGAGCGATGACCTCGTCGAGCATATCCAGCGCCTTGACCAGGCCGCGCAGGATGTGGGCGCGCTTTTCGGCCTCGTCCAGGCGGTACTGGGTGCGCCGGACGATGACCTCGATCTGGTGCTTGACGTAGTAGCGAAGCATCTGGTCGAGACGCAGGGTGCGGGGCACACCGTCGACGATGGAGAGCATGTTCGCGGAGAAGTTCGTCTCCAGCTGGGAGTGCTTGTACAGGTTGTTGAGCACCACGCGCGGCACGGCGTCGCGCTTGAGCGAGACCACGATGCGCATCCCGGCGCGGTCGGAGGACTCGTCGTCAATGCGGGAGGCCCCCGGCAGCTTGCCGCCCGCGATGTTGTCCGCGATGCTGGCGATGAAGTTGTCGGGGTTGACCTGGTAGGGCAGCTCGGTGATCACGATGACCTGGCGGCTACCGATCTCCTCGATCTCGGTCACGCCCCGCATCCGGATCGACCCGCGGCCGGTGGTGTAGGTGTCCTTGATGCCCTGGTCCCCCACGATGAGGCCCGAGGTGGGGAAATCGGGGCCCTTGATGCGCTCCATCACGGCGTCGAGCGTGGTTTTCTCGTCCGCGGTGTGGTTGTCCAGGATCCAGTAGATGGCCTCGGCGAGTTCGCGCAGGTTGTGCGGCGGGATGTTGGTGGCCATGCCGACGGCGATGCCGCCGGAGCCGTTCATCAGCAGGTTGGGCACGCGCGAGGGCAGGACGTCCGGTTCCTTGGTCTTGCCGTCGTAGTTCGGCGAGAAGGTCACGGCGTCCTCGCGGATGTCGCGCACCATCTCCATGGCCAGCGGCGTCATCTTGCACTCGGTGTAGCGCATCGCGGCGGGCCCGTCGTTGCCGGGAGAACCGAAGTTGCCCTGGCCGTCGACAAGCGGGTAGCGCATGGACCAGGGTTGGGCCATGCGCACGAGGGTGTCGTAGATAGCGGTGTCGCCGTGCGGGTGGAAGTTACCCATGGTGTCGGCGACGGGCTTGGCCGACTTCACGTAGGAGCGCTCGGGGCGGTACCCGTTGTCGTACATCGCGTAGATGATGCGGCGGTGTACTGGTTTCATTCCGTCGCGCACGTCCGGCAGGGCGCGCCCGACGATGACGCTCATGGCGTAGTCGATGTAGCTCGTCTGCATCTCGTCATTGATGTCAATGGGTTGGATGCGGTCGAAGCCGTCACCGGTGAGAGTGTCGTCACTCATGGATCACCTTTCTATTACGTTTCCTGGGCGATTCTACCGCGTTTTCTCGCGTTCCCGGACCGCCATGCGGTATCAAAATGGTATGGCAATGACATTGAGACTCACCGCAGACGAGGACAGAGCGCTCGCTCTGCTGGCGTCGGCATGGGGTTGCTCGAAGCAGGAGGCGGCACGGCGGTCCGTGGTCACCGCCGCAGCGCGCATGCTTGACGACGCCTCCGTGGCCGCGCTCGCCCGCACCCATTCCGAGACCTACGCCGCCACAGAGGCCCGCATCCGGCAGGCGCGGGGTAGTCAGGGGTGAAGGGGTTGACCGCGGAACAGCTTCTGGCCGTGGCCGACGAGTTCTGCTCCGCCACCGGGGTCCGCGTGCGCTCTTTTTCGGCCCTGTGCGCTGCGGCGGCGGTGCCCGGAGCGCGGGTGCACGGTGTGGCCGTCTTCGACTCCCCCGGCGCGGCGGCGGACGCTTTGCATTCCGCCGTCGTGGCGCTGGCTCCCCTCACCGGATCCAACGAGGGTTTCGCGCATGTTGCCCGGCACGTGTATCTGGACTGGTTGGAGATGTGACGAGCGGCCGGGCGCCCTAAACTGCGTGAGTTATGAAGAAGTTCACGCCCCTGATCCTCGCCCCGGCGCTCGTGCTGAGCGCTGTGGGCGCTCCCGCCGCCCACGCTCAGTCTTCCGGTTCTTCCGGGTCTTCCAGCCCTGGTCCCACTGCGGGCGAGATGCGGTTCGAGCCGCCCGCGCAGCCGCCGCTCGGCAGCGCGTACACCGGTTCGGCACCCCTGTCCCTGTTGCTGGCGGCGCTGTCCATCGGCGTCGCGGCGAGGCTGATCGTGGACAACGTTCCGGCGCTTCGCGAGGGCCTGGACAACGCCGTCGCCACCCTCGAGCCGCTGGTGTCGCAGGTGACGGCGGCCTTGGCTGGCACCCGGTAGCCACCCATGTTATTTTTGTTGCTGTTGTGGTTACAGTGACTCCTGAGAACACTGTGGCGGAAGAGCTGCAACCCGCGGAGCACGGCGCCCCGGCACCCTCGTACTTGGGGGAAGCCGGGGCCCGTTCCGTTTTGGCACACTTGTTCTAATTTAGCGTTTGTGTGTCGCACCCCTGTTCTAACCTTGGGGCATCTCTTCAGAAAGGAGGTGCCATGGACACCACACTCACCCCGCTTGTCGACGCCATCGTCGACGCCGCGGAAGAACTCTCCGCAACGTTCTCCACCCCAGAAACCCTGTCGTTTGCAGGCGTGCGCTCCGACATGGAACGGCTCAACACCGCGTTGGAGAAGTTCGGTCTCATCGACGCCTCCTTCGCCTTCATCGCGGACCGCGACGGCGCGGGCGCGGCAGTGGGCGCCAACCACGCCACGCAGTATCTCGTCGACATCCTCGGGCTGTCCCGCCACGAGGCCCTCGACCGCCTCTCGCGGGGCAGGCGGCTCTTCGGAGAGCCCGAGGTCCCCGAACCTCCCCGGGAGCCGGCCGCCGATCCGGAGCAGGAAAAGGAACGGGCGCGTGAGGAGGAGCGTCGAAAAGCGGCGGCAAGACAGGCTCGCGCCGCGGCCCGCAAGAAGGCGGCGCTCATCAACGCCGAGAAGCAAAAGATCATCGCGCAATGCCTGCGCGACCTGAGCGAGCACGCCAACCCCGGCTTCGACGAGCTGCACAGCCGCGCGCTGACCGAGGCCAAGAAGCGCACGCCCGAGGACCTCCGCGCCTGGCTGAGTGACGCCGTGCGCAAGGCGAACCGCAACGGCCGCGACTATGACAAAAAGAAGGACCCGTTCGCCGCATGGAAGAAGCGCTCCGTCGCATTCGGTCACCCCGACGGCGACGGGCTCTCCCGGATGATCGTTCACGGCCCAGCGGCTGAGATGTCCCTGCTGAAAGCGCTCATCCACCCGGGCTACGCGCCAGGTACGAACACCGATTCCGACCCCGCCGACGACACGCGCACCCGGGCCCAGCGAGGCTTCGACCAGCTCATCGCCATCGCCCGGGCCTACGACGCCGGCAAGACGCAGCGCGGCAGCGGGGTGTGCTCCATCGTTCTCTCGCTCACCCTCGAGGACCTGCTCGGGGCGGACCACACCTCCGTCTTCCCCACCAACACCGGAACCGACTTCACACCTCTCGACATCCTCCGGCTCGGCCTAGGCGGGGGCGACTTCGTCCTCCAGCTCGACGACGTCACCGGGATCCCCCTGTCCATGGGCGCCGTGCGTCTCGCGTCGGTGCACCAAAAGCTCGCACTGCTCGCCACCCAGGGAGTGTGCGCGTGGGCCGGATGCGACAAGGCAGCCATAGAAATGGAAGCTCACCACATCCTGGCCTGGAAGGACGGGGGCCTCACCGACATCCATAATCTCGCCGGGCTATGCAGAGAACACCACAGGTGCAACAACGACAGAAGAGATGGAACAGGCAACAAGGGCCACGTGGAACTCAACCCGGAAACCGGGCGGATAGAACACCATCCCGCCGACGGGTCGCCGCCCCGGACGAACGAAACGCACGGCTACCACTCATCCGCCGGGGCGAAAATCAGGCAGCGCCCCCTGAAGCGAACCCATGCCCGCGGCACCCCGCCCATCCTCTTTCCCCCGTAAACAAGGAGCCATCCGGCTATGCTGAGCCCAATGAGCGACCTCACCAAACTCCTTGACCCCACCGTGCGCCCCACCGTTGTCAACGATGTCACCGGCCTCGTCGACCGAACCATCGCCTCACAGTCCGGGCTGACAGGCATGGCGATCAAATCCGCCACCTCCGCCGCCCGGAAGGCGGACGCCGACATCGTGTCCAAGGTCATCAACCGCTCCCTCCCCGACATCGTCGACGCACTGACCCCCTACTGGGATGCGTACGACGCCGAGCAGTCAGCGGGATTTGGCAACTACCTCGCCAGCCGACAGGACGACGTGGTTGCTGACGTCCTCGGCCTCGGCGACAAGTACGTGCAACAGGCACCCGCCGCCGCGCAGAAGGTGTACTCCAGCCTCCGCGGCAAGGCCGGCAAGATCATCGCCCCCGCGCTGCCGGAATTCGGCGAGATCATCGAGCGCCACGCCCTATAGGAAATTCTCCTCGTAAAACTTCACAAACCGCCGCCCCGTGATTTCCGGCTCGCGCGCCCACCGGTTGTGGCCGAGATCGCCCGAGAGCTCCTCCACTTTCGGGTGAGCCGCGGGGAGGTGCATTGCCAACGCACGCGCGGACTCCACAGTGCAGTCGTCATCATTGTTAAACCGGGTGTACAAAATGGGGGCGGTGACCTCCAGCAACGCGTTCTCGTAGTCGTTGCCTGCGATGTGGGACACCGAGTTGGTGCGCGACAGACGCGCCCACTCCCGCACGTGCCACCCCGACTGCCGCCCGTACCGCGCGAAGTCGAACCTGCCCCCCGGCCAGTACCCCAGCACGAGTGAGACGGCCGCCATGATCCGCGACCCGACAAACAGCTTGCGCCTGACGGACGGTGCGAACGTCCTCCAATAGGGGCTGCCGGAGCCCACACCCATGAGCCCCAGGACCCCATCTTCGGCGGCCGCCGGATCCGCCAGGAACAGGGTCCCGATCTGCCCGCCCATGGAGTGGGTCAGCAGCACCACGCGGTGGCTGGGGTCGAGCCCGAGTGCTTCCTTCGCCGCCTGGATCGTCAGCGGATAATCCTCCGTGACCATCGTGTTGTACGACCACGAATGAGCGCGGGTTGCCACAGCCGTATTGGTTCCCTGCCCGCGGAGCTCCCCGATCGCGACTGGGAAGCCGTGGTCGGCGAGCCACTGCGCAATCGGCCGGTAGTACCGCGCTCCCATGCCGAAGCCCGGCCAGATCACGACGAGCGGCTTGTCCGATTCGGCGGCCGGGAACAGCAGAACTGTGCTGGTTGTGCCGTCTGGCAGCGTGATGTCAACGGAATCCATAGGCAAAGTCTAAACACTACCGCCATGTTTCCGCCGGGGATTAGACGTCTAGGAAGCGAACGTCCTTCGCCTTGCGGGTGATGAAGGAACGGCGCGCCGCCACGTCGTCTCCCATGAGGATGGAAAACAGCTCGTCGGCGCGCTGGGCGTCCTCGACGTCGACGCGGCGCAGGATGCGGTGCTCGGGGTCGAGGGTGGTCTCCCACAGCTCGCTCGCGTTCATCTCGCCCAGGCCCTTGTAGCGCTGGATGCCGTCGTCGGTGTTGATCTTGCGGCCCGCTTCCTTACCCTCGGCGAGCATGTCGTCGCGCTCCGCGTCGGAGAATGCGTACCCGGGCTCGCCCTTGGCCCACTTGAGCTTGTACAGCGGCGGGTTAGCCAGGTAGACGTGGCCCTGCTCGATCAGCTCCGGCATGAAACGGAACAGCAGCGTGAGCAGCAGCGTGGCGATGTGCTGGCCGTCGACGTCGGCGTCCGCCATCAGCACGATCTTGTGGTAGCGCAGCCGCGAGATGTCGAACTCCTCGTGGATGCCGGTGCCCAGGGCAGTGATGATGGCCTGGACCTCGGCGTTTTTCAGCACGCGGTCCATGCGCGCCTTCTCCACGTTGAGGATCTTGCCGCGCAGCGGCAGGATCGCCTGGTACATCGAGTCGCGGCCTTGCTTCGCGGAACCGCCAGCGGAGTCGCCCTCCACGATGAACAGCTCGGAGGCCTTCGGGTCCTTGGAGCGGCAGTCGGCGAGCTTGCCGGGCAGCCCGCCCATGTCGCCGGCGGACTTGCGGCGCACGAGGTCGCGGGCTTTGCGGGCGGCCTGGCGCGCCTGCGAGGAGGAGACGGCCTTGTTGATGATCACCTTCGCCTCGGCCGGGTTGGCGTCGAACCAGTCGGAGAGGTGCTCGTTGACCGCTCGCTGCACGAAGCCCTTGATCTCGGTGTTGCCCAGCTTGGTCTTGGTCTGTCCCTCGAACTGCGGGTCACCCACGCGCACGGAGACGACGGCGGAGAGGCCCTCGCGGCAGTCGTCGCCGGTGAGGTTGGGTTCCTTGTCCCGCAGCAGCTTGTGTTCGCGCGCGTAGCGGTTCATCAGCGAGGTCAGCGCCGCGCGGAAACCCTCTTCGTGGGTTCCGCCTTCGTGTGTGTTGATGGTGTTGGCGAAGGTGTGGACGGATTCCTTAAACCCGGTGTTCCACTGCATGGCCACCTCGGCCTCGTGGTCGGTGCCCTTGGCCTCGAAACCGATGACGGAGGGGTGGATCGGGGTTTTGGACTTGTTCAGGTAGTTGACGTAGTCGACCAGGCCATTCGGGTAGAAGTAGGTGACCTTCTTCTCGCGCTTCTTCTGCACGGCGGGCGCGACGTCGGCGCCGGCTTCGTCCCCGGCCGCGGCCGCGTCGGTAATGACCGTGTCGTCGAACGAGTCGCCCTCGACCAGCGCCGCGGTTTCACCCTCCTCGGCGATCGCTTCGAGCTCGAGCTCCTCGTCGGTGGCGCGCTCGTCCTTCAACGTGATGGTGAGGCCCTTGTTCAGGAAGGCCATCTCCTGCAGGCGCCGCGCGATGGTGTCCCAGTCGAACTCGACGGTCTCGAAAATCTCGGCGTCGGGCCAGAAACGGATCGTGGTGCCGGTGCCGCGGGCATTGCCGCCCTGCTCGAGCTCGTGGGGAACAGCGTTGGTGAAATTTTGGTACCAGTGCTTGCCGTCGCGCTTGATGTCGGCTTCGACGCGGGTGGACAGCGCGTTGACTACGGAAATGCCCACGCCGTGCAGGCCGCCCGAGACGGCGTATGACTCGGAGTCGAACTTGCCGCCGGCGTGGAGCTGCGTCATCACAACCTGGACGGTCGGGGCACCGGAGGGGTGCATTTCCACGGGGATGCCGCGGCCGTTGTCAATGACCTGGATGCCGCCGTCGGCAAGCAGCGTAACGTCGACACGGTCGGCGTAACCCGCCATGGCCTCGTCGACGGAGTTGTCCACGACCTCCCACACCAGGTGGTGCAGGCCGCGGGCGCTGGTGGAGCCGATGTACATTCCGGGCCGCTTACGTACAGCTTCGAGCCCCTCGAGAATGGTGATCGATGACGCATCGTAATGCGGTTCGTTGGTAGCCACGATGTGGGAGTCTCCTGTCGCGCTAAGGGTGTTTTAACCCATCCAATCCTACACCCTGTAGGGGATATTACCCCCACCCGTCGATCGTGCGAGAGGGCGTTTCACGGCCCATTTTGGGGCTACCCGTATGTGTCGCGCGGCCCCCGGCCTTTCACGTGGAGGGGTCCCTTGCGCCAGTTCTTCGTCTTCGGCGGGTACACGTGCAACTTGGTCACCAGACCCGGCCCGACCTTGTCGGCGATGGCGGAGAGCACCGTGGCTTGCATGTACTTGAGCTGGGTTGCCCACGCCGTCTGATCGCAGGTGATGAACACCTCCCCGTCCTTGATCATCTGCACCTCGGTGTGCTGGGCGATCTTCTCCCCAACCAGCCCGGCCCAGTTGCCCATGACCCAACCAAACGCCAGGTGCTCGGTCCACTCGCGCTTCTGAATCTCCGCGCGCACGAGCGTCCCGAACCCCTTGACCTGGTAGCTGCGGCGCATCGCTCGGCCGTCCGGGCCCGTCGGCCGCCCCATCCCTGACCACCGCGGCTTCGCGTCCGCGCCAAGGTCGCCAAGGTCGCCAAGGTCGAGCCCGGGCACGCTTATCGACGCCCCCTTGTCCCCGCGAACAGGGCCAACAGAGCCAACAGAGCCCACCCGCGCCCGCCGCGGAATGACGGATTCGCCCTGGCGGCGGAGGTCGGGCACGCGCCCGCCGCGCTTGCGGGCCGTGGAGCGCAGGGTGTCGAAGGTGTCTGCGATGAGGTCAGCCATCGGCCACCTCGAGCGTCGATACGCCGTCATCCATGGCCACAAAATAGCGCGCGGTGACGGCTTTGGACAGGTTGTCCGGCAGATCGTCGCCGACAGCGGCGGTGATGAGCACCTGCTCGGCGTTTTCCGCGACGGCGACGAGCCGTTGGCGGCGCAGCGCGTCGAGCTCGGCGAAGACGTCGTCGAGGATGAGCACGGGCACCGACCCCTCGGCGGACAGCAGGGCGTATTCGGCGAGGTGGAGTGACAGCGCGTACGACCACGTTTCACCGTGGCTGGCGTAACCCTTCGCCGGGGTGTCGCCGAGCATGAGCACCATGTCGTCTCTGTGGGGGCCAACAAGTGTGGTGCCGCGCTCGATCTCTTCTTTGCGGCGGCGCGACAGCTCGGTGAGCATGGCGGCCTCGATCACGTCCGGGTCCCTGCTGGGGGCGCCGGATAGGGCGCGAACCGCGTCGTCGATGGTGGAGGTGTAGTGCACCGAGGCCGGGCGGGATTCCGGTGCGACGGCGCGGTAGGACTCGGTGATGTGCGGGGCGAGGGCGTCGAGAAGCTCGAGGCGGCCGGCGATCACCTCGGCACCGTTGCGGGCGAGCTGCGAATCCCACACGTCGAGGGTGGCCAGGGCGCTCGCGCCGGCATCGTCGCCGTAACCGCGGCGCAGGTCGTAGGAGGAGGTGCGCAGCAGGGCGTTGCGCTGCCGCAGGACTTTGTCGTAGTCGGCTTTGGCTCCCCCGAGGCGGGGGGCGCGGGAGGCGGAGAGGTCGTCCAGGAACTTCCGCCGCTCCGCGGGCTCACCCGTCACAAGCCGCAAGTCTTCCGGGGAGAACATGACCGTGCGCAGCACCCCGAGAACCTCCCGCGTGGACTTCAGCCGCGTCCGGTTGATCTGCGCCTGGTTGGCGCCGGAGGCCTTGATCAGCAGGTGGGTCGTCAGCTCGCGGCCGCTATTGACAGTGGTTACGGACACCCGCGCGTCCGTCGCGCTGGCCCGGATGAGCGGGGAATCGGTGGCGACCCGGTGGCTGCTTAAGGTGCTGCTGTACTGGAGGGCCTCGACGATGTTGGTCTTGCCGTGCCCGTTGCGCCCCGCGAACACGGTCACCCCCGGCTTCAGCTCTAGCGCCAGCTCGGGCCAAGAACGGAAGTCGCGCAGGTTGAGGTCACTGACGAACACGTTGCAGCGCTGATTCCTTAGCCCGGCAGGCGCACCGGCATGAGCAGGTACGTGAAGTCGGAGGCCGGGGTCGGGAAAGTGCCGTCCGCTTCCGCCTCGGGCAGCTGCTCGGGCTCGGGAATCATGATCGCCGGGCGCGACGCCTCGGTGAACCCGAAGACCACGCGGTTGGTGGGGATGACGGCGAGCCCGTCCTTGAGGTAGCCGGAGTTAAACGCGATGAGCAGTTCGTCGGCGCCGGTGAAGGCTGCTTCCACCGTTTCGCTGGCCTCGCCGGAATCGGCACCGGAGGCATACAGGGTCACCTCGCCGGGGCGGAAGTGCATGCGCACCTGGGCGTTCCGGTCAGCGACGAGGCTCACGCGGCGAATCGCCTCGACGAGCGGGGAGATTTCCACGCTGGCCATCGAGGTGTGCGTCTTGGGAAGCAGCGGCTGAATGTTCGGGAAATCCGCGTCGAGCATGCGGGTTGTGGTTTCGCGGTTTCCGGAGTGCAAGCCGAAGAGGCCCTCGCCGCCCACGTTGTCGGAGTCGCCCACCGCGATCTCCACCGGCTCGTCGATGTGGGTGTCCAAGGTGCGGGCGTTGTCGAGCAGCGTCTTGGCGGGAACGAGCAGCTTCGCCGTCACATCCGCGCTCACCGGCTCCCACTGGATGCGGCGGAGTGCGAGGCGGAACCGGTCAGTCGCGGTGAACTGGACGGCGTTGCCGGAAATCTCCATGTGCACGCCCGTGAGCATCGGCAGGGTGTCGTCGCGCCCGGCGGCCGAGGCGACCTGGGTGACGGCGCCGACGAACTCGGCGGGGGAAATGCGCCCTGTGACCTCGGGAAGGGTCGGCAGCTGGGGGTAGTCATCCAGCGGCATAAGCGGCAGCTCGAAACGCGCAGATCCGCCCTGGAGCAACATGGTGGATCCGTCGGTGGACACCTCCATCGGTTTTGCCGGCATGTTGGCCACGATGTCGGCCATCAGCTTGCCGGCCACGGCGACGCGGCCAGGCTGCGAGACCTCCGCACCGATGCGCACTCGCGAGGAGACTTCGTAGTCGAAGCCCGCGAACTCGAGCCCCGTGTCGTCGGCGGTGATGACGACGGCGCGCAGCACCGGCTGCGTGTTTTTCGTCGGCAAGCTGCGCGCTACCCACGCTACGGCGTCGGAGAGGTCGTCCTTGTGAACCCGAAATGACACCGAGTTGTCGTCCATGCCAGCACTCCTTGCGCGATCGCCCCCGAATTACATGTAACTTCGCTCCACCTTATGCGGGCGTCACTTCTTTGTCATTCAGTGGGTCGGCGGCCGATTTTCACACACCCCGTTTCCCTTCACTTACCTTCAAAGTAGATAGTTGGTAACAACAGTAAGTCTTGTGCACTCTGTGGATGAAGGCCCCTTCGCCGAGGTCGTGCGCGGAAATCGGGGTGTGCTCAGGGGTGTGGATAACGTGTGGATAATGTCGCGCGTTTGTGGATAGTTTCGGGGCGGCGGATTTCATCCACAGATTTTCCGGCGTTACACACTGCGAAATCACACGTTGGGCCGCGTTATCCACAGTGCCCCGATTTAGTGATCTGGAACACACGTGCTGGGGATCACTTATTTCTGGCACTGTAATTACACATCTGTGAGTAAGTCTGTGGACAAAAAGACCCCGGCTCAGTCGGGCCGGGGCTTACACGGGCTTAGAGGGAACGAGCCCGGTTCTTGATCATCTGTGTCAGCTCCTGGATCTCGTCGTAAGTGCCCCGGTTCTCCGTCATCTCCTTGCGGATCTTCCGGTCGGCGTACATCACCGTCGTGTGGTCCTTGCCGCCGAACTCGTCGCCGATCTTCGGCAGAGATAAGTCTGTCAGCTCCCGGCACAGGTACATGGCCAGCTGCCGTGCGTGCGCGACCTGGCGGGTCTTGCCCGCGCCCGTGAGCTGCTCGAGGGAGACGCTGAAGTAATCCGCAGCGGCGTCCTTGATCGCCGCCGCGCTGATGTTCATCTCGCCGCCGTTGGGCAGGATGTCGCGCAGCGCGACCTGGGCGACCTCGAGCGTGATGGGCTCGTTAATCAGCGACGAGTACGCCGACACCCTGATCAGCGCCCCCTCGAGCTCGCGTATCGACGACTCGAACTGCGACGCGATGAGCTCCAGGACAGCGTGGTCCACGTGCGTCCCGTCGGCCGCCGCCTTTTTCATCAGGATCGCGATGCGCGTCTCGAGATCAGGCGGCTGGATATCGGTGATCAGACCGCCCTCGAAACGCGTGCGCAGCCTGTCCTCGAGGGTTGTCAGCTGCTTCGGCGGCCGGTCGGACGACAGGATGATCTGCTTGTTCTGCTGGTGGAGCGCGTTAAAGGTGTGGAAGAACTCTTCCTGGGTCCCCTCCTTGCCCTCGAGGAATTGGATGTCGTCCACCATGAGGATGTCCAGGTTGCGGTAGCGCCGCTTGAAGGTCTCCTGCCGGTCGTCGCGCACGGAGTTGATGTAGTCGTTGGTGAACTCTTCCGAGGACACGTAGCTGATCCGCAGGTTCGGCTGCAGCAGCTTGGCGTAGTTGCCCGCGGCGTGCAGGAGGTGGGTTTTGCCCAGCCCGGAACCGCCCCAGATGAACAGGGGGTTGTAGGCGCGCGCGGGGTTTTCGGCGACGGCGACCGCGGCGCCGTTGGCGAAGCGGTTCGACGAGCCGATGACGAAGTTCTCAAACGTGTACTTCGGGTTCAGGCTCGCTTCGCGGTCGGTGCTGTGGGCGGGGGTTTCCCGAACGAGGCGCTGGGGCCGCTGGGGCACGGTGGGGTGAGCGCTTGCTTGGCGACGCCCCTCCGGCCGGTGCTGGGACTCCTGCTGCCGCATGTGCAGCTGCGCGAGCTCGTCGAGCCCCATCGGGATCTGCTCGCCCGCCTGCCACGGCGAGGACTCCGGGGCGGGACTGGGCGCGAAGGCGGGAGCCGGGCTGGTGGTGGAGAACCAGTCGGGAACGGAGGTGGGTTCCGGCTCGGCCGGGCGGGACTCGAGCCCCTGTTGCGTCTCTCCCTCCGTCTCGGTTTGACGGATGGACACGGCCAGTGTGCAGGGGGTGCCCAGCTTGCGGGTCAGCAGCCCGGTGATGTGGGAGCCCAGCGAGTCCTCGACGACGGTCTTGGCCGCGGAGTGCGGCGCCGAGAGGATGGCGTAGCCGTCGACAAGCATGACGGGGCTGACGAGCTGCAGGTAGGCGCGCTCCTGGTGGGTGAGCGTCGGAATGTTCGAGTTGGGGCGCTCCGAGAGGCTGAGGAGCTCTGAAACGATGTCGCTCCAGAGCGCGCTGAGTTGTTGATCTGCCACGTGTGCTCGAATCCCCTGTTTCTTTACATCTCCGGCCCGCGCCCCCTGTGTCCCCAGGCTGTTATTCACAGCCATCCACACACAAAGCGCGAGCAGCGACGGCTACTACCTTGTGTTCCACAACTTTATCCACACCTGTGGATAGACCCGCGGTGGGGTTCTTTCCACAGGTGGCAGGCGCCCTTGTGGATAAAGTGCACCCAGTATAAAACCTGGTGCTACCTCGGCGAACGCGCTTGCGCGCCCGCAACTCTCAACAGGAAGTTGAGGGTTATCCACAGTAGCCCTGTGTAGAGCTGTGATTTCTTGAATCTGATAAATCATTGTTACCCGCTCCTTCCGGCCCCTGTCCAAACAATGAGAGAACTTTCCGCTGTGGATAACTGTGGTCCCGGGCCTGTGAGTGGTTCCGCGCGCGCCGCCCCCCAGCACTCGTCGGCGTTTCGCCCCGCCACCAGGGGAAAAGCACATCTTTGTTATTTCGGGGGCACCCTTTGCCGGGGTTGGAATACCGGTGGAGGGCTCACCCGCGCTGGATTTGTACCTCCCCGAGAAACTGACGTAGTCTTTAAACCGTCTGTCACATTGGTCTCACACTTTTCGCGTTCGGCCGATGTGTTTGAGAGCACCACCGGCGCAGTGCACCGGGCCGCCGCACCCAGCGGCGAGTCGGCGCGGGTGGGGCACGCGACAGCGCCTCCGCCCTGAGTGCGGGAGCGCCGCGCATCTCAGCTTTTTCTTTTCTCACCGGGACGGCCTCTGCCCCGGGAGGCCGCACCTTCCTGGCGACGGGGAGAGCAGCCGCTGGCCGTCGCACTCGAACTTTAAGGAGCTCACCGTGTCCAAGCGGACCTTCCAGCCCAACAACCGCCGCCGCGCCCGTAAGCACGGCTTCCGCGCCCGCATGCGCACCCGCGCCGGCCGCGCCATTGTGTCCGCACGCCGCCGCAAGGGCCGCTCCAGCCTGACGGCGTAATCCGTCCCGGAGCACACACCTCGTGCTACCCAGAGCGAACAAGCTCGCCTCGTCCGCGGATTTCCGCCGGACGATGTCCGCGCGCACGCGCGCTGGGTCCCGCACGCTCGTGGTGCACATCGCAGCCCGAACCGACACCGCCATCACAGGAGGCCCCCGGTTCGGGCTCGTCGTGTCTAAGGCGGTGGGCAACGCGGTGGTGCGCCACCGCGTGTCGCGTAAGCTCAGGCACGTGCTGCTCGGGAGCGTCGACAAGCTCGCGCGGGAGCACGACGTGGTGGTGCGGGCCCTGCCTGCCGCCGCCGAAGCGAGCAGCGACGACCTGCGCAAGGATTACCTCCACGCCCTTTCCGCGGCGCTGCGGAAGCTGGGCGCGCACGACGAACCCGCAAAGGACACCCGCGACTGATGTCGTACTACAACTTCCTCGGAGGGGAGATCCCTAGGCCCCCCAGCGCGCCCGCCCGGGCGCTGGTGGGAGGGGTACGCCTTTACCAAAAATACGTCTCGCCCCTTAAGATGGGTGGGACCTGCCGATTCGTTCCTGTCTGCAGTGCATACGCGCTGGAAGCAGTCTCGCGCCACGGTGCAGTCAAAGGAAGCTTGTTGGCCACGGCCCGCGTGTGCAAGTGCGGTCCTTGGCACCCGGGGGGATACGACCCTGTACCGGGAAGCGTCGAGCCGGCCGAACCCGCCACCGATTAGGAGAAACGCGCTCAAGTGCTGAACTTTGTTTATTGGCCGATCTCAGCAGTGCTGTGGTTCTGGCACAAGATCTTCGGATTCATCCTTGCGCCGGACTCGGGCATCGCCTGGATCCTGGCCATCGTCTTCCTCACGTTCACCATCCGCGTCTTGCTGGTCAAGCCGATGGTCAACCAGATGCGCTCCATGCGCCGGATGCAGGAAATGCAGCCGAAGATGCAGGAGATCCGCGCCAAGTACAAGAACGACCAGCAGAAAATGGCGCAGGAGACCCAGAAGCTGTACAAGGAGATGGGCACCAACCCGCTCGCCTCCTGCATCGTCCCGCTGGTGCAGATGCCGGTGTTCATCGGGCTGTTCCATGTCCTGCGCTCGTTCAACCGCACCGGCACCGGCCCCGGCCAGCTGGGCATGAGCGTGGAGGAAAACCGCAACACCGCGAACTACATCTTCTCGCCCGAGGACGTCCGCTCGTTCCTGGACGCCGACTTCTTCGGCGTGCCGCTGTCGGCCTACATGTCCATGCCGGCCGACGCCTTCTCGGCGTTCACGGGCCTCGACTTCACCCGCACCGACATCATCATGGTGTGTCTGCCGCTCGTGATTATCTCCGCGGTGTTCACCCACCTCAACGCCCGCCTGTCCATCGAGCGCCAGAACGAGCGCATTGCTTCCGGCAAGGTGGCGGCGCCCGTGGGCGAGCAGGCCGAGATGATGCAGCAGCAGATGCAGATCATGAACAAGATGATGCTGTGGATTTTCCCCGTGATGATCCTCGCCTCGGGCTTCCTGTGGCACGTCGGCCTGCTGTTCTACATGCTGGCCAACAATGTGTGGACGTTCTTCCAGACCCGCATCGTCTTCGACAAAATGGACAAGGAGGAGGCGGCCGAGGCGGAGCAGAAGCGCGAGGCGAAGCGCGCCACCGCTCCCCAGGTCGCGGCCCGCAAGGTGGACAAGCGCACCAAGAAGCAGCGCAAGCAGGGCTCTTAAATCCTCACCCAGACCCGCAACCGCCGTTGCCTGTGACGGCGGTTGTTTCGTTGTCTGCCCCGTTTACTAGAGTCGGTATTATGTCGCAGCCCTCCCCCAGCTCCCCCACGCCGGACGTCGCGTCCGAGATCTTCGGCGACCGACTGCCGCTCGCCGAGGCCTACCACGATTCGCTGGCCACCGTGGCGGCGCAGCGCGGTTTCATCGGGCCGAAGGAAGTGGGGCGCCTGTGGAGCCGCCACGTGCTCAACTGCGCCGTCATCGCCGAGGCCTTCGACGAGGGCTTAAGCGTCGCCGACATCGGTTCCGGCGCGGGCCTGCCCGGGATCCCGCTGGCCATCGCCCGGCCCGACCTCGAGGTCACTCTCATTGAGCCCCTGCTCAAGCGCTCCACCTACCTCCGCGAGGTGGTAGACGAGCTCGGCCTGGACAATGTCACCGTCGTGCGCGGCCGGGCAGAGGAGCAGGGCGCCTCGCTTTTCGACGTCGTCACCTCACGCGCCGTGGCTCCCCTGGGCAAGCTGGCCGGCTGGTCCCTCCCCCTGGTGAAGGTGGGCGGTGCGATGGTGGCGATGAAGGGCGAGTCGGTGGCCGAGGAGCTCGAGCGCGACGCGCGGGAGATCAAACGCGCCAAGGGCGGGCAGGCGGAGATTTTCACCGTGGGGGCATCCGTGCTGGAGGAACCCACCACACTTATCCGCATCCGTCGCACGCACTAGAGTTGCCAGGGATGATTCGCAGACCGACTGGGAGGCCGCGCTCATGAGTAACGAGCAGACAGACGACCAGCAGTGGGACGACACCCCCATTGCAGCGGCGGCGCGCCGTGCCGCCCGGGTGGTGTCGGGCTCCGAGACGCTGCCGCGCCCGGAGCGGGTGCGGGTGTTTACCGTGGCCAACCAGAAGGGTGGGGTGGGCAAGACCACAACGTCCGTGAACATGGCCGCCGCGCTCTCGCGGCAGGGTCTGAAGGTGCTCGTGATTGACCTCGACCCGCAGGGCAACGCCTCGACGGCCCTTGGGGTGGAGCACCGCGCGGGCACCACCTCGACCTACGAGCTCCTCATCGGGGAGGCCGCGGCCGAAGATGCGATGCAGCCCTCCCCCGGCAACGACAACCTGTTTTGTATCCCCGCCACGATCGACCTCGCGGGCGCGGAGATCGAGTTGGTCAGCCTCGTGCGGCGCGAGTACCGCCTGCACGACGCCATCCGCCGCGGTTTCTTGGAGGACAACGGGTTCGACTACGTCTTCATTGACTGCCCGCCCTCCCTCGGCCTGCTGACCATTAACGCGATGACGGCCGTGGACGAGGTCCTGATCCCGATCCAGTGCGAGTACTACGCGCTCGAGGGCGTGGGCCAGCTTTTGGGCAACATCAGCATGATCCGGGAGCACTTGAACCACGAGCTGCACATCTCGGCGATCGTGTTGACCATGTTCGACGCGCGCACCCGGCTGTCCGAGGAGGTCGCGGGCGAGGTGCGCTCCCAGTTCGGCGAGGTGGTACTGCGCAATGTCATCCCGCGCTCCGTCAAGGTGTCGGAGGCCCCCGGTTACGGGCAGACGGTGATTGACTACGACCCGGGCTCGCGCGGGGCGTTGGCCTACTTCGACGCGGCACGCGAGATCGCCAGCCGGGGCGATTTCCAGCCGCACCCGACCACGGGCCCGATCGGTGTCAGCCCCGAGGTGGCCGAACAACTGAATAACTCGCAGCACAGCAACTCGGCCAACGCAGGAGAGGACGGAGAGTAAACATGGCTCAGGAACGCAAGGGCGGTCTCGGCCGCGGACTGGCGGCCCTCATCCCATCCAGCCCAGAATCCACGGACACCACGGGGAAGACGGGCCGGCTCGGCGCAGGCGCCGCCGACGTCATCCTCGGCGCCTCCGCCTCGAAAGCTCCGGCGGGCGCCCCAGGGGCGCCGGTGATTCCGGGCGCGCCGACCGTCGATACGCGGGCGGAACGCCCGAAGCAGACCCTGCCGATGGGCGCGCGCTACCAGGAAATCCCGGTCGGGCAGATCCTCCCCAACCCGAAGCAGCCGCGCCAGGTGTTCGACGAGGACGAGCTCGCGGAACTGGTGCATTCGATCAAGGAGTTCGGCTTGCTGCAGCCGATCGTGGTGCGCGAAACCCCCGAGGGCTTCGAGCTGATCATGGGCGAGCGCCGCTGGCGGGCCTCCTCCAAGGCGGGGCTCAAGCACATCCCCGCGATCGTGCGCGAAACCAATGACGCGGACATGCTGCGCGACGCGCTGCTGGAGAACATCCACCGCGTGCAGCTCAACCCGCTCGAGGAGGCGGCGGCCTACCAGCAGCTGCTCGAGGAGTTCGGGGTCACCCAGGAGCAGCTCGCCGACCGGCTGGGGCGTTCTCGCCCGCGCATCACCAACTCGATCCGCCTGCTCAACCTCCCGGTGGCGGTCCAGCGCCGCGTGGCGGCGGGCGTGCTCAGCGCCGGCCACGCCCGCGCCCTGCTGGGGGTGAAGGTCGGCGCTGCGGCGCAGGAGAAGCTGGCGGACCGCATCGTCGCCGAGGGCATGAGCGTGCGCGCCACGGAAGAGGCCGTGACGCTTGTGAACCGGCAGGGCGAGCTGCCGCAGACCCCGAAGCGCGAGCCCGCCCCCCAGCCTGAGTACTTCACCCACGCCGCTGAGAAGCTCGCCGACGAGTGGGACACGAAGGTCTCCGTGACCATGGGCAAGCGCAAGGGCAGGATCGTCGTCGAGTTCGGCGACCGCGATGACTTCGAGCGCATCATGGCGCTCATCCAGGGCCAGTAGGTCGGCCATGTCTGGGGCGCGCGTCGTGGCCGTCACCTACGACACGCTGGCGGCCGTGCACCGCCGCACCGCCACCACCACCTTCTGGGAGCTCGACCCGCTTGACGACGCCTACACCGGCGCGTACCC
This sequence comes from Corynebacterium mycetoides, assembly GCF_900103625.1. Lineage (NCBI taxonomy): Bacteria > Bacillati > Actinomycetota > Actinomycetes > Mycobacteriales > Corynebacteriaceae > Corynebacterium > Corynebacterium mycetoides. Next base: position 1,664,539 of record NZ_LT629700.1, on the reverse strand, counting down.
CGAGGCAGACAAAGCCGCCTGGCTGTCGTCCCGGGCGCTGGAGCAGGGGGTGGTGGGTTTCAGCATTGTTCGGAGCGCTGTGGAAAGTACCGCCACCGAAGGCGCCTTCGCGACCGCCCTGTTCTGCCCCGCCGCCGACGCCCCCGGCGCCGTGAGGATGCCCACCGCGCCGATAAGCCGGGACGCGTGGGTGGTCACGAGCCTGCACATCGACTCCGCGGCCCAGGGCCGCGGGTGGGAGTCCGTGCTGCTCGACGCCGTGATCATGGCCGCCCTCGAGCGCGGGGTCCAGGCCCTGGAGATGTTCGGCGTCGTGCCCGGCGGGGAGGCGACATCGGAGATGTGCGCGGGCATTGTGCGCCGGGCCCCCGAGATCGGGCTGGTGGAGGTCCCCGTGCTGGAGTCCGCCGGGTTCATGGTCGTGCGCGACCACCCCGTCCTGCCCCGGCTGCGCATCGACCTGCCGCCCGCGCACGACCTGCTTTCGGCGCGCGACATGGCCGAGCTGCTGGCGGAGGTTCCCGCCGCACGCTAGCCGCGGGCGGCTACATGGCGCGTTCTTGGCGCAGCAGGTCGGAAAACGAGTAGGTGCCGGTCGGCTTGTCGTCCTCCTCCAGCAGGTAGAGGCGCTTGACGGCCACCACGATGGCCTCGGCGATAGCGTCGCGCTGGCGCGGGTCGGTCACGATGGCCACGTCGCCCGGGTTGGTGAGGTACCCCGCCACGACCTCCACAGCAGGCATCTTGGACAGGCGCAGCAGGTCCCAGGTGCGCCCGTGGTTGTAGCAGTTGCGCAGGTCGGTGCGCGCGACGATCTCCCGCTGGATGTAACCGGAGAGGGTTTCACCCGTCATGGAAGACGCCCCGAACTCGGAACCGAAGTAGAACGTGGCCACGCCGTTGGCCTTGTCGTTGTGGTAGCGGTCGAGCTGCAGGGAGATGATCAGGTCCGCGTTGAAGCTGTTGGCCAGTTCGGCGCGCTCCTTGGGCGAGGGGTTGTCGCCGCGCGGCCGCGAGAAGATGGTTTCCATCCCGGCGGCCACCATCCGCCCCTCGACGCGCTGCGCCAGGTCCCACAGGATCTCTTCCTCGGTGATGTCGCCGTAGGGCCCGCGCACCGTCATCCCTGAGTCCGCCAGCCCGAAGCTCGGGTCGATGACGACGCGCTTGCCGGAAAGCTTGGGGCCCGCCTGGCGGACACGTTCGCGCTCGCGGATCGCGTGCGCCGATCCGCCGGTGATGCGGCGGCCGAGCAGGCTGAGCGCGTGGAGCGTGTCGGGCCCGCACACGCCATCATCCTGCAGACCCGAGTTGAGCTGGTAGTTGACCAGGGATTCGTGGGTCTGCTTGTTAAAGTGACCGTCGACCTTGTGGGAGTAAAAGCCCAGCTCCTGGAGCTGCTGCTGCAGCTGGCGCACATCGTCGCCCACCATGACCTGGTTCGGGCGGAACTCCAAGACCCTGGCGCCCAGGGTGTAGGAGGCCTCGCGCAGCTCGCGCATCGTGACGGAGTCGATTTCGCCTGTGGGGACGATGCCGCGGGACTGCTGGAAGGCTTTCACGCCCTCGGCCAGGTCGGCGTCGAAAAGCAGCTCGGCGGGCGAGAACTGGCGGGAGTTCCACTCCCCGACCTTCCCGTCGTACCCGTCGAGCATGCCCAGCCGTGCGAGGGTCGAGCGCGCTTCGGCGACGCGTGCGCTCGAATCACCAACACGGAGAACCTCAGTCACCGGGCACCTTTCAACGTCGGGAACAGATGGGCAGATACAAGGAACTTTATAGTACTCAGAGCTGCTGCTGAATCCGCGAAACGAGCTCGTCCTTGGGCTGCAGGCCGACGATCGTGTCCACGGCAGCACCGTCCTTGAAGATCATGACGGTCGGAATCGACATGACCTGGAACATGGCGCCCAGGGTGCGCTCGGCGTCGACGTCGACCTTGACCACCTTGACGGCGTCGCCCATCTCGGAGGAGATGTCGTCGAGCAGGGGGCTGAGCTTTTTGCAGGGGCCGCACCACTCGGCCCAGAAATCAACGACGACGGGTGTGTCGGAGTCCACGACCTCGGACTTGAAAGTCGCCTGCGTGACATCAATCGGTGCGTTCATGTCCACCATTCTAGTCCCTCTAGCCCGTCACTTAAGCGCGGCCAGGTAGTGCTCGGCGTCGATGGCCGCGCGGCAGCCGGAGCCTGCGGCGGTGATGGCCTGGCGGTAGTAGTTGTCCACCAGGTCGCCGCAGGCGAAGACCCCGGGAACCGAGGTCTTGGTGGAGGGCTGGTCCACCTTGACGTAACCGGCCTCGTCGGTGGCCACCTGCCCGTCAAGGAACCCGGAGCGCGGGTCGTGCCCGATGGCCACGAACATGGCCGTGGCGTCGAGCACCGAGGTTTCGCCGGTGAGCACGTTGGTGACCCTCAGGCCCGCGACCTTGCCGTCTTCTTCGACGACCTCCTCGACGATGGTGTTGGTGACGAACTCGATCTTCTCGTTGTCCCGGGCGCGCTCCAGCATGATCTGGGAGGCGCGGAAGTTCTCCGAGCGGTGGATGATTGACACCTTGGTGCCGAAGCGGGTGAGGAAGGTCGCCTCCTCCATCGCCGAATCGCCGCCGCCGACGACGGCAATGTGCTGGTCCTTGAAGAAGAAGCCGTCGCAGGTGGCGCAGGTTGACACGCCGTGCCCGGTCATCTCGGTTTCGCCGGGCACTCCTAGGTGGCGGGGGGCCGCGCCGGTGGCGAGGATGACGGCGCGGGCGCGGTAGGCGGTGTCCCCCACGTAGACCACCTTCTCCTCGCCGTCCAACTCCACGCGGTCCACCAGCTCCGGGGTGAGCTCGGCGCCGAAGCGCTGCGCCTGTGCGCGCATCTCCATCATCAGCTCGGGGCCCATGATGCCGTTTTGGAAACCGGGGAAGTTCTCCACCTCGGTGGTGTTCATTAGTTCGCCGCCGAACTCGTACCCCTCAAACACCAGGGGGTTGAGCTCGGCGCGCGCCGCGTACATCGCGGCCGTGTACCCGGCGGGGCCGGAACCGATGACGATAACGTCGCGCACAGCGGTGTTGTCGGCGCCCCCGGTCTTCTCGCTGTTGTCCTGTGGAGTTGCCTCAACGTTCTCGCCGGTGGTGGGCACGATGAAATTGAAGCCTGGATTAGTCATAGCGGTGCATCTCTCCCGAATTACTTGAGTATCTCCAGGCTAGTCTACTGCCGTCGCAGACAACCGCCGATGTTGCAGCTCACACGGCTTTTTCGCCCGGCTCCCCCACTGCTTTGGCCACAGCCTGGCGCGCCCGGGAGCGGCGAGACTTCACCGTTCCGGGCTTGACCCCCATCTCGCGCGCGGCGCGCTCGACGGTCAGCCCCGCGACGTCGATAAGCAAGAGCGCCGTACGTTGCGCGGTGGGCAGAGCTTCGATGGCCTGGCGCAGGACGATGGCGCGCTCGACGCCCGTGGTCGGGTCGTGGGCGAGCAGCGGATTGGCGTCGACGGAGACGCGGTCCGTGTCGTCGATGCTGATGTCGCGCATGCGCTTTCGGCCCGCCGCCATGTGGTCGTAGCCGGTGTTCATGACAAGGCGGTGCAGCCACGTCGACAGCGTGGCCTCGGCGCGGTAGGTGTGCATTTTCCTCGACGCCTTGAACAGCGCCTCCTGCAAAATATCCTGGGTGTCCTGCTCGTTCTTGGCATAGCGCCGCGCGATGTACGCCAGCCGCGGCTTGTGCCTGCGGACGATGTGAGCGAAGGCGTGCGGATCCCCGGCCTTGTACGCCTCCACAAGCTGTTGGTCTGTCAATTCCATGTCACGTCCCCCGATGTGATCCCCGTGTGTGCCTGTGGTGCCCAGTGTGCCCGATGCGAAGGGGTGGGCGCGCCGCCTGGGCGCACATTTAAGTGACACCCGCGCCCGCCGGCCCGGGCCGGGGGTTTAACGGGGGTTTAGCGGGGGTTTAGCGGGGGTTTAGAAGTACGTCTTGCCCACCAGCACCACGTCACCCAGCTCCACGGGCTCCAGCTGGCTCTCGGCGTCCGCTCCGGGGAAGTAGAGCACCGCGCCGCGCAGCGCCCCGTCGTGGTCGACGTCGATGGAGTTCTGCCCGGGCTGGAAACGGCCCTCCGCCAGCTCAGGCAGCCCGGGCAGGTCGTCTGCTCCGTCGACCTGCGCGGTACCGCCCGTCCCATCGCCAGCCGGGATGCCGTACACCCTGTACTCGGCTCCGGCGGTGGGTGCGGAGACGACGATCTGGTTGAGTGTGAACGTCACCTCCGGCGCCGCGGTGGCGGTGAGCCCCGAGCCGCGGGGCGCGCTCCACACGGTCGAGGCGTCGTCGTCGAAAGCGAGCGCCGCAGGGGCCGCCCCGGTACCCCACGATGCGGTGGAGAGGTTGCCGATGACGACGTCCACCCCGCCAGATCCTTCGCCGGGAGTGGCGGGTGCCGACGTCGTTGTTTGCGGCGCCAGCGGCGTGTTCGGGGTGTCGCGGCCGACGGCGCGCACCAGGTAGGCGGTCAGCGCAGCGATGAGAATGACCATCGAGATGGCCGCTAGCAGGATGAGCAGGAGGGACAGCGGCCGGTAGTCCTGGCGGCCGAATCCCCCGCGCAGCGCCGCCGGCTCGACCACGTGCTCGGGGGCCGGCTCCACCGTGGTCTCCACCGTGGTCTCCGCCGCCGGTTCTGCCACCGGTTCTGCCACCGGTTCTGCCACTGAGACGCCACCCGCCGCGTCAATCGCATCTTGCACATCCGCCTCGCCCGCCGCGCTCGTCTCGCTCGCCGCGGCGCCGTCAGCACCGCCGGCACCGTCAGCGCCGCTGTGGCTGAGCTGCTCCAGCGTCTCGGCGATGTCGCGGAAGTCGTCGGGTGCGGCAGAGGGGGCGTCGGCAAGCGCGCGCGCCTGGGCCACGGCGCCCTCTAGGCCCGACGAGCTGACGTTGCTGGACAACAGGGCCAGCGCCGAGGCGAGCGCCCCGGCGTCTTTCACGGCGGAGGCGTCCGGGAGCACCGCGGGGAAGGCGAGGCGAATGACGCCGTCGGACGACACGCGCAGGCGGTTGCGGTTGTCTAGGCCGAGCGGGATGCCCGCCGCGTGGGCGTCGCCAAGCGCGCGGGCTAGCGGCGACAGCGCGTGCGCCACGGCCTCCGTGTGCAGCGTCTGGCCCGCCTCGGCAACGGCCTTGACGCTGGAGCCCGGGACCCAGTCCGCGACGATGAGCGCGCCCGAGCGGTAGGACAGGATCTGGATGTTGTCGGCCACCGCCGGGTTGTTCAGAGTGGCCAGCTTGCGGGTGCGGCGCACCACACCGGCGGCATTAATCGCCGCTTCGCGCGGCGTCGGCGGGGCCATCGGGGCGGTACCCGAGGTGTCCACAAACGTCAGGGCCACGGTGCGGCCGGTGGCCAGCTCACGCGCCTGCCAAAAGCGGGTGGACTGGGAAGAGCCGTGGTCGCGGATGAGGCGGAAGCGCCCGTCGGAGACGGCCGCGCCCGGGACGAGCCGCGGGCCGCGCACCACACCGGCGGACATCGGCGGCGGGACCGGGGAGGCGTTGAATGAGTCGGTGGCCAGGAATTGCGTGGACACGTCGCGCGGGTCGACTTCCCCGACCTCGAGGGCCTTGTCCTCGTCGGGGCGGATGAAGCGGCCGAGGCCGGGCACGCGGGTCAGCGCCCGGCCGAGGTTCTGCACCTCCGGCAGGCCCGAACGGGAAAGGACGAGGCCCGTGATGACGAGGAACACGATCCCCTGCAGCGCGACCTCGATGAGGTAGCCCACGGATGCCAGCCCCCCGAGCCCGACGGCGGAGCCGAGCAGGCGGGGCATATCCAGACCGAGGCCGTTTTTCAGGGTTAGTTTGACGGCCAGGACGACGGCGATGCCGGCGAGCGCGGACCCGAGTGCCCACGCGCTGGTGCGCAGCACCGACGCCGCCTCCAGGGTGCCCAGCTTGCGCCGCAGAAGGAAGGCGCCGATGACGGCGCCGGCGATGAACCCGAACCCGTTGGCGGCGGCCAGCAGGATCACCACCGCGGAGGTATCCGCCGCCACCAGCGGGGCGAGCAGGGACAGGGCGACCTTGGTCACGGTGATCCCGGCGATGATGAACGTCGGCGTCCAGGCCTCCTCGCGCGCGTAGAACACGCGCAGGTGGAGCATGACAAGGGCGTACGGGATGAGGGTGAAGGCGGAGAAGCTGATGGCCAAGCCGAGAATGCGGGCGTGCTCCACGTCGAAGTTGCCGTAGGCGAACAGGCCGTGGCCGATGTCGGGGCCGAGCGCCGTCATGAACACGATGATCGGGATGAGCGCGATGAACGTCAGCTTCGTGGCCAGGGTGAGGTCGCGCACGACGGCGCGGTCGTCGCCGTCGGCGGCGTTGCGCGACAGCCGCGGCATGATGGCCGTCAGCAGCGTCACGCCGATGACGCCGTAGGGGACCTGCAGCAGCATCCAGTGCTGCTGGTAGATGATCGGAGCGGAGGCGTCGGCAACCGAGGCGACGCGCGTCGTCACGGCGTAACCGAGCTGGCTGACCGCCACGTAGGCGATGATCGCCAGCGCCATGCCGCCGAAGGACTTGAGGCGGTCGTCGATGCCCCACAGCGGCCGCAGGTCGATGCCGAGGCGCCGCAGCGCCGGCAGCATGATGGCGCACTGCACCACGACGCCGAGGGTCGTGCCTATGCCCAGCAGCAGGACGTGCGGATTGCTAATCGGCGCCGGCGCGGCCGGGTTCAGCGCCCCCGGCAGGAGCATGTAGAGCCCCAGGACGGCGATGGAGACGACGTTGTTGGCCACGGGCGCCCACGCGCCCGGGCGGAAGTGCTCCTTCGTGTTCAGGATGGCCATGAACAGAGCGAACATGCCGTAGAAGAAGATCTGCGGCAGCAGCAGGTAGGCGAACGACGTGGCTTGGACGACGTTGACCTTGCCGTCGTCCTCGAGCATGATGCGGGTCAACCAGGGTGCGGCTGCCACGGCGAGGATGGTGACCACCGTCAACAGCGTCAGCGCGAGGGTGAACAGCTGGCGGATGAACCGCGCTCCCCTGTCGGGGTCCTCCTTCTCCGCGCGCACCAGCACCGGCACCACGAGGGCGGTGAGCACGGAGCCCAGCACGATCTCGGTGATCAGGTTGGGCAGGGTGTTGGCTGTGTTGAACGCGGAGGCGACGGGTGCGCCGAGCGCCGCGCCGATGAGCACGGTGCGGATGAATCCCGTGATGCGCGAGAGCAGGGTCGCCAGCGCCATCGAACCGGTCGAGCGCACGACGTCGGTATTTGAGGTGTTGGAGGTGTTAGAGGTCTGCGCCGCGGAACCGTCCTCCGAGCCGGCGGCGGACTCGGCCACCTCGGGCGCGCGGGGCGCTTCGAGGGTTTCCAGCGCTTCGCCGGACGGGCTGATCGTCAGGGCCGAGCGGTCCTGATCCGGCTCCACGCTGTCGTCCTGTGGGGTTACGGCCGGGCGCGGAACCGGCACGGGAGCCGGCGGCGCGGGTGCGACGATGCGACGGCGCAGCCCGGCTGTGTGTGGGTGCGGGTCCTGGGTCACGGGGTTACTCCTGTTCGGGCTGTGCTGGGGGGAGCGGGGGCTGCCGCCTGTGGCGCCTCGTTGCGGCGGGAAACACTAGCAGGAGGGCGAGGAATATGGCGAGCGCCGCCAGGATGACCCAGCCGCGCAGGGCCACGCCCGAGGTGCGCACGGTGATGTCAACGGGCTGGGAGATCTGCGCCCCCTGCGGGGAGGCGAGGAACAGGCGCAGCTGCGTCCCGCCCTGCTCCTCCGGCAGGTCGGCCGTCATGGACGTGGTGATGGAGCCATTGGCCGGGATCCGCAGCGTCGGCGGGACGTTGAGCCTGGCCCCCTCGGGCCCGTGGTAGCGGATCGTCGCGTCTACGGGCAGCGGCAGGCCGTTGCGCGCGACGATCACCAGCGGCGAGGCAGGCGACGTGCGGGTGTACACGTTGCCGGGCGGAATGAGCGCAACGGCGGAGCGCAAGGCGTTAAGCGTGTCGCGGCTGCCCGCCAGACGGCGGCTGGTTGCCTCCACGGCCTCCGGGTGGAAGGTGTAGGCGCGCCGACCGCTGAGCGACAGCGCGGTAAGCAGGTCTCGGCGCAGCGGGAGCGTGAACCCGTAGCGCGATAGCGCGATCGCAGGGTCGGCGACCAGCAGCCCCGAGAGCTCGTCGATGAAACGGCCCTGCTGGCTGGCCGTGAGGATTTCGGAATCGCTGAAAATGGTGGGGTCGGCGGCGGGACTGCCGGTGGCGTCCGCCCCGGCAACCGGTGTTCCCTCCGGCACGGAGAGGTAGCTTTCCAAAGACATGGGCTGCGCCGCCCCGGTGGACAAGGTGTCGCGCACGGCGTCCATCACGTCGGCGGCGCCGGCCGCATCCCACGTCACGGGCGGGTTGAGCAGGATCGGGGCGGGCCCGGGGCCGTCGGCGTCCTGCTCCCCGGACGGGTACTCCCACGCGGACTGCGCGGCGAGGTGGACGGCGCTGGCGGCGTTGACGGAACGCGCCTTGGGCGAGTCCCGGGTGTAGTCGAAGCGCAGCCCTTCGGGCGAGTAGCCGGTGGTCTCGGGGTGCTCCCCCACCGTCGCCAGCACCGTGGCCAGGGAATCCTGGTAGCCCACGGACATGACCCCGGGCGACATCCACGCGAAGCGCTGGTCGGGGGGCGCCGGGGGGACCGTGTTGCCGGCCATGAGCACCCGCACGGGTTGCTCCGGTTCAGGCGCGCTGACAGAGGCCACCGGCGGCGTGTCGGCACGGTCGAGAGCCGCCTCGCTAGCGTCCCCGGCGGGGCCCGAGCCCTGGGTGGCGCTCGAGCGCTGTGCGCGTTCCCACGATCCCTGTATCCCCTCGGCGGCGATGGTGGAGCGCGAGTGATCCGCCCAGCCGAGCGCGGCCGGAACGCCCGGGGCGACATAGCCTGCGCCGGGCACGACGGTGTTGAGCAGCCCGCCCGACCCCACGATCTCCTGCAGCGTGGAGGGCCCGCGCTCCACCGCCTCGCGCATGAGCCAGGGGTCGCCCGTGCGGGCGACGGCGTTGAGGTCCGTGTTCGCCCACGGCAGCGCAACGACGCAGCGGGCCGCGGCGAGCTGCGTCACGGCATCCAGCCATGCGCGGGCGTCCTCTGAGCCCCGCCCGGGTTCGCCGGCGTTTTCCGCGCCGTTTATCCCCCACGAATCCCGGAGGCGCTGCGGGGGCTCCACCAGGTCGGGCCGCGTGGCGGAGACGGTGTACCCGCTGGTCATGCGGTTGACGGTGTGGATCGTCGCCGGGTCGAGGGCGAGGCAGGTGGATTCGGCTACCTGCGGGTCGGCGGTGGCGTCGGTGTAGACGTCGAGAAGCGAGCGGAGCCTGCCGCCCGGCGCGAGCTGGCCCGCGAGGTTCTCGCTGCCCAGGATCAGCGGCGGCTCGCCCGGTGCCGAACCCGTTTCGCCGGGGACGATGTCTACCGGGGCGGACAGGGGAAACAGCGTGGTCATGCCGGCCGGGCGGGCGCCGTCGGGCGTGCCGCGGATGGAGATGTGGAAGCGCTCGGTGTCCAGCAGGGCCCCGTTTTCGGCGCTGAGCACGAACATGACGGGGTAGGTGGCAATTCCCGGCAGCGGGAGCGCGTCCTCGGTGATCGTCAGCTCCAGCTGGGTGCTCCCCCCCGGCGGGAGCTGCGTATCGACGCCCACCTCACGGCCGACGACCGTGTACTCCAGCGGGTTGGCCACGGCGGCGACCTGCTGGTCGAGCACGGAGCCGGTGGCCGGGCCGCGTCGGGGTGTCACGGTGAGTCCCTCCAACTGCTCGTCGGAGGTGTTGGTCACCATGAGGGTCACCGTGAGCGGGTCGTGGGCGGAAAGTACCGTGGGCGCGCTGACGAGCGTGACGGTGGCCGTCTCCCCCTCCCCGGGGCGCACCGCTGGGTTGACCCACTGCTGGGCCACGGCGGGGTTGTCGGGGTGCAGCGCAACGGGCAGCGACTGCTGCGCGCCCGCCACGGGGATGAAGGCGCTCGCGGCCGCGACAGCTGTCACAGCTGTGACAGTTGTGACAGCGGCTGGCCGCAACCATCGGCCACGGAGGGTGAGCCTCATCGCGGGGTCGCCCTTCCGGCGTCGGCTTCCTTTCTTGCGATGGCAGGCATGCGGTCGACGGCGATGCGGGCGAGCTTGCGCTCGTCGGCGTAGGCAAGGTGCTCGATGAGCTCACTCATGGGCACCCACGTCACTTCGGTGACTTCGGGGTCTTCGTCGTTGAGGACCCCGTCGACGTAGCGCAGCAAGTTGTGGTGCACGGTTTTGTGGATGCGCACGCCCTCGGAGACGAACCAGTAGTCGATCACCCCGAGCTCTTCGAAGGCCTCGCCGAGGATGCCGGTCTCCTCCCACACCTCGCGCTCGGCCGTGGTCCACTGGTGCTCGCCGTCTTCGACGTGCCCTTTCGGCATGGACCACAAGAGCCGCCCGCGGCGGTCGAGGCGGCCGATGAGCGCGACGTAAATGCGTGACAAGTCGACTTTGCCGCCCGGACCGACGGCCTCCGCCATCCCGGAGACCACGAGGCCGCCCGCGGACGTCTCGTCGCGCGTCTCCATCGTGGTGTCGGCGTGGTGCGAGCCGCGATGGTTGGAGCGGTAGCGGCTGGTGTTCTGCCGCTGGTTTCGGCCGCGCCCCGACCCGCGGCCCCGCCTGCGCCGGTTCGAGCGGTTACCCCCGGACTTCGCGGAGCCTGACGCCTTCGCGGGTTCCTTCCCGCCGCCCGCGCCTGAAGCGCCGTCCGGTTTCGCGGCCTGGTTCTTTTCTGTGCCGGCGTTGCGCGCCGCCCCCGAGGCAGGCCGCGACCCGCGGCGGCGCCTCTTGCGCGGGCGGGGGCTGCTGTCGCCGGCTCCACCCTTCTTCGGGTCCGAGCCCGGCGTGGGTCGGGAGTTGTCAGTCATCCGCCTCATCGTATCCGGCTGCGAGGGGTTTTCGGTATTTATAGGTGCGTGTGCGCGCCGGGTATCGTGGTAGTGGTGACAACGCCTGACAATTACCCCGAGCTTTTCCACCTCCCCTCCCCCTCCGACCCGCACGCCGAGGCGGCGCTTCTGGCGCGGGCGCAGGGGGCCGTCGATACGCTCGCGGGCCTGCTCACCCCGCTGGCTTCTCTGTTCCAGGAGCGGGGCGAGTCGCTCTACCTCGTCGGGGGGCCCGTGCGCGATGCCATGCTGGGCCGGCTGGGCCATGACCTGGACTTCACCACTTCGGCGCGCCCCGAGGTGATCGCGGAGATCCTGGGCGCCTGGGGCGAGAAGACGTGGGACACCGGCATCGAGTTCGGCACCGTCTCCGCCGTCAAGCGCGGCCAGCAGGTCGAGATCACCACTTTCCGCTCCGACCTGTACGACGGCGTGACGCGCAACCCCGAGGTCACCTTCGGCGATTCGCTCGACGGCGATCTGGTGCGGCGCGACTTCGCCTGCAACGCGATGGCGATCGAGCTTTCGCTTGTCGACGGCGCGCTGACCCCCGCGTTCCACGACCCCGTCGGCGGGCTCGCCGACATCCTCCACCGGCGCCTCGATACCCCGCGGGCCCCGGAGATGTCGTTCCGCGACGACCCGCTGCGCATGCTGCGTGCGGCCCGGTTCGTCTCCCAGCTGGGTTTCACCGTCGCCGACCGCGTACGCGAGGCGATGAAAGACATGGCGCCCGAGATCAACCGCATCACGGTGGAACGCGTCCAGGCGGAGCTGGACAAGCTCATGTGCGGGGCGCGCCCGTGGGAGGGCCTGGACCTGCTGGTGGACACCGGGATTGCTGACCACATCCTGCCGGAGGTGCCGGCGCTGCAGCTGGAGACGGACGAGCACATGCAGCACAAGGACGTCTACCGCCACTCGCTGACGGTGCTGCGGCAGGCCACCGAGCTGGAGGAGGACGGGCCGGATCTCAAGCTGCGCTGGGCCGCGCTCATGCACGACGTGGGCAAGCCGGCGACCCGCGCTCTCAAGGAGGGCGGCGGGGTGTCCTTCCACCACCACGAGGTCGTCGGGGCGAAGATGACGCGCAAGCGGCTGCGCGCGCTGAAATACCCGAAGCACGTCATCGAGGACGTGGGTCAGCTGGTGTACCTGCACATGCGTTTCCACGGGTTTGCCGAGGGGCAGTGGACGGACTCCGCCGTGCGCCGCTACGTCACCGACGCGGGCGACCTCCTGCCCCGGTTGCACAAGCTGGTGCGGGCGGATTCGACGACGCGCAACGCAAAGAAGGCGCAGCGCCTGCAGCGCACCTACGATCACCTGGAGGAGCGCATCGCGGAGCTGGCGGCCAAGGAGGACCTGGCGCGCGTGCGCCCGGATCTCGACGGCAACGAGATCATGTCCATCCTGGGCTTAAAACCCGGCCCGGACGTGGGGAAGGCGTGGAACTTTATGAAGGAGCTGCGGCTCGAGCGCGGATCGCTCGAGCACGACGAGGCCGTCGCGGAGCTCAAGGCCTGGTGGGAGCGCGAGAATGCCTGAGTACTTTTACGCGGACCGGCTGTTCAACGGTTTGGAGCGCGAGGACCCGGCCCCGGGCATGCTGCTCGTCGCGGCGCCGGGGATGCTCTCGCCCGAGTTCGCCCGCACCGTAGTGCTCATCATCGACCACGCCGCGGACTCCACGCTCGGGGTGATCCTCAACCGCCGCAGCGAGGTCGCCGTGCACTCGGTGCTCCCCGAGTGGGTGGAGGCGGTCGCCTCCCCGCAGGCGGTCTACCTCGGCGGGCCGGTGAGCCCGCAGTCGGCGGTGGGGGTCGCGGTGACCCGGAACGGCGTGGCGATCCAGGATCACGGCGTGCTCACGCGTTTGGCTAACCGGATGGCGCAGGTGGACCTGCGCGCGGACCCGGGAGAGGTTACCGAGCTTGTCACGGGGATGCGCCTGTTCGCGGGGTACTCCGAGTGGGCCCCGGGCCAGCTCGACGAGGAGATCGAGCGCGGCGACTGGTTCGTCGCCCCCGCCCTGCCGTCTGACGTGATCGCCCCGGCGGCGGCCGATGTGTGGGGCGACGTGATGCGTCGTCAAGCGATGCCCCTGCAGCTGTTCGCCACCTTCCCCGCCAACCTCGAGGACAACTGACGTCCGCCATGGGTGTTTCACGTGAAACATGGGAGCAAGCGCGCCAGGGTGTGCGCGATAGCGCGCTCGTAGGCCTCGGGATCGTGCCGCTCGGGCTCGCCTTCGGCCTGCTCATCACCCAGGCGGGGTTCGCGTGGTGGTGGGCGCCCGTCTTCTCAGTCGTCATCTACGCGGGGTCGATGGAGTTCCTGGCCATCAACATGGTCCTGACCGGGGTGGGTCCCGTCTCCTCGGCCGTCACCGCGTTGATGGTTAACTTCCGGCACCTGTTCTACGGACTGACGTTCCCCCGCCACCTCATCGCCTCGCCCCTGGGCCGGGTCTACTCCACCTATGCGCTTACCGACGAGTCCTACGCCATCGCCTCAGCCACCCAGCCGCGCTCCGGGGCGCGCGTGCTTAGCGTCCAGCTCGTGTGCCAGATCCTCTGGGTAGTCTCGGGGATCGTCGGCGCGCTGGCCGGCCAGGTACTCCCGCCCGACGTCCAGGGTATGGAGTTCGCTCTGACCGCCCTCTTCGTGGTGCTCGCCTACGAGTCGTTCCAGGCGTCGCGCGACATGTCCGCGGTGCTTCTGGCCGCGGGGATCGGCCTCGCCGCGGCCCTCGTCGTACCAGGGCAGATGCTCATGGTCGCCCTCACGGCCTACTTCGCGCTCTTGCTCGCGCGGTTCTGGTCGCCGCGCCTCGACCGCGCGCTGACGTGGACGGTGAGGTAGATGGGCCTTCCTGAAGGGATCAGCCTGGCGATGGTCGCCGGCGTCCTCATCCCCGTCGGCGTGGTCACCGTGCTGCTCCGGACGCTGCCGTTCAGCTTCCTCCGGATGCTCAAGGGGAGCCCGCTCATCGAGTTTCTCGGCCTGCTCATGCCCGTCGGCGTGATGACGGTTCTGGTCGTCTACACCCTCTCCGGCGCCGCCCCCTCCCCCGGCGGAGTGTGGGCGGCCCTCGGGGCCGCGGCCCTCACCCTCGCCTTGCACGCGTGGCGACGCTCCGCCGCGCTCTCCATCCTCGTCGGGACGGCCGCCTACATGGCGCTGGTGAACCTCATCCTCTAGCGGTTTTCTAGCGCAGCTTCTGCAGCGCTTCCTCCCACAGACCCTCAAACTCCTCGAGGCTGAGCGCGGTCGCCGTGATCCCGTCGAAGTGTTCGTAGGTGGCGGGGTGCGGGACCGTCGGTAGCGGCATGTTCGCCTGGCCGACGACGCGCCCGTCGATGTAGATCCCGGTGATGGATTCCGCGGGGTCGAGCTCGATCATCCGCACCATTTTGCATTCTGCGGCCGAGAGCTCCTCCAGCTCGGCGATGTTGATGAGCTCGCCCCCGGAGGTCGGGTCCTCGTAGTGGATTCTGACGTAATGTTTCACGTGAAACCTTCCTGTTTCAGGCGCCCGCCGCGGCGGTGCGGGCGTATCTGGCCGCCAGCGAAGAGCAGATCATCAGCTGGATCATGTGGTAGATCATCAGCGGGACAATGAGGATACCCAAGGCCGCTCCCCCGAAGATAACGGAGGCCATGGGCAAGCCGGCGGCGAGCGACTTCTGGGTGCCGCACATCTGAATGGCCACGGTGTCGGCGTACCCGAACCCGAGGGCGCGCGGGACGGCCCGGGTCAGCCACAGCATGAAGCCCACGAGCGCGAAGGACAAAGCGATGAGGAAAACGATCTCCCAGCCCGAGACCTTGCTCCATACCCCCGCCACCATGCCTTTGGAGAACGCGGCGTAGACCACCATCCAAATCGAGATCCGGTCGACCTGCTTCGTGGCCTTTTTGGCGGCGAACTCCTTCGCCCCCGGCACGAAGTTGTGGGCGAGCTGCCCGAGGACGAACGGCAGCAGGAGCTGCAGGGAGATGTTGACAAACACCTGGGCGTCGATGGTGATGCCGTCTCCCGCCCCCATGAGCAGCATGACAAGGAGCGGCGTGATGACGACCCCCACCATGCTGGACACGCTCGCGGCGACGACGGCACCGGAGACGTTGCCTCGCGCGATGCCCGTCAAGGCTACGGAGGATTGGACTGTCGACGGGACGAGCATGGCGTAGAGGACACCCTGGTAAATGGCGTCGCTGACGACGAGCGTCGAGGCTCGTAGCGCCAGGCCCACCAGCGGATACACCACGAACGTGAACGCGAGGATCACCGCGTGGAGCCTCCAATGCGTCAGTCCCCGCAGCGCCTCCTGCGTGGACAGGCGCGCGCCGTAGAGGAAGAACAGAAGGGCGATCGCGAGCTTCGTGAGCACGTCGAAGACGTCGGCGAACGTCCCGCTGGCGGGAAACAGCAGCGCGAGGATGGCCGCCGCGATGATTCCCTGGACAAGGGGGTCTTTGAGGAATGAGAACATGGGGTAAGTCTACGAACCCCGCTACGCCCGCGTGCGAGGTCGCCGGCTACGCTTGGACGTCCTCGGCGGCAAGGCGGTCCCCTGTCTCCGTGAGCTGGACTTCCCGCAGCCCCCTCACAGCGGGCCCGGAGACGACGGAGCCGTCGGCGATATTGAACGTCGACCCGTGGGCCGTGCACCGCACCGTATCACCCTGGGCCAGGGTGATCTTCTTGAACTCGTGGGGGCACGTCGCCGAATACGCCACATAGTGGCCGGCCGTCGGCTGGGCGATGATGAACTTGTCCAAGATGACGGAGCCGCCGACGGGGACGGCGGTCTTTGCCACGTCTTCGGTGGGTTCGCTGCCGCACGCGGCGAGGAAAGCGCCGGCGAAGGTCGTGGCAGTGCCAAGGAGAAAGAGACGACGGGAGCAGGTCATGACTTCACAGTAGCGTGCTTCATGGCCGCGACGAAGGAAGACAGCTCCTTCTTGAGCGCATCCATGTCGGTCACCCGGCCCGGGGCGGGATGCTCG
This sequence comes from Corynebacterium mycetoides, assembly GCF_900103625.1. Taxonomy (NCBI): domain Bacteria; kingdom Bacillati; phylum Actinomycetota; class Actinomycetes; order Mycobacteriales; family Corynebacteriaceae; genus Corynebacterium; species Corynebacterium mycetoides. Next base: position 1,648,554 of record NZ_LT629700.1, on the reverse strand, counting down.
CCGGTGACGTGGGCGTCGATAATGCGGGTGAGGGCGGACCCGGAAATGGCCCCGGCAGCCCCCGCCTCGATCGCCGCCCGCACGTGCTCCGGGGAGGAGATGCCGAACCCCAGGAGCACGGGCGCGCCGCCGTAGCTCTGCACGTTGGCCACCACGTCCCGCAGCCCGTCCACGGACGACTCGCGCTCCGTGCCCGTCACTCCGTCGCGCGAGATCGCGTAAATGTAGCCCTTGGAGTGCGCGGCGACGCCCTGCAGCGTCGCGGGGGAGGCCTTGGCCGGGGCGATGTAGATCGGGTCGATGCCCGCCTCCTCCGCCGCGGCGTCGAAGGGGCGGCCCTCGCGCACCGGGACGTCGGGAAGCAGAATGCTGTCCGCCCCGGCCTCGGCGAATTCGCGGTAGAAGGCGTCGAGCCCGCGCACGTAGGCCACGTTGGCGTAAATGAGCATGCCGATGGGCAGGTCGGGGTAGCGCGACCGGATTTCGCGCACGACGTCGAGCGCCCTGTCCACGGTGGATCCGCCGTCGAGCGCGCGCACGTGGGCTTTTTGGATGGCCGGACCGTCGGCGACCGGGTCGGAGAAGGGCACCCCGAGCTCGAGGGCGTCGGCGCCCGCCTCCGCGGCGGCGGAGACGATCTCGATGGACTCCTCCGGGCTGGGGTCGTTAAGCATGATGAAGGGCACGAACGCCCCTTCGTTCTTCTCCCGGAGGGCGGCGAAGGTGTCGGCGTAGCGGGTCATGTCAGAACTCCGTTTCGGTGGAATCGATGAGGAACTCGGGGTGTTTCTCTAGGGTTGCGCTCACGTGGGCGATGTCTTTGTCGCCGCGCCCGGACAGAGAGACGAGGATATTCAGGGGCTCCCCCTCCGCGGGCGCTTCGGCCGCACGCCGCAGGGCGTAGGCGAGAGCGTGGGAGGACTCCAAGGCGGGGATGATGCCCTCGTGCCGGCTGAGCAGTTGGAAGGCACGCAGTGCGTCCCCGTCCGTCACGGGCACGTAGCGCGCGCGGCCCGTCGCGGCGAGGTAGGCGTGCTCCGGGCCCACAGCGGGATAATCCAGGCCCGCGGAGATGGAGTAGGACTCCTCGACCTGCCCGTCGGCGTTCCGCATCAGGTAGGACTTCGTGCCGTGCAGGATGCCGACGGTGCCCGCGGCGATGGCCGCACCATGCCTGCCCACGCCGACACCCTCCCCGCCCGGCTCCGCGCCGACGAGCTCGACGCCGTCGTCTTCGATGAAGTCGGCGAACATTCCGATGGCGTTGGAGCCTCCGCCGACGCAGGCCACCACGACGTCGGGCAACGCACCGATCCTCTCGAGCATCTGGGCGCGGGCCTCCGTGGAGATGACGCGGTGGAACTCCTTGACCATCTTCGGGAACGGGTGCGGTCCCGCGGCGGTGCCGAGCAGGTAATGGGAGTCGTGGAACGTGGCCGTCCAGTCCCGCAGCGCCTCGTTCACGGCGTCCTTCAGCGTGCCCGAGCCCGAGTTGACGCCGACGACCTTCGCGCCCATGAGGCGCATGCGGTAGACATTCGGTTCCTGCCTGGCCATGTCCTCCACACCCATGTACACCACGCACTCCAGGCCCAGGAGGGCGCACGCCAACGCGGTTGCGGTGCCGTGCTGGCCCGCCCCCGTCTCGGCGATGATGCGCTTCTTACCCATCTTCTTGGCCAGCAGCGCCTGGCCGATGACTTGGTTCGTCTTGTGCGCACCGCCGTGGACGAGGTCCTCGCGCTTTAAAAAGATGCGGGCGTTGGCGCCCTCCAGGGGCAGGTTGCGGCACTCCGTCAGGGGCGTCGGTCGGCCCAGGTAGTCGCGCAGCAGGGCCCGGTACTCCGCCATGAACTCCTCGTCGTTGAACGCCTCGACGAAAGAGCGCTCGAGCTCGTCCAGGGCCGGGAGGAGCGATTCGGCGACGTACTGCCCGCCGAATTCGCCGTAGTAGGCAGGCAGAATGGTGCGTCCGCCGTCTTGGAAGTTGTCGCTCATCTGTCGATCCTTCGGGTGTGTTGTCGTCAGTCGTGGTAGTTGCGGATTGTGGTGTATGCGCGGCGCAGGGCGGCGGCGTCCTTGCGGCCGGCCCACTCCCCCGCGTCCGCGGGGTACTCGACGCCGGAGTTGAGGTCGACGCCGAGGCATCCGACCCGGAGGGCGTCGGCGACGTTGTCGGGGCCGATCCCGCCCGCCAGTAGCGCGTGGTCTTTGACCTCCGCGGGGACGAGGTCCCAGTCGAAGCTCGTCCCTGAGCCGCCGTCGGCGGCGTCGAGAACCAGCTTGTCGGCGACGCCCAGCAACGCGGTGGCCACCTGGGGACCCTCGGCGGTGGTCATGGACACCGCGCGCCACACCTCTATGCCGTCGCCTGCCGCGGCGCGCACCTGGTCGCGGACGTAGTTGACCAGGGCGATCTCCGCCTCGACGGATCCCTGGAAGGGGGCGTGGACCTGGACGGCGTGGAACCCGTCGCGCACGAGTTCGTCCCATCCGGTCGTCCGGCGGGATACTGCGACGTACTCCAGGTGGGGTTCGTGCGCCATGATGTCGGCGGATGTTTCACGTGAAACATGGCGCGGCGACGCCTCGTCGAAGATGAGCCCGCCGTACACGGCGCCGGCGGCGCGGGCCGCCTGCGCCGCTCCGCGTGTGGTGAGGCCGCACACCTTGTTGGTGCCGTACACGAGTGAGCGGGCCGCGAGGTCAATATCGGGCTGGCTGGTGAGTTGTGAGCCGACCAAGAAGCCGTCGGAGTGCCCGCCGAGGCGACGCACCGTGGCGACGTCGCGGATGCCCGATTCAGAGACGATGAGCGCGCCCTCGGGGGCCAGAGGGGCGAGGCGCGCTGAGCGGTCGAGGTCGATGGACAAGTCGTGGAGGTTGCGGTGGTTCACACCGAAGATGCGCGCCCCGAGGCGGCCGGCACGGCGGGCTTCCTCCTCGTCGATCACCTCGGTCAGCACGTCCATACCCAAGGACCCGGCGAGGTCGGACAGCCGCGTGTAGGTGGCATCGTCAAGCACGCTCAGCATGAGCAGGATCGCATCCGCCCCGAAATAGCGCGCGGCGTACACCTGGATGTCGTCCACGATGAAGTCCTTGCACAGCACGGGGAGGTGCGTGACGGAAGCGACGGTGGCCAGGTGGTCGTAGTCTCCCCCGAACTTGTCGGGCTCGCACAGAACGGAGATGCCGGCGGCGTAGCGGGAGTACACGGACGCGATCTCGCCCGGCTCGTAGTGCTCCCGGATCATCCCGAGCGAGGGCGAGGACGACTTGCACTCCATGATGAACTGGGTGCCCTCCCGGGCAAGCGAGTCGTAGAGAGACCGCTCGGAGATGGGTAGCGCTTCGAGATCGACGTGCGCCAGCCGCGCCCTAATTTCGTCAAGGTGACGAAAACGCCCCTGGACAATCCCCTCTAGAACTGTCGGCAATTTAGTCACTGTAATCGGCCTCCTCGTGCTTCTTCAGCCACGCGGCGACGGAGCCGTCGGCAAGCATGCCCAGGGCCCGATCCACGCCCTCGCGCATGGTGTCGGCGGTGCCGTAGAGATAGAACATGGCGCCCGCCGTCGCCGCGACGGCGTCGCGGTGCGCGTCCGGTCCCGCGCCGGCGAAGGTGGCGCGCATGTGGCGGGCGTTCTCCGCGCCGTCGCCACCGCGCAGATCCTCGAGGCTGTGGGTGGCCAGGCCGAGGTCGCCCGGGGTGATCTGGTAGTGCTCGATCTCGCCGTCGCGGAGCTCCCACACCTGAGTCTCACCGTGCACGGCGATCTCGTCCGTCCCGGCCCCATGCACCACCAGGGCGCGTGACCTGCCAAGATCCTTCATGGTCTCCACGATGATCTGCCCCATCGACGGTTGGGCTATACCCATAATTTGGAACTCCGGGCGTGCGGGGCTCAGCAGCGGACCCATCGTGTTAAACAGCGTCGAGACCCCGAGGGACTTGCGCACAGGCTGTACGTGCGCGATCGCCGGGTTATACGCCGGCGCGAACAGGAACGTGAAGTTCGATGCCTCGAACTGCCGCACGGCACGCTCCGGGTCGAGGTCGAGGGGAATGTTGAGGCTCTCCAGCACGTCGGCGGAGCCCGACTTCGAGGACACGGACCGGTTGCCACACTTGATCATCTTGACCCCGCCGGCGGCCGCGGTGAGCGAGGCCGCGGTGGAGATGTTGATGGTGTTGGCGCCGTCTCCGCCCGTGCCGGCGGAATCCATGATCCCCTCCCCCGTCACCGGGAAGGGGCGGCCGGCCGCGAGGAACGCACGCGCCGCCCCGGCGACATCGGCGAACGTCTCGCCGCGCGTGCGCACGGTGGCCAGCAGCGCCGCGATGTGCACGTCGTCGTAGTCGCCGACGGTCAGCGGAGTGAACGCCTCTACGGCTTCCTCGAGGGTGGGGGCAGGGTTATCCAAAAAGCGGCGCAGAATAGAAAGTGAATTGTCGCTGGCCATTGGTTAACGTCCTTTCATGTCGATGAGCTCGCCCACGCAGCGCTCGATCATGAGCGGGCCGCCGGGGGTGAGAATGGATTCGGGATGGAATTGCAGGCCGATGGAGAAGCCGTCGTCGCTGCGCGCGGCCATGACGACGTCTCCCAGTTGCGTTCCTGTGCGCGCCAGCGCGTGGAGCCCGGGCGGCAGGTCGACCGTGCCCAATGAGTGGTAGCGCGCCACCGGGACGGTCCGGCCCGGCGTGCCCGGGATGTCGTCGGTGGTCAGGCCGCGAAACAGCGGGGAATCTACCGCGGCGTCCTCCAGCCGCATGCCTATCGACGCCCCGTGCACCGGCCCGCACGGTTGAACCTTCCCCCCGAAGTGCTCCACGAGGGCCTGGAAGCCGAGACAGATGCCGAGGATCGGGATTCGGCCCTGCGCCGCGGCGATGACGTCCATCATGCTGCCCGCATCGCCGGGGTAGCCGGGCCCGGGCGAGAGCACGATGAGGTCGGGCCCGGCCGAGAGCACCGTCTCGGCGGCGACGGTGTTGCGGTACACGGTGGTGTCGAACCCGGCGAGCGCGTCGACGAGGTTGTAGACGAAGGAGTCCCGGTTGTCCAGGAGCACGATCCCGCTCATGCGTGAACCTCCAGTTCAGCTCCGGCCGCCAGCGCGATGGCGTTGAGCACGGCGTATGCCTTGTGTAGCGTTTCGTCGGCCTCGGATTGGGGGTTGGAGTCGCGCACGACACCGGCACCCGCTTGAACCGCCGCTATCCCCTCGGACACGTATGCGGAACGGATGACGATGCAGTTGTCCATATCCCCGTTGCCCGCGAGGTAGCCGATCGCCCCGCCGTAGGATCCGCGCCGCGCGCCCTCGAGCTCGCGCAGCAGCTCGGTCGCCCGCAGCTTGGGCGCCCCGGTGAGCGTGCCCATGTTCATGCACGCCCGGTAGGCGTCGAGCGCGTCCAAGTCCTCCGCCAGCGTGGCGGTGACGCGGGAGACCAGGTGCATCACGCGCGAGTACCGGTCCACCTGCAGCAGCTCGGCCACGCGGCGCGTGCCGGGCTGCGCAACGCGGGCCATGTCGTTGCGGGCGAGGTCGACGAGCATGGTGTGCTCGGCAACCTCCTTGGCGTCGGTGCGCAGCTGCAGCTCCATCCGCGTGTCCAGCTCGTGGTTGACGCTGCCGTCGGGGTTGAGGCCGCGCGGGCGCGTGCCCGCGATCGGGTAGAGCTGCACTTCGCGCGTGGCGGCGTTGAACTTCAGGTTCGATTCGGGCGAGGCGCCGAACAGCTCGTAGGCATCGCCCGTGCGCGAGATGCCCCGCACGTAGAACATGTACGGCGACGGGTTAGTCTCGCGCAGCTTCTGGTAGGCGGCAAAGGCGTCGACGCAGGTGGTGGAGAAGGTGCGGGCGGGAACGACCTGGTAGATGTCGCCGTTGTAGATATCGCCTTTGAGCTTGTCGACGTCCGCGCGGAACCGTTCGTCGGTGATATCGGCCGTGACGGCGAGCGTGCCCCCGGGGTGGGACGCCGGTTCGTAGGCGTGCGCGTCGTCCGGGTCGGCGCTGTTGATGCGGGCGGCTAGCTCGTCGAGCTCCGGGGTGCTCCCGTCGAAGGTGATGCCGGTGAGGTACGCGGTGCGCGATTCGTGGTCGATGCGCAGGAGCGTTTCCGCCAGCACGAACTGGTAGTCGGGGTAGGTGTTCACGGATTCCCCCACCTCGGGCAGCTCCTCGAAGGTGGCGAGATAATCAAAGGCCATGCCGCCCGCGAGGAAGGGGAAGCCCCCCTCGTCGTACCCGGCGCCGGTGGTCAGCGCGCGCAGTACCTCGGCGGTGGAGACGGCGGTGAGCCGCTCGCGCTCGTCCTCCGCCCGGGACGCGGGAAATTCGTAGGCGTCCTCCCCCACCAGGTAGTCGCCCAGCTGCTCGCGCAGGCGCGCGGCGATGATCTCCCCGGAGGGGGTGAGGGCCTGCGCGTCGACGCGCTGCCCGTTGCAGGTCACGCGTATCGACGCCCCCAGGACGGCGACAGACTGCAAGCCCGACTTCGTGGTGATGTCGGCGGACTCGAGTAACACGGAGTCAGTCGCTTCGGTTCCACCCACGTGGGCGAAGAGTGAGGAGGCGTTGGCGTGGTATTTCACGTCCACGCGCCGTACCTGCGGCGGGGTTTTGCTCATCAGTTCGTCCTTGCTCTGTGTTGTCTACACCGAGGGTACTGGTAGCAAAAGACCCGCGGTGCTTGGTTGGTTTGATCCAAGCCGGCGGGCCAAAAGGGGGTGTTCAACGTCTTGTGGCACGCCGCGTTACGCGCGCCACCACCACTGGGTGCACGGGGTGCACTGGGTGCCAAGAGTTGTTAAAGTCACGATATGGAATCGTAGTCCACGACGTGGGACACCGCAACCGTTATGAGGTGGACGGAAGAATCGTTCCTAAACGGCTGGACATCCCGTATTCTCGAGAGAAGATCTCAATGTCGAAGCTGTTCGTGAACAGATCCACATCTTCGGTAGGGCGGGAACTCAGCCCATGAACCTGAAGTGCCTTACCTCCCGCTAAGACAAATCCATGCGCGTCGGCGGCGCGAAGAGCGATCTGTGCGACTCGCGTCTGGAGGTCAGATTTATCGCTGCCCGGCATGGTTACGGAGTTCTTCGAAAGATTCTTCCCACGCGTTGCGGATAGTGGCGTCGAATGTGGTTGGCCACAGACGCACAAGATGGTCCTTGTTCACAAGCTGCGTCAGTTGCGCGAGGGTGGCTGATCCGAGGATCTCCCGATAGGCAGAGATAATCGCGGTATCGTTCGACAGGTCGACTACATGGTTGTCGGAACGCGCCCACATGATGGAGTGCGGCACTTCCATCATCCCGGTTGCAGGGTCCTTCAGATCATCCAAGGAGGAGGGCACGTCAAAGGGAGGCCGGAAATTCCGAGGAATGATAACCGGGTTGGTCATGGCAGTGGCCTCCTTCCGCGGAAAATGTGAAACGTTGTGGACGATAACCACAGCGTAGCAGCGGGTTCGCAGGATGCCGGAGACACCTGCTCGCCTCGTCTCAGCTCATAGCTGTACGAAGAAGAGTCATATCGCCCAGCCACCCTACAAGGATTGGAAGAGCCGGCCCCTGAGCCAGGGTGAGGCGTGGGGCTTCCCGGTTATCAGGTCACAGCGCATCTGTGAGGCGAGGGGGCTGGCACGCAAGCCATGCGGCTTTCTTGCCTCCCTTTTGTCGAGGGTGTGCTTGTATGCGCTGCGTGGGATTAATCGTTGATCCGTATTCGTAGTGACGATCCCCCGTCGTCATTTGGCCCCCGGCACATCCCCTATAGTGCCGGGGGCTTGCTCATATACGGGATTCCTGCTCTCGCCGGTCTGCTTGTCGGCCCTCGACGCGGCGTTGCGCAGCGCGTCCAGGTTCACCGCCGGCGCAGGGGCGGCGGGTTCGGTCTCGGCGCCGGACTCGTCGCGGGAGGCGTCGATTAGCGCGGCGGTCCTGGCTCCGACGTTTCCGCCGACGGAGAGCGCCACCACGGCGATGATCAGCGCGATGACCGACGCGATCCACAGCCAGCCGCTGGCGATGAAGGCGAAGGCGGCGCCGAAGGCGAGAGCCACGCCAGCGAAGACGACGAAGGGTCCGGTGACCTTGTGCGCTTGGTCCCACACGGCCTTGTCCTTGCGCACGGAGGCGACGCGCAGCCCGATGGCGGAGTTCCCGGGCAGCTTGCCTGCGGTCGCCATCCCGCCGACGACGAGCAGGAACAGCGTGAGGAGGATGAAAACGATACCGACGACGAGGTTCATGCCACCAAGCATAAGTGCCCGACGCGCGCGGCTTGCTGGGGGTACCAGTTGGTCTGGGTGAATGATATGCGCCACAATACAAGCTATGAAATCCAAACTACTGAGCTCGCTGCTGCTCTGGATCGTCGTGGCGATCGTCCTGGGCATTGTGTGCAGTTTCTTCTTCCCGGAATGGCTCGCCCGAGTCTTCGTCACCTTCAACGGCCTGTTCTCCAACTTCCTCGGGTTCTTCGTCCCCGTGCTCATCTTCGCGCTCATCGCCCCGGCCATCGCGGGGCTGGGCGCGGGTGCGGGCAAGTGGCTCGGTGTCACAGCCGGTATCGCCTACGCCTCCACTATCGTCTCCGGCCTCATCGCGTGGGGCACCGCCACGGCCCTCTACCCCACCCTTCTGGGCGACCGCACGCTCGTGACCAACGTCGACGACCCTGAGGCCGGCGGGTTGTCCCCCTTCTTCGAGGTGGAGATGCCGGCGCCGTTCCCCGTCATGTCGGCGCTGCTCCTGGCGTTCGTCATCGGCATCGCGATGACGGCGGTGAAATCCGACACCATGTTCCGCGTCCTCGACGAGCTCCAGGGCGTGATCATGAAGGTGGTCACCTCATTCGTCATCCCGCTGCTGCCGCTCTACATCTTCGGCACCTTACTCAACCTGGGCATGAACGACAGCTTCGGCTCCACCCTGGCTGCCTTCGGCACTGTGCTGCTGCTCTCCGTGGTGATGACGATCGTGATCATCCTGCTTCTCTACCTCCTTGCCGGGGCCATCGCGGGGCGCAACCCGTTCACCGCGCTGGGCAACATGATGCCGGCCTATTTCACGGCGCTGGGCACCTCCTCGTCCGCCGCGACCATCCCGGTCACCTACGCATCCACGCTGAAGAACAAGGTGGACGAGAACGTCGCCGGCTTCGTCATTCCGCTCTGCGCCACCATCCACCTGTCGGGCTCGATGATGAAGATCACGCTCTACGCGCTGGCCATCGTGTACATGGGCAACATGGACATCTCCGCAGCGCAGATCCTCGGGTTCCTCCTGCTGCTGGGCATCATGATGGTGGCCGCGCCGGGCGTGCCGGGCGGCGCGATCATGGCGGCCGTTGGCCTCCTGCAGGCGAACCTCGGCTTCGACGAGTCGGCGATCTCTCTCATGATCGCCGCCTACATCGTTGTCGACTCCTTCGGCACCGCCGCCAACGTCACCGGCGACGGCGCCATCGCGCTCATCGTCAACCGCTTCGCGGCCGGCCGCATCCAGGGTTACAAGCTCGAGCAGCGCGAGCTTGTCGACGCCTCCCCCAACGCATCCGGATCCACCGTGGCCAACCCCGCCTAACTCGGCGCGGACCCAAGATAGAGGGGGCCGATGTTTCACGTGAAACATCGGCCCCTTTATTCATTCGCGGCTAGATGCGCTCCCCCGTGGAGGCACTGAACGCGTGCAGTTCGCCAGGGACGACGCGGACGTGGACGGTGTCGCCCTCCCGCACGCCCGAGCGCGGGGGCGTGCGCACTACGAGGTCGCCCCCGGCGAGTGTGCCGTAGAGGTACGAGTCCGATCCCAGCTCCTCCACGATGTCCACGTGAACGGGGAAGGCACCCTCGGCCTCGGCGCCGACCATTTCGAGCGCCTCGGGCCTGAACCCGAGCACAATCTGGTTGTTGTCGGAGGGGGTCAGCGCGCTCAGATGGGCGCTATCAAGCGCAATGCTCGCCTCGCCCGCGGAAGCCGTGCGGGTGGAGGGGTCAACGGTGAAGGTGGCCAGGTTCATGGCCGGCGAGCCGATGAAACCGGCGACGAAGACGTTGCGCGGGGTGTCGTAGAGCTCGCGCGGGGTGCCCACCTGCTGCAGCACGCCGAAGTTGAGCACGGCGATGCGGTCGCCCATGGTCAGCGCCTCGGTCTGATCGTGGGTGACATACAGGGTGGTCACGCCCATGCGGCGCTGCAGGCTGGCGATCTGCGTGCGGGTCTGCACGCGCAGCTTGGCGTCGAGGTTGCTCAGCGGCTCGTCCATGAGGAAGACCTGCGGCTGGCGGACGATGGCTCGGCCCATTGCCACGCGCTGCCGCTGTCCGCCGGACAGGGCCTTCGGCTTGCGGTCGAGGTATTCGGTGAGGTCGAGGGTGCGCGCGGCTTCCTCGACGCGCTCGTTGATCCGCGCCTTGTCCATCCCGGCGAGCTTGAGGGCGAAGCCCATGTTCTCGCGTACGGACATGTGCGGGTAGAGCGCGTAGTTCTGGAACACCATGGCGATGTCGCGTTCCTTGGGCTCGAGGTTGGTCACGTCGCGGTCGCCGATGAGAATGCGTCCGGAGTTTGTCTCCTCCAGGCCGGCGAGCATGCGCAGCGCGGTGGATTTGCCGGAGCCGGAAGGTCCAACGAGGACGAGGAACTCTCCGTCCGCGATCTCAAGGTCGAGCGCGTCGACGGAGGGGGTATCCGCCCCCGGGTAGATGCGCATTGCGTTGTCGAAGGTGACGCTGGCCATAATGATTCTCCTCCATCGGCAGGAACGTGCCGAACGATCCGTAGTGGGGTTGCACTTACAAACTACACCCCATGTTTCACGTGAAACATGGGCGCTGCCCGACGCTGTATCCGCGGTATCCTTGGGTGCCATGGCCGCCGAGATCGTCACCACCCACTTCATCGCGCATAGCGAGGATGCGGCGGACGCATACGCTATCTGGCGCGGCAGGGTGGAGACCAGCGGCGCGGAGGTGCTGGCGCTCTCCCCCGCACCCCACCCCATCGACGACCAATTTATCCTCTGGGACCTGCGCACCGAGGCCGCATACGGAAACCTCCGCGACCCGGGCTCCATGCGGCTCTACGAACTCAACGCGCTTGTTGATTTCAACGGGATCGACCGCGACAACCGTATCGAGCAATTCTTCCTGGACGACCCGTTCGTGACCGCCCGCTACCCCTCCACCCTCGGCGGGCTCACCGGCCTGGTCACCCGCGACGGCATCGGCGAGCGCCCGCTGTCGTTGGTCACCGTGGTCTACCTCGGCGCGGAATCAGCCGTCCCCCATGTCCGCTCGCTTTTCGACGCCCTGATCACGCACTCACACGTCGTCGCCTACCACCCCGAACTCGGTCTGCTCGAAGGAACCGAGCACGCCTCACTCGTCGGGCCGCTGTGGGTGCGCGACGCCACCCTGAACATCATCGGCACGGGCGACCGCTTCTTCTCCCCCGGCAAGGAGGCGTGGTCCGGGTGGTTCCTCACCGCCGACGCGATAGAAACGGTCGAAGCGAACCTGACCGAGCTCATTGAGCCCGATGCCGTCGTCATCGGACGCGCTGTGGCAGAGCCCTTTTGACGGTAGAATGCGCGCCATGGCGAGTGGTGCGCAAATCGGCGCGGTAGTGGCAATCACGGCCCTGGTGGGCCTCGGCGTTGGCGTGCCCGCTGCGTCCCTTGTCGACATCCCCACACGCGAACAAGTCGCGGTGAGCACAGTGGGCGCGCCGAACGTTGTCATTGACGACCCGCATGATCTGCTCTCCCCCGAGGACGAGGCGCGCATGATGCGGGACGCCGAGCGCCTCGACGCTCCGTCGACCGTGCAGACGCTCCACTGGATGGTGTTCAACCAGACGCACGAGAATGTCAACGACACCGTCGAGGAGTTCATGCGTGACAATTATCCCGACCAGATCCGCGAGGACACATTCGCCGACGGGGTGCTCATCATCGGCGCCGGCACCGAGCAGCGTCAGGTGTTCGCATTCGGCGGCGAGGACGTCGCCGATCAGCTCTACCTGCGCGAAGGTGAGCGGCTGGAGAGGGTAAACGACGCCATGAAGCCGGGCATGCGCGACAACAACATCCCGGCGGCAATGTTCGCCGGCGCTAGCACGGCCATGGATGCCGCGGACATTGAGTCCTACGTCATTGGTGACGCGAGGGGCGACAGAATCGGCAGCGGCGTTGCCGCGGGAGTTCTCGCCGGCGGAGTGGGCTTGGCGGGATCCGCCTTCACCGTCGGTTCCATCAACCGACGCCGCAGGGCCGTGGCCCAGGGCCGCGAGGACTTTGAGCTGGTCACCCGCGAGTACGCGCAGCTGGGGCAGCGGCTGAACGAGGTAGACATCCGCGCCAACTCGCTCAGCAGCGCGTTTGCGGATAAGGAAATGCGGGCGCAGTGGGCCGAGGTGCGCGACCGCTTCCTGGGGCTGCACGAGACCGTATCTGGCGCGGGCGGGATCGCCAGCATAAACATGGACGACGACAAACAGGTGTGGGAGCACCGCAAGCAGCTAGCGGACGCCGCGGAGTCCGTTCGCCACACATCCAACGCCGAAGACAACATCAACCGCCTCTTCGCAGTGGAAAACGGAGATGCCGCCGCGCGCCGCTCGGATCTGACAGACATCCGGGAGGACATCATGCAGGCGCGTCTCGGTGTGAGAGACAAGGGCATCAAGGCGGAGCTGGCGAACCTGGAGTCCCGGGTCGACGAGCTCGACCGCAACCCCACCGACCCGCAGTTCCTGGACAAGTTCGTGCGCGTTCTGGGTGACTACCGCGTGCTTCTCGACGCAGTCAAGCGCAAGGAGTTCAGCGACGTCACGGAGCACACGAAGCTTGAACGCCCCGCGATTTACGACACCAGCTTCCACTACTCCGGCTACGTGCCGTACGTGGCCATGAGCAGCTGGCACGACTCAAACGTTGAGGCGGAGCGGGCTGCGCAATCGTCCTCCAGCACCAATTCGTCCTTCAGCTCCGGCTTTTCGGGCTCGGGCGGTTCGAGCAGCTACTAGGGCGTAGCCATGAGCGCTCTCACCTGTGCGGACGCGCTGTCGATGCCCGCATGCGCGGTGTCGGCACCCGACGCAGCGGCGCCGGAGGAACCTGGGACGGAGCCAACGGCCGCAGCGGCCGAGTCGACCGCTGAGTGCGCTGCCATGGTGGCGTCGACAAGCGCTCGCTGTGCGGGGGAACCGCTCGGGAAGGCCTCCAACACATCCGCCGTGAGCTGGGTTGCCGGGCCGTACGTCTGCGCGGACATGCTGAAGTCGGTGCCGTACGAGGCGCTCGCATGCACTGAGGCCCGGTCATCCGACCACCCCCACTTGGTGCCGATAACCCCCGGAACCAGCGCGGTGCCGTAGTTCTGCGCGTACCCGTCGGCGGCGACCGGTGTGGCGGTGGCGAGGGCGACCAAAATGGGATCCTGCAAGCCGTGGTCGCGCTTGCGCGCCTCCAAAAACGTGGAAGCGTCGTAGGTGGAAGTCGTGCTGTTGCCCCAGTGGCTCGCCGCGTGGGTGTCACCTAGGCCGTACTTCTCGGCGGTCACCGCGATCGATTGGGGGTAGGCGGTGTACAGGGACAGCGCGATCGCGTCGTCCGAGGTTTGCAGCATCCGGAACGCAGCTGCCTTTTCCGCCTCGGTGCCGTGATCGTACACGTAATCGGCGATGTAGAGCTTCACCAGCGAGAGACCCGGCCGGGACTCGTGCTGGTTGGGTGTGCCCACCGTCGTTCCGCTCGGGGAGTGCGTGAACGAGATGCTCGTCCGCGGCGGGACAGCACCCAGGTTCCCCGGAGCGGGGGCAGCGGCAGCCGCGGGGACGGCGAAGCAGCTGACACACGCCCCGGCTGCGAAACCTACGAGAATACGTTTAACGTAGCCGATCATGAACATAAAGTGTATTCCTCCCGCGCGGTGATTGCAGCGGGAAAGGGCTCGACTTGCCCAGGCGCTATACTCCCGCGGCCTATATGGTGCCGGTGGCAGAAGGAAAGGAAACACTCAGCTACGCCGTCGAGCAGGATGTTTAACTACCCTTGGTACCCATGAGCAACCGCTACGAGGTCAACCGGGACTGGCTGAGCGCTGTCGCCGCTAACGACGACGCGCGGGCACGCGTACGACTGACTGTCACTGGCGAACACGCCCGCGACTCCGTCATGGAATGGATGGAGGATCTGTCGGTCGATGCCCTCGGGGTACGCGGGCGCTCCGACTGGATTGTGCAGGAAATTTCCGCGGAGGCGGATAGGGCCGTCGTAGACATCACCGCCGGCGGAGATGACCTCGAGCACTCGCTGGCAGAGGCGACGACCGAGGCCTACGAGGTGCTCGAGGCGCTGGGTTGCGCGCTTCAATGGCAGGAGCAGTCAACCGAGGGGTAGCGCCTCACTAGTACATGGCGTGCTGGCCGCCGTCGAACGGGACGACGGTGCCGTTGATGAACCCGGACTCCTCGGAGAGCAGGAACGCGACAAGCGCGCCAACCTCCTCCGGCTTGCCGAAGCGGTTCTTCGGGTTGACCTTGACAAACTCCTTGCCTGCGGCTTCCCAATCGTCGCCGCCCATCTGGCGCAGGGACTTCTCCACCATGTCGGTCATGATCGCGCCGGGAGCAATGGCGTTGATGGAGATGCCGTCCTGGCCGTACTCGCGGGCGGAGTTGCGGGTAAGGCCCACTACGCCATGTTTGGAGGCGGCGTAGCCGGACTGGTTGCCCACGCCGCGGATGCCGCCGACGGACGCCGCGTTCACGATGCGCCCGTAACCGCGCTCCTTCATGTGCTTGAGCACTTCCTGCATTCCGAAGAAGGCGCCGTTGAGGTTCACGCCGATGACCTTCGCAAACTCATCGGCCCCGAACTCGTGGGTGAGGTTCTGCTTGCCCTCGATACCGGCGTTGTTGAAGAAGCCGTCGATCTGTCCGAACACCTCGATGGCCTTATCCACGTACGCCTTAACCTGCTCCTCCTGGGAGACGTCCGCGGCGAAAGTCTCCACCTTCACGCCCGGGTAGTCGGATTCGAGGTTCTTCTTGGCGTCGGCGAGGCCGTCCTCGTTCATATCCACGAGCAGGAGGCTGCCCCCCTCGGCGGCGATACGCTCGGCGGCGGCGAGGCCCAAGCCCGACGCGCCACCGGTGATAATGACGGTTTTGTCTTTGAAACGGTTGCTGAGATCGATCTTCACGTTAACTCCTTATGCGAATCCATTGTCACTGGCTGGCACTGCCCAGGGTGACGAGAGTTGCGCATACTTCAAGGTCGCTCACTAAACCCCGCCCCGACGTAGAGGGGCTGCGCAACCTTCTGCCGGGTAATTGGTGCCACTAACATCAATCCGGTCACTTGCCTCGCGGCATCATCGGCAGCGCCCGTTAACGGGCACGGAAACAAGGAAGTCATGACCCCAACTCACAACAACGGCTCCGACAGCCAGCCGGGCCCCGCCTTGCCGGAGCTCCACAGCGAGGAGCACCTGAAGCAGGCGCGCGATGAGTTCCACATGGAGAACCTCACCCCCGCCGACGCGGATCAGATTCGCCTCAACCGACGGGGCTCTGACCCGAACGGCACCTTCCTGTCATGGGTGATCACGCTCTTCGGCACGGCGGTGGGGGCCGGAATCCTCTTCCTCCCGCTCAACGCCGGCAGCTTCGGGTTCTGGCCCCTGGTGATCGCCACCATTTTCATCGGTCCCCTCGTCTTCTTCTCCCACCGCATGTACGCCCGCATTGTCGGCGCCTCGCCCGAGAAAGGGCTCGACGTGCTGCAGGTAGTTACCGCTTTGACGGGGCGCAAGCGCGGCGTGATCACCGCCGTGATGTACTGGTTGGCCATTTACCCCACGGTACTGGTCTACGCGATATCGATCACCAACACGATGGACAGTTTCCTGGTCAACCAGATGCACCTGGGCCAGGTCAACCGCGTGTTGCTGGCCACGGTGTGCGTCGGCCTGTTAACCGGAGCTTTCGCCCTGGGCAAGAAGGCGACACTGTGGTTCGCGAACATCCTCGTCTACCCCCTTATCGTCTCCCTGGCCGGTGTGTCGGTCTACCTCATCCCCCGGTGGGATCTCGCGAGCTTCCGCTCGTACGAGTCGCCGACTCCGCCGTGGCAGGCGCTGCTGCTGATCTTGCCGGTGCTCGTGTTCTCCTTCAGCCACATGGCCGCGATCTCGCAGTTCGCCCTCGACGTGCAGAAGGCCAAAAACGGTGACGTCGCCGCGACTGAGCGGCAGGTCTCGCGCATCGAGTTGATCACCTCTGCCCTGCTCGTCGCCTTCACCATGTTTTTCGTGTGGTCGTGTACGCTCGCGCTGGGGGCGCGCGGTCTCGAGGAGGCGACCGCCCAGAACCTGCCCGTGCTCAGCTACTTCGCCAACGTCACCAACACCCCGTTCATGGCAGTGATCACCCCGATTGTCGCGATCTGCGCAATCGCGTCCTCCTACTTCGGCCACCTCCTGGGCACGGAGGAGGGCACCACCTACCTGGTGCGCGTCATCGCGCCGCAGGCGACGCACGGAATCAGTGACCGCGTGCTGCGTGGGTCGGTGCTTGCGTTCGTCTTCATCACCGGGGTGGCGGTTGCGGTAATCAACCCGTCGATCCTCGACTTCATCTCCGTCATCGGCGGCATCTTCATGACGTTCTTGGTCTACCTCGTGCCGTTCCTGCTGTTCCGCAGGGCCAAGGCCTACGCCCACTACGCCAACCGCCCCGACGCGCTTATCGTCGGCGTCATGGGTGTGGTGATCATGGCCGTATCCGTGTGGGAGATCTTCCGCTAGAGATGTCATGCGGAAGGTAAACTTGGCCCGATGAACCCTGGCATACCTGCGCTGCGTGTTGTCGTCATGGGTGTGTCCGGCTCGGGGAAGTCGACGGTGGGTGCGCACCTCGCCGCGATCCTCGGGCTGGACTACCTCGACGGGGATGACCTCCACCCGCGCGCGAATGTGGAGAAGATGGCATCGGGCCAGCCGCTTAACGACGTCGACCGGGCGCCCTGGCTCGAAGCCGTCGGCAAGCGGCTGGCGGAGCACCCCGAAGGCCTCGTGCTCGGATGCTCCGCGCTAAAGCGCGCCTACCGCGACCTGATTCGCCGCTATGCCCCCGATGTCTACTTCGTGCACCTCGTCGGGTCCTTTGACCTTCTGTATGAGCGCATGAAAACTCGGCCCGGCCATTTCATGCCGCCCGAGCTGCTCAACAGCCAGTTCGCCACCCTCGAGCCGCTGGGTGATGACGAAGCCGGTCATGTCTTCGATGTCTCCTCTCCCCCCGAGGAGATTGCGCTTAACGCAGCGCGGTGGCTGCGCCAAACATCGCCAGAATGATGGCGAAGCCAACCACGCTGACGAGGACCTGGTTGACGGTCCACGTCTTGAGCGTGGTCGCGGTGTCCATTCCCATGAGCCGGCCGACCAGCCAGAAACCGGAGTCGTTGACGTGGCTGCCGAAGACCGAGCCGGCGGCGGTGGCCAGCACCACGAGCGCGAGCTGGGTCGCCGAATAGCCGCCGGCCTCCACGGCGGGGACCATGAGAGCGGCCGCCGTGGTCAGCGCGACCGTTGCCGACCCCTGGGCGAGGCGGAGCGCGAGCGCGATGAGGTAGCAGGCGAGGATGACGGGGATGCCGAGGCCTGCCATGGAGTCCGCCAGTGCGTCACCGATGCCGGATGTGCGCAGCACGCCGCCGAACATCCCGCCGGCGCCGGTAATCAGAATGACGGCGCACACCGGGCCGAGAGCGCTGTCCACAATCTTCTCGATGCGATCGCGGGAGAAACCGCCCCGGGTGCCCAGCAGAACCATCGCCACCAACACGGTAATCAGCAGCGCGATCGGGGTCTGGCCGAGGAAGGAGAAGAATTCCACCCAGTTGGCATCCTCCGGAATCACGCCCGCCGTAGCCAGCGCGTTCAGGCCCGTGTTACCGAAGATGAGCAGCATGGGCAGGAGCAGGATGAACACCACCGCGCCGGGGCCCGCAGGGGTGCGCGGAAGGTCGGCGTCGTCGATCTCGCGCCCGATCAGCGCGTCGGAAACAGTGAACGGGTACTTCTTGCCCAGGAACACGCCCCACAGGTATCCGGAGACGTACCAGGTGGGCAGGGCCACGATCAGGCCGAAGAGCAGCACCAAGTCCATCCGGGCGCTGAAGAATTCGGCGGCGGCGACGGGGCCGGGGTGCGGGGGAACGAAGACGTGCATCGCGGAGAACGCGCCGGCCGCCGGAATGCCGTACGCCAGAAGCGGGCCGTTGAGGCGGCGAGCCACAGCGAAGATGATGGGCAGCATGACGATCAAGCCCGCGTCGAAGAAGATGGGGAAGCCCATGATGAGCGAGGCCACCCCGAGGGCGAGGGGCGCGCGGTGCTCACCGAAGGCGTTGACTAGGGCCTCGGCAAGCGATTTTGCCCCGCCGGAGACCTCCACGAGCCGCCCCACCATCGCGCCGAGCCCCACGAGGAGCGCGACGGATGCGAGCGTGCTGCCGAAACCCTGCGTCATCGTGGGTACGACGCCGCTCAGCGGGATGCCTGCGGCGATGGCGGTCAGTGCGGAGGCGATGATCAGCGCCAGGAACGCGTGGACGCGCAAGACGATGACCATCACCAAAATCAGCGCCACTGCCGCAGCGGTAATAGCCAATAACGGGCCTGCGCCCAGCACAGGGGTCCAATTTTCCATGCTTAACCTCTCTCGGGAACCTCTCGCGGGATGCGAGTGATTTTCCCAAAAAACGTATCAGCTCGGAACGTGAAGGGACTACTGAGCGTTGCGCTCGCGCAGCGAGCGGGCGTAGCGGTCCGCCGCGCGGATCGCCTGCACGACGTCGGTTGGGGTGTGCTCGCCCGGCATCTGCTTCAGCGTCTCCTCGCTGGAGCAGGCGAGCTCGGCGATCTTGTACAGGTCGTCGTCGGTGGCGTCGGCGAGGTGGATCTCCTCCAGGGTGGTCGGCAGGCCGACGGACTGGAGGAAGCCGAAGTAGCGGTCGGCCTCCTCGCGGGTGGCGCCGGTGAGCATGAGCTGCACGCCGATACCGAAGGCCACCTTCTCGCCGTGCGACATGTGGTGGATGTCGCCGTCGAGGGCGGTGAAGCCGTTGTGGATCGCGTGGACGGCGGCCAGCCCCCCGTTTTCGAAGCCCAGGCCGGACAGCAGCGTGTTCGCCTCACAGATGGCCTCGAGTGCCGGGGAAACGATGTGCTCCTCCGCGTCCTTCAGCGCCTGGTGGGCGTAGGCAAAGAGCGTCTCCTCGCACTTTTCCGCCAGCGCCAGGCCGGCCAAGGTGGGGCGGGAGGAGTCGTCCATGCGGCGGCCGTTGGCGCGGTGCACGGCGCGGGCCTCCACGAGGGTTGCGAGGGCGTCGCCAAGCCCGGAGCGAAGCGTGCGCACGGGCGCGTTCGCGATGACGCGGGTGTCCACCGCCACGAGGTCTGGGTTGCGGTCGTAGAAGAGGTAGGAGTCGAACACGCCCTCGTCGGTGTAGATCACGGAGACGCGGGCGGTCGGCGCGTCGGCAGACACGGCAGTGGGGAAAATTGCTACTGGCAGGGAAAGCTTGTCGGCCACGGCGCGGGCGGTGTCGATGGTCTTGCCGCCGCCGAGGCCGATGATCACGTCGGTTTCGCCCGCCTGTGCTTTCTCCACAATGCGGCCGATCTCGTTCAGAGAAGCCTCGCCACCGAAAACCTCGTGCGTGGCCTCCATCCCGTCGCCGCGAAGGCTGTCCTGAAGCATCTGGCCCGCGATGTCCCAGACGACCTCGTCGGCGATGATGAGCGGGGCCGAACCGAGCGGCTTGAGGTAGTGTGCGGCGCGGTCAATAAGGTCGATGCCCTGCACGTAGCGGGAAGGCCCCGTGTACATCTTGTCCTGTGTATGGGAAACGGTCATCGTCTTTGCTTTCTGTCGGGAGATCCTCTGGCGCCCCACCCTAGGCGACCACGGCGTTATGTGCGAGTAGCGACTTTCATTATCCTTTTGTGCATGGCCGACAACGCACAGCCCTCACCGCCCCTGCGCTCCTTCCGCAACAACCCGCACGATTTCTCGGCGGAGGCGGTGGGAGGCACCGTCGCCGCCCACCCGGATGCGGAGTGGAACCCGGCGGGCTTCATCCACCAGGCCTCCCCCGTGGTCACCGACAGCGGGGAGCCGGCCGTCGCCGTGATCTCGGGCGGCGGCTCGGGCCACGAGCCCATGCACAGCGGCTTCATCGGCCGGGGCATGCTCGCCGCGGCGTGCCCCGGGCACCTGTTCACCTCCCCCAACGCCGTGCAGATCGCGGAGGCGACCGCGTGGGCGGACCAGGGCCGCGGGGTGCTGCACGTGGTGAAGAACTACACCGGCGACGTGATGAACTTCTCCGTCGCCTGCCGCATGACCCCGGAGGTGGAGACCGCCACCGTGGTGGTCAAGGAGGACATCGCCACCGAGCGGGGCGACGAGGAGGGGCCCGGCCGGCGCGGCACCGCAGCCACCATCCTCGTGGAAAAGGTTGCCGGCGCCGCCGCCCGCCGCGGAGACGACCTCGAGACGGTGCGGGAGAAGGCCCAGTGGGTCGCCGACAACTCCCGCAGCATGGCCGTCGCGCTCGCGCCGGGATACCTGCCCACCTCGGGCCGCGACACCTTCGACCTGGACAGCGGCGACATGGAGGTCGGCGTGGGTATTCACGGCGAGCGTGGCGTGGCCCGCGAGAAGATCAAGTCGGCGCGCGACATCGTCGAGGCGATCCTGCCCGGCATCGTCGAGGCGCTCGGGCTCGCAGACGGCGACGAGGTCGTCTGCTTGACCAACGGGCTCGGCGGCACCACCCTGCTCGAGATCCACCTCGTGTTCGGCGAGGTGCTCACCTGGCTCGCCGAGCGCGGCATCACCGTGCGCCGCAGCCTCAACGGCACCTTCGTCACCTCCGTCAACATGCACGGCGTGTCCGTCACGCTCACGCGCTGCAACGACGAGATCGCAGAGCTTCTCGACGCCCCCACGGCCGCCCCGGCCTGGCCCGCCGCAATCGGCACCGAGGCAACGTTTGCCCCGGCGGAGATGAGCTTCGCCGACAAGCTGCCGGAGACCGGCGAGGAGAACCTCTGGCTGACGGGCTTCATCGAGCGGGCCCAGGCGGGCGTGGACGACCTCACCGAGCTGGACCGCATCGCCGGCGACGGCGACTTCGGCGCCAACATCGACGCTGCCTTCGGCGACATCGAGCTGCCCCTGCGAGGCCGCGACGGCGACATCCTCGAGGGCCTCGCCCACCGCTGCCTCGTGCGCTCCGGGGGAACATCGGGAGCCGTCTTCGGCACCCTGTTCACCGAGCTCTCCCACGCCGTGGAGGACCGCCTCACCACGGAGTCGCTCGCGGCGGGGCTGAACAGCGCGTACGAGGCCATCCACGAGCTCGGCGGGGCGGAGTACGGTGACAAGACGATGGTGGACGCCCTCTACCCCGCCGCTCGGGCGCTGGCGGAGATCGACCCCGGCACCCCGCTCGAGGAGGCCATGGCCGCCGCCCGCGAGGCGGCCGTCGAGGGCGTGGCGCACACCCGCGAGATCTCGGCGAAGAAGGGCCGCGCCTCCTACCTCGGCGAGTCCACGAAGGACGTGCCGGACCCCGGCGCGATCGTGGTGACCTGGCTCCTCGGGTCCGAGGACCCGGTGGCCACCCACTACACTGTCTAAGCATGACTAACGCGACCGAGGGGCCCGCCTTCCGCTACACGGCGGGGCTGGCGAATGAGATCGAGCAGAAGTGGCAGCGCTACTGGCGCGACAACGGCACATTCAACGCGCCGAACCCGGTGGGGGATCTCGCCACCGGTGAGGAGCTGCCCGCGGACAAACTCAACGTCCAGGACATGTTCCCCTACCCCTCGGGCGCCGGCCTGCACGTGGGCCACCCGCTGGGCTACATCGCCACCGACGTCTACGCCCGCTACAACCGTATGCTGGGCAAGAACGTGCTGCACACCCTCGGTTACGACGCGTTCGGCCTGCCGGCGGAGCAGTACGCGATCCAGACGGGCACCCACCCGCGCACGACCACCGAGGCGAACATCGAGAACATGACCCGCCAGCTCGACGCGCTGGGTCTGGGGCATGACCGCCGCCGCGCGGTGGCCACCACGGACAAGGATTTCTACCGCTGGACGCAGTGGATCTTCCTGCAGATCTACAACGCCTGGTTCGACGAGGAGCAGCAGAAGGCCCGCCCCATCGAGGATCTGGTGCGCGATCTGATGACGGGCGCGCGCACCACCAAGGACGGCCGCGACTTCCGCGACCTGACCACCGCGGAAAGGCACGCCGCGATTGATGAGTTCCGCCTCGTCTACCTCTCCGATTCCATGGTCAACTGGTGCCCGGGCCTGGGCACGGTGCTGGCGAACGAGGAGGTCACCGCGGACGGCCGCTCCGAGCGCGGCAACTACCCTGTCTTCCGTAAGCGCCTGCGCCAGTGGATGATGCGCATCACGGCCTACTCCGACCGCCTTCTCGACGACCTCGAGCTGCTCGACTGGCCGGAGAAGGTCAAGTCCATGCAGCGCAATTGGATCGGCCGTTCCCGCGGCGCGCAGGTGTCCTTCGCATCCGACGCCGGCGCGATCGATGTCTTCACCACCCGCCCGGACACGCTCTTCGGCGCCAGCTACGTCGTCCTCGCCCCCGAGCACGAGCTTGTCGACGCCCTGGTGGCCGCCTCCTACCCCGCCGACGTTAACCCCGCCTGGACCAACGGGCAGGCCACGCCCGCCGAGGCGGTGGCCGCCTACAGGCGGGCCATCGCCGCCAAGTCCGACGTGGAGCGCCAGGAGAACAAGGAAAAGACGGGCGTGTTCCTCGGCTCGTTTGCCGTCAACCCCGTCAACGGCGAGCGGGTGCCCGTGTTCATCGCGGACTACGTGCTCACCGGCTACGGCACCGGCGCGATCATGGCCGTGCCCGCCCACGACGAGCGCGACTACGAGTTCGCCCAGGTCTTCGGCCTGCCCATCGTCCCGGTGCTCGAGTCCGACGTGTCGGCAGAGGCGTTCACGGGCGATGCGCCGCATATTAACTCTGCCAACGACTCGGGGTTGGACCTCAACGGCAGGGCCAAGGGTGACGCGATTGAGGCGTCGATAAGCTGGCTCGTGGAAAACGGCCACGGCGAGGAGCGCATCCAGTACAAGCTGCGTGACTGGCTCTTCGCCCGGCAGCGCTACTGGGGCGAGCCCTTCCCCATCGTCTACGACGAGAACGGCCAGGCCCATTCTCTGCCCGAGGACATGCTGCCGGTGGAGCTGCCGCAGGTGGACGACTACAACCCCGTCTCCTTCGACCCGGACGACGCGGACTCCGTTCCCGCTCCCCCGCTGGCCAAGGCCACCGACTGGGTGGAGGTCACCCTCGATCTGGGCGAGGGCGAGAAGACCTACTACCGCGACACCAACGTCATGCCGCAGTGGGCGGGATCGTCGTGGTACCAGCTGCGCTACATCGACCCCACCAACCAGGAGGAGTTCTGCGCGCTGGAGAACGAGCGCTACTGGACCGGCCCGCGCGGGGAGAACGACCCGGGCGGCGTGGACCTCTACGTCGGCGGCGTGGAGCACGCGGTGCTGCACCTGCTCTACGCCCGCTTCTGGCACAAGGTGCTCTTTGACCTGGGCTTTGTCACCTCCCGCGAGCCGTACCGCCGCCTGTACAACCAGGGCTACATCCAGGCCTACGCCTACACGGATTCCCGTGGCGTCTACGTCCCGGCCGCCGAGGTGGTCGAGCGTGACGGGAAGTACTTCTACGAGGGCCAGGAGGTCACCCAGGAGTACGGCAAGATGGGCAAGTCGTTGAAGAATGCTGTCGCCCCGGATGAGATCGGCCGCGACTACGGCGCCGACACCCTGCGCGTCTACGAGATGTCCATGGGCCCGCTGGATACGTCGCGCCCGTGGGCCACCAAGGATGTCGTGGGCTCGCACCGCTTCCTGCAGCGCCTCTGGCGCCTCGTGGTGGACGAGGAAACCGGCGAGCTGCGGGCCGCGGATCTCGAGCTGAGTACGGAGGACGCGAAGGCGCTGCACCGCACCATCGCCGGGGTGCGCGAGGACTACGAGAACCTGCGCGATAACACCGTGGTGGCCAAGCTCATCGAGTTTGTCAACTACCTGACCAAGACGTACGACGGCCCGGTGCCGCGCGCAGCCGTGGCGCCGCTCGTGCAGATGGTCGCCCCCCTCGCCCCGCACATCGCGGAGGAGCTCTGGTCGCGGCTGGGCAACCCGGACACTGTGACCTTCGAGCCGTTCCCCGACTTCGACGAAGCCCTGCTTGTCGACGACACCGTCGAAATCCCCGTCCAAATCAACGGCAAAGTCAAGGCCCGCATTGACGTGCCCGCCGACGCCGACCAGAAGGCGATTGAAGCCGCCGCGCTTGCCGACGCCCGCGTGGCCGAGCTCATCGACGGAAAGAACGTGGTCAAGACCATTGTCGTCCCGGGCCGGATGGTGAACCTGGTGGTGAAGTAGCCGCTCGCCCGCCGGGTGCGGGTATAGGTGGACTGATATTCTCAAAGCGTCCAAGAAAAGCACATGTTGGCTCAAGGAAAGGCGCATCGATGTCCACCCGATACACCGGCGGAACCGACCCGCAGGACAACCACCCGGAGAACCACCCGGAGAATTACGGCCAGGGCACCTACGGAACCCCCGACAGCTCCGGCTACACCGGCTACAACGGTTACACCGGTTACAACGGTTACGGTAGCGAGCAAGACCCCTACTCCCCCGGCGTCTCAGACTTCACGCAGTTCGACGTGAATGCCGCGGCGGCAGGGCACGGAGCCACCCGCTTCCACGGCACAACCCTGGTTGACGGCACCTACGGCGACGGAACACAGCTCCACCCCGTGAATGACCCTCAGGTCAACGGGTGGCTGCACGTCAAGGGCACCGGCAAGATGAACGCCCTCGAGGCGTGGGGATTCGGTTTCAAGCAGACCTTCGCCAACTGGAAGCTGTGGATCGTCATCGGGCTCATCGCCGTCGTGGCGCCCATGGTGTTCAATCTGATTTTCCCGCCGCTCGGGGCCGTCGTGCAGTTCGCGATCCTCTTCCTCGCCCCCTTCGCCTACTCGTTCGCGCTGCTGCAGACACTGTCGCGCCACTGGAGGTTCGACGGCATGAAGGCGCCGGCGTACGGGAACACGCTGGGCATGCTCGTCCTCATGGCCGTGATTCTCGGCGCGATCTCCCTCGTCGTCTTCTTCATCGCCGCTTCCCTCTTCGGCGGGAACGCGATGGAGGCGATCCGCTCGCTGGATCCCGTCCAGATCGAGAACGACCCGATGGCCATTCTGCCGGCGCTGGGCGCGATCCTGGGCTTGCTCGGCGTGACGATGTTCCTGCTCTACCTCATCTCGCCGCTGTTCATGTTCCAGTACTGGTACGCGGCAGACAACGCCGCGCCGTTTACAGCGTGCATCGGCGAGGGCTTCCGGGCGGGCACCCGCAACTACGGCCAGCTGCTGCTGTTCGGGCTGATTTCCTTCCTGCTGGGCATCGTCGTCGTCATCACCTTCGGCCTGGCGGCCATCATTATCACCCCGGCCAGCATTCTGGCCATGGCGTACGCCTACCGCCAGGTCTCCGGCGGCCCGGTGCCGACGGAGACACCGAACCAGTTCTAGCGTTCTAAAGCGTGACCACGGTGCGTCCGTGGTGCGCGCCGTCGAGAAGCTTCGCCCCGACCTCGATCGCCCCCGCCAGATCGACGGTGGTGGTCACGGAGCGGAGCTGCTCCACATCAACGGCCTGCGCGAGGAGGTCCCACGCCTCCTCGCGCAGGCCGTTCGGCGCATCCACGGAGTTGATTCCCACGAGGTGCACGCCGCGCAGGATGAACGGCAGTACGGAGGCGGGCAGGTCGTTGCCGGCGGCCATGCCGCAGGCGGTGACAATCCCGCCCCAGCTCAGCTGCGCGATCACGTTGGCCAGGATGGTGGAGCCCACGGTGTCGATCGCGCCTGCGTACCGCGCCTTTTGCAGCGGTTTGCCGGCCTCGGCGAAGTCAGCGCGGTCGACGACCTCGGAGGCGCCGAGGCCGGTCAGGTAATCCCGGTATTCCTCCACCCGCCCAGTCATCGCGTGCACCTCGTAGCCGCGCGCGGCGAGCATCTGGACGGCAACGGAGCCGACGCCGCCGGTGGCGCCGGTGACCAGGATCGGGCCGTCCACCTTTCCGTTCGGATGCAGGTCCTTCGGGCCCGACTCCACGGCGCGCTCGAACCCTGCCACGGAGAGGCCCGCGGTGTAGCCGGCGGTGCCGAGGGCTGCGGCGGTGGGGGCGTCGAAAAGCGAGGGCACCGTCGTCACCTTGTCCGCGTCGATGCGCAGGCAGGGGGTGTAGCCGCCGTTGCGGCGCTCGCCGATGCCCCACCCGTTCACCGTGACCAGCGTGCCGGGCTCGAGGGAGGGGGATTCCACCACGGTGCCCACCGCGTCGATGCCGGGCACCATGTTCGTTTCGCGCAAAATGCCCTTGACGCCGCCGAGCGCCATGGCGTCCTTGTAGTTCACCGAGGAATGCGTGACCTCGATTAGGGTGTCGCCCTCGCCCGCGTACTCGTCCAGCGTGTCCACGATCTCGGGTCCGTTTTCCGTCATCAGCAATGTCTGTTTCATGCTCCCAGCCTACGTCCACTGCCGCGTCAGGTGGAGGAACTAGTGTTCTCACGGTGACTGACTCCACTCGCCGCATGTACCAGGCCCTGCGCGCAGCCGCATGGCTGCTCGTGCTTGTCGTGGTGGTGTTTTACACCGTGGGCAAGGCGCACGTGGAACTGGGCGAGCTGTGGAACAGCTCGGCGCAGGCGCGCCGCGAAATCCGGCTTGTGCCGTTCAACGAGTTCTGGGACCCGACGGTGTGGTACGGCCCCCTGCAGAACCTCCTGGGCAACGTGGGCCTCTTTCTCCCCGTCGGGTTCCTCGTATGCAACGCGCGCCGCGGGGCGCTGGTGGGACTCGCGCTGAGTCTGGGGATCGAGATCACCCAATTTGTCACCGCGTCCGGCTACTCGGACATTGATGACCTCGTGTACAACACCGCCGGCGCTGCGCTGGGCGGATGGGTTGCCGCCAGGCTCTCTCCCCGCGACCTGGTGACCGGGGTGTGGATCATCGTGGCCGGCGCCATCGTGCTCATCGTCCCCTTCCTCGCGGCGATGCTGGCCTGAGGGAGCTGGCCTAGAGTGGGGGACCATGAGTGAGCAACGTGGATGGTTCACACGGGCCGTTTTTCCGGACGGGGAGGAACCGGATCCGCGCTTCACGCTCGCCAATGAGCGCACCTTCCTCGCCTGGACGCGCACTGCGCTGGCGTTCCTGGCGGGCGGCATCGCGCTTGAAGCGTTTCAGATCCCCGGCATCCCGCCCCAACTGCGCACGGTGGCGGCCGCCGTCGTGATTGTGCTGGGGATGGCCATTTCCGCGGGCGCCGCACTGCGGTGGGCCCGCGTGGAGCGCGCGCTGCGCAACAACCGCCCGCTGCCGGCCCCCGCTATCGTCCCCGCGCTCGGGATCGGCATCTTTGTCGCCTCCGTGATCGTGCTCATGGGGGTGCTGTAAAAACGTGAGCATTCCCCTCTCCGACGCGGGCCTGCAGCCCGAACGCACGGCGATGAGCTGGACCCGCACCGCTTTGGCCATGATGGTGTGTTCGATGACGCTGCTGCGCTGGTCCGGCGCGTACCCGGACGTGGTGTTCCCGGTGATCATCCTGCTGGCAGTCGTGGCGCTGGCGCTTATTTTCCTCAACAGGCGGATCTACCGCGACCAGGCCTCCGAGCTGGCCCACGAACACGCCGTGCCCAACCTGGCGGGGGTCGCCCTGGTCACCGCCATGCTCCTGCTGCTCGGCGCCATCGGGCTCGCGCTATTGCTCGTCGTCCCGTAGCATCCGCTCGATGAGCAGGCAGCCGCCGTGGGTGACGTAGAACCCCGGCGGGCACTCGGACTCCTCCACCACCCGCAGGGCTTGGAGCAGCTGGTAATTCCTCTTCAGGTTGGTCGGCACGCTGCGCGGCCCCGTGTCCCCCGCGATGATGTCGTTTTCCTTGGCCACCCAGCGCACCATCGCCCGCCACTCCTGCGGGCCGAGCGTCTGCTCGAAACCGGCGCGGAGGTCGTCGGTGAGCTCGTCCAGGCTCGCCTCGCCCTCCACGAGCATCTCGCCGTTCTCCGTCAACTGCACCACACCGCCGTTGACCATGAGTAGTTCGGCGCCGGTGAGGATGGAGCGGGTGGTTGCCAACAGCGGCAGGGAAGATTCGCGTGGGCGCTTCTGGGGCGTGTCGCACCCCAGCTCGTGGCCGACGGCGCGCACCACTTGGGACGGAAGATAGCCGCTCGCCGTGAGCTTCACGGGGGTGGCGAAGTGCCGCAGGATGGAGACGATCTTCTCCTGCACCAGGTCGGGCGGGCAATACTCGTCGAATTCCCCGAAGACGGGATCGAACGGCTCCAGGGGATCGAAGGGATTGTGGGCCAGCTTGTCCTCGAAGAATCCCGCCATGGCCGCCAGCAGCGCAGGGTTGTGCTCGGGGTTCGGATCCAGTGCAAGGATCTCCATCAGGTCGGGGCGTGACTCGAGGAAGTCCTCGAACTCCGCCGCGAACTGGGGCGCCCGGGGGTCCTCCTCCATGGAGCTCGCGGAATCGATCATCAGGTCCTCCGCGACGAAACTGATCCGCTCGGCCACGGTGACAGCATCCGCCTGCGTGAGCCGCTGCAGGAGCCGCTCGGGGCTCATCACCGGCAGGAAGCTCAGCAGCAGCGGGGCGACCTCCATGTTCGGATCGAGGCCGGCGGCGATGCGGCGCGCTTCCACGTGAAACTTGCTCATGAGGGCCGGCCCGTTGCAGGCCTCGACAACGTCGGGACCGTGGGCGTCGATAAGCAGGGGCGTCGGACCGTCCAGCCGCGAGGTGCCCAGGACCTCGACGTGGATGTTCCAATTGGCCGAGGGGTCGTAGACGTAGGTTGTCGGGGGCATCCCCGCCACCGTCACCTCGGTCTCCGCGCGCTCGTCTTCGCTGGGGTTGGTGGTGATGACGTCGCGCGGGCCGGCGCCGGCGGTCATGTACATGTGGCTCTCGCCGCCGGAGAAGCCGAAGGCGGCGTCTATGACGTGCGAGAGCGCCCCTAGGTGCATGGAGTCTTCCACGTTGACCAGGCGGGAGATGACTGGCTGGGAGCCCTCGATTGTCATCAGCAGCGAGATGATCATGGTTTCCAAGGATACTGCCCGGCGGGGATTGCGCCCGGCGCGAAAGCCGAGTTGCACAATGAGGTGTGCAGCGTGGGGGAGCATCCGCACCCTGCTGCCGTAGCTAGCCCCGGTCAGTCCCGGTCAGTCCCGGTCAGTCCCGGTCAGTCCCGGTCGGCGGGCGAGGCCACGGGCGCGGGGTTGCGCCGCGGCCTGATGGAGGTCTTCGGCAGCTCAGGCGCGGGCAGCCAGGACATCCCGTCGGCGTTCGCGCCTGGCCCGCCGCGGCCGACGTAGCCTTCCACCTCGCCGAAGCGCTGCGTTCGCTCCTGCCACTGCTGCCGCGCGCGTACGATCTCTTCGTGGTCGCGGCCGACGAAGTTCCACCACATGATGATTTCCTCCGCAAA